>DATKFU010000396.1:0-15322 GCA_035511215.1 Bryobacteraceae bacterium | reverse complement strand
GGGGGGGGGCGATAATCAGCACCGAAACCGCCGCGATCAAAGCGTGCGCCATGCGCGGCTGAGGGCCGCCCAACGCCCAGACGATGAAAGTCAGAATCGCAGCGCCGACTACTATAGGCACAAAGTAGCCGGCCACAGTGTCGGCCAGCTTCTGAATTGGCGCACGGCTCCGCTGGGCTGCGGACACCATCCGTACAATCCGGGCCAGCAGAGTCTCCGACCCGACGCGTTCGGCGCGCATCACCAGGGTGCCGGCGCCGTTCACCGTTGCGCCTGTGACTCGATCGCCGGCTCCTTTTTCGACTGGGATCGCTTCGCCCGTGATCATCGATTCATCGACCGTACTGGCGCCGCTTAACACGATACCGTCCACCGGCACCTTCTCGCCCGGCCGGACCCGCAGTTGCGCGCCCACCTGCACCTGTTCCAATGCCACATCCCCTTCGGAGCCATCCTCGCGCACCAGGCGTGCCGTCTTCGGCGCCAGGCCTAGCAGGGCTTTGATGGCCGATCCGGTCTGGCTGCGTGCCGTCAGTTCCAGCACCTGTCCCAGAAGGACCAGTGTGACAATAACGGCGGCGGCTTCGAAATAAACCGCGACGTTGCCCGCATGGTCCCGGAAGGCCGCCGGAAAAACTCCAGGTGCCAGCACTGCGATGAGACTGTACAGGTACGTCACCGACACACCCAGGCTGATCAGGGTGAACATATTCAGGCTGCGATTCACGATGGAATGCCAGCCCCGCACAAGGAAAGGCCAGCCTCCCCACAGAATCACAATGCTGCCGAGGCTGAGTTCGAGCCATGTCCAGATCCGCTGCGGCGCCAGGTGCTGCAGCGGTTGGCCGGGGATCATCTCCCCCATGGCAGCGGCGAATACCGGGATGGTCAGGACCAGGCTGATATAGAACCGCCGCTTCATATCTACGAGTTCCGGATTCTGCTCGGCGCCCGGCGAGACAGCCGTGGGTTCGAGAGCCATACCGCAAATCGGACACGCGCCGGGACCTGGCCGCCGCACTTCGGGATGCATCGGGCAGGTGTACTCCCTAACCTTGGCCGCGTCGGCCGCGTCACCCGCGCGCACGGGGTCCGATGGCGCCGGCCGCAGCCTCGCATACCGCGCCGGCTCGTTCCGGAACTTCGCCAGACAGCTTTCACCGCAGAAGAAATAAGGCTCGCCGGCGAACGAATCGGTATGCGTGGCGGACTTCGGATCCACCGTCATCCCGCAGACCGGATCCCGCGCCGTCTCGTCCGGAAGCGGCCCGGCCCCGTGAGCTGCCTGCTGCGTTTTGGCGTTATTCATGCGGTGGCGCGCTGTGCCGTCCCTTCCAGTGTACCGATCCTGGCTCCCATGCTTTACTGAGAGATAGGGAAGCCATCATGAGCTATACGAATATCTGCGTGCAACACGAAGGGCCGGTAACCGTCGTCACGCTGAACCGTCCGCTACGCCGCAATGCGCTGTCGCTCGATTTAATGCTGGAACTGATCGATTTCCTGGATGCCATCCGGCGCGACCGCGCCATTCGTGCGATCATTCTGGCGGCCGCGGGCAAGGTCTTTTGTTCCGGCCACGATCTCTCCGAGATGGTAGGTCGCGATATCAACGAGTACCGGCGGCTGTTCGACGTGTGCAGCGAGCTGATGATGAAGATCCAGGCCATCCCGCAGCCCGTGATCGCGGAGGTGCAAGGCATCGCCACCGCGGCGGGCTGCCAGTTGGTGGCCACCTGCGACCTGGCCGTCGCGTCCGACCAGGCCGCCTTCGCTACACCCGGCGTGCGCATCGGCCTGTTCTGCACCACCCCCATGGTGGCCTTGAGCCGCGCGGTGGGGCGCAAGCGCGCGCTCCAGATGTTGCTGACCGGCGAGATGGTCGACGCAGCGACCGCGGCGGACTGGGGCCTCGTCAACCTGGTTGTCCCGGCGGCCGGCCTGCAGGAGCAAACCCGGAAACTGGCCGCGCGCATCGCGGATGCCAGTACTCTGACGGTGTCGCTAGGCAAGCATGCATATTACACACAGATCGACCTGGACCAGCCCAAAGCCTACGCCTATGCCAAGGAAGTAATGTCGATGAACTCGCTGGCCGCGGACGCGCAAGAAGGAATTTCGGCCTTTCTGGAAAAGCGCGCGCCCTGCTGGACGGGCAAGTAGCTCCGACTCACTCTTAGTACTTCAGGATTACGTCCATCGCCAACTGAAACTGGCTCTTCCTGCTCCCGTTGTTATACGCCGCGACGTCGAAAGAGTGGTCGAATCTGAGCTCGGGGCGGAGGATAACGGTGGTTCCCACCCAATGTCCCCACATGAGAGTCTCCTCCGCGTACCGTGTCTTGTAGCCGGTTCGCTGGCCCTTCATGTCGTCCAAGAAATCGGTGCGGATCGAAAGGTAGTTTTTCGCCGAGAACTGTTTTTCAACGTAGTTCACCATCGCCCACTCCGGCGCAAGGCAGCGAATCTGTCCCGCGGAACAGAACGCACCGTTCGTGCCTTTCTCGGGTTCTATCGGGCCGAAAACGCTGGGCACATCCCTTTCATACATATACCAGGCCTCGGTCGCCATGTGCCACGACTTACTGAACTTGTGATACCACGTGTTGTCGAACATCTGCAGATTGTTGTAGGCGTACTGACCGCCGTTAAGACCGTTCACACAGGAGTACACATTGTCGTTGCCGTTATTGAACGTATAGCTGACACAGGCCGTTGCGGACGGCCTCGCATCTGGCGTCCAGGGAGCCACGTCATGGCTCGCGGTGAGCCCCAACTGAACCAGCCAGTGGTCGTTGAGTTTGACTGTACCCAGGATCCCCGTGTCGGTAAACGGATCAACCGAATACAACAGCGAGTGGGTGTAGACGTAGTTATTGGGAGCCAATTGCGCTTCGATACCCGGAATCGAGATGAAGCGGCCGACGCGGATGTTAAGTCCCTCGGCAACCTGGGGGATATACAGGTCAGCGTATTCGAGCACCGGATCAAACCCGTACTCGTGGTGGTCGTCGAGCAATTGCCCGCTGAAATAGCCCAGGCTGGTGGTGAACCGGTAACTGGTGCCGAACAATCCGCTGAGGTGGAATCCCCAATCGATGTGATCGGTTTGAACCGTGTCGGGAAGGCGTTCCACATAGAGCACCGCCTGGTCGAGTTCGGCGCGATTCGCATAGATGTCATAGGTGGCCGGATAATTCGAATCGTGTGAGGTGCTCAGGTTGAAGCTGCCCTCCAGCCAGCCGTAGACCTTGACTCTGCTTTGCTCCCAGGCTTGGCCATTCGAGCCGCCGTAGAGAGCTTCCATGAGCGGGGGCACATTGGTATCCGGCGCACCGATTTCGGGAGATCCGCCGTAAGACCAGTCGGAGTTTGGAAAAGGCGGCGAATTCAAGGGCGAGGGCAAAGTACGGCGCGGAGGTTCAGGGCCGCTGTCGCCCGCGCCTTGCCAGTCCTTGGCATAGGCTTGCGCAAATCTTTTCAAAAATGTCTGGTTCGCGCCCAGCGTGAGATTCAGGTTCAGATCCTCGCCGGCGGTCAGGTCCGCTTCCGCCACCGGCGAATCGGCGAACCCGCGCTTCGTTGCTTTGAACCGGTAATGGCCTGGACTGATGCCATCCATCGTGAAAGATCCGTCCGCGGCGCTCACGGATGCCCGATCGGTGTTTTCCCGAGAGCTGTGGGCGACGACTTGAGCGCCCGCGACCGGCGATCCGCCGGCGTCCTGAATCAGGCCATGCACCCGTTCCTGCACCTGGCCGGGAGCGCGAATGGCGAGCCAAAACACTAACGCAGCCACCACCCCTATTGGTCGCCACCTGTTTCGGGTGCTACGCACAAGGTCTAACCGCACTCCTTCCAGCGCGTGCCCCACTCCCACATCCCGAACGTGGCTTGCTTCGGCAGTGGATGACCCAGCTGCCGCGCCAACGCGCAGATCTGTCCGCGGTGGTGCGCGTCGTGCGAGACCAGGTAGGCGAACATCCCCACCACGTCGGGCCGGAAGTTTTTCACCTTGCCTTCGGGGTGGTCTAGCGCTTCGGCCAGCAGCTGCGCACAGCACTTCGCGCTCTCCGCCAGAGCCTGCATGGCTTCCTTTCTCGTGACTGTCGCGCGGTCGAGTTTATCGGGCAGCGGCTTGCCCTTGGCCGCGGCCACCAGCCACATGTGGCGCACGTTGTGCATGTGCGCGGCGATGGCGGCGATGGTGCGCCCCTTGCCGCCGGGCGGTTCGGCGTTCCAGGCAGCGTCACTCAGATTTTCGAGCAGGTATTGGTTGATGCGCTCGTTGACCGCGTACGATTCCAGGAGTGAACGCTTCAGGTCAAAGAGCGCCGACGGTTTGGGCATGGTTAGTCAACTCGCCGATCTCAGGGACGCTGATAGTCACCACATCGCCGGGAGCCAGCGCGCCGTCTTCCGGCACGATAATGCCGGTGCCGGTGAGCAGCACGGTTCCGGCGGGCGTTGGGTTGGCGCGCCGCAGATACTCGATCAAAGTCTCGAATTTGCGGTGCAGTTTCGCGGTGGATACGCTGCCCCGGAAGCGCGGCTGGCCCTCGCGCGTGATGGTGCAGGTCATTTCCAGGTTGTAAGGGTCGGGCAGATCCTCCGCGGTCACGATCACCGGGCCCAGCGCGCAGCATGCCGTGTAGCACTTCGACTGCGGCAGGTACAGCGCGTTCTCGCGCTCGATATCCCAGGCCGAGACGTCGTTGGCCAGCGTGTACCCCACGATGTTGCCCTTGCTGCCCAGCACCAGGGCCAGCTCCGGCTCGGGCGCCGTGAAGCGCGAATCCGCGCGGATGCCGATGGCTTGGCCGGGGCCCACGCAGACCCGCGCCGTCCCTTTGAAAAACACCTCGGGACGCGGCTGATTATAGACGTAAGCGTACATGCCGTCGCGCGTGCCATGCTCCAGGTCGCGGAATGAAGCGCTCATTTCATAGGTACAGCCGCAGGCCCACACCTCCACGGGCACGATGGGCAGCGCCGGCGGGTGCGGCGCCGGATGGTGGCTGGCGAGACGCGCGGCGGTCTTGGCCAGCGAGACACCCTGGGCTTCCGACCGGCGAATCAGGTCGGCGACGGTGTAGCCTGGAACCGCGCGGGCCAGGTCTTGTTCGAATACGGCGGCCAGGTAGCCGCCTTCGGCTTTAATTTGTCCGAGGCGCATTAGTATTTCAGATAGACAGTTTTGTAGTCGCTGTAAAAGTCGAGCGCGGCGGGTCCCTGTTCCTTGGGCCCGAAGCTGGAATCTTTGGTCCCTCCAAAGGGCAGGTGATACTCGATGCCCGCGCTGGGAAGGTTCACGGTAAGCAGGCCCGCCTCCATCCTGTAGACAAACTCGAAGACGCGCGAGACGTTGGTGGTCTGGAGAGACGCTGAAAGTCCGAACGGTATATCGTTGGCGATACGCATGGCGTCCTCGAAATCGCGGGCGCGCATGACGGCCAGGACGGGTCCGAAGATCTCTTCGCGCGCGATGGTCATGTCCGGCGTCACGTCGGCGAAAACGGTGGGCTCGACAAAGAAGCCCTTGTCGAAATCGCTGCCGGTAAGCTGCCGGCCGCCGATTCTTGGCGCGCCCGCCTCGCCCCGGCCGATTTCGATATAGCGCAACACGGTCTCCAGTTGAGCCTCATCGATGCAGGGACCGATCTCGATGCCCCGTTGCATGCCGTCGCCTATCTTGAGTTTGCGCGTACGTTCCACGACGGCATCCAGGAAGCGGTCGTAAATCGCATCTTCCACGATAACCCGGCTGGTGGCGGTGCATTTCTGGCCGGTGGAAAAGAACGCGGCATTCACGGTATTCTCGACAGCGAGGTTGAAGTCGGCATCGGCCAGCACTATGGTGGGATTCTTGCCACCCATTTCCAGCTGAATGCGCAAGCGGCGTTTGGAGGCCTCGGCGTGCAGCCAGTTCCCGATCTGGCACGATCCCGTGAACGAGACAGCTTTGAGCGGAGGGGCTTCCACCAGCGCCCGGCCGAGCTCGCCGCCGGAGCCGGCCACAAAATTGACCACGCCCTTCGGCAGGCCGGCCTCGTGCAGCGCTTCCACCAGCCGCCAGGCGCTGAGTGGCGCGGCACTGGCCGGTTTCAGCACCACGGTGTTGCCGCAGATCAACGCGGGGGCCAGTTTCCACGCCGGGATGACGCTGGGAAAATTCCAAGGCGTGACCAGACCCACCACGCCGATCGGCTTGCGAATCGCGAACATGTGTACGCGATCGCGCTCGGAAGGCACCAGAATCCCTTCCAGACGGGTACCCTCACCTCCGAAATAGCGGAAAATATTGATCGAGCGCCGAACCTCGCCCTTGGCCTCCGGCAGGGTCTTGCCTTCCTCGCGGGTCAGGTCCGCGGCGATCGTCTCGAATCGGCGATCCAGAATTTCGGCTGCTTTAAAGAGAATGGCGCCGCGCGCCGGGGCATTCAGATTCGCCCACCCGGGCAGCGCTCTGGCGGCGGCCGCGGCGGCATCCGCAATGTCGCTGGCCGCGCCCTTTACGAAAAGGCCCACAATTTCGTCCGTGTTGGCCGGATTGCGGTCTTCGAAATGCGCAGCGCTATCGATCCACTGGCCATCGATGTAGTTGAGAAAAATCGGTGTGTCGGTCATGATAATGGCATTATGGTGTCGGGGTCAGATTGTAGGTGTTTGGAAGTAGGCGTCGATCTTGCCCAGGCGCGCTACCGACGCCACGATGTTGTTCGGAAACAAGTCGATGCCCGCGTTGTAATGCTCCACCGCTTCATTGTACTTGCGGCGCGCGACCGCAATCTGATATTCGGCGCCCTTCAGCGCCTCCAGCAGATCGCCGTACTTCCGGCTGCCTTCGAGCTTGGGGTAGCTCTCCACCTTCAGCATCAGGCGCGCCAGCGCCTCATACAGCCGCGCGTTGGCCTCGATCTTTTCCTCCCGATTACGGCCGGCGCCCAGCACGTTGCACGCGTCATTGACCGCACGCACGGCGTTGGCTTCGGCCGGCGCGCCCGCTTGAATTAAACTGGTCAACTCCGGCACGATGCCGGCGCGATGTTCCAAGGCCGCCTCCACCTGCGCCCAATTGTCGTCGATCGTTTGGCGCTCGGCAACCAGATCCTTGCGGATGGTCATGCACCGGACGCCAAAAACCAGGGCCACGGCCACCACCGCCAGAACCAGGAACTTCATCACTCAGCACACCAGGTCTTCGCGGCCGATCTTGAACCCGTCCAGATTGCCGAGAATCGTGAGGGCGATCTGTTTCGGATCGAAAAACGCCTGCGCGATGCGCTGGACGTCGCCCGCGCTGACCTGCTCAATGCTTTCAACCAACTCGTCGAGGGTGAAGAAGCGGCCGAAATACATTTCCTGCCGTGCCAGGTTGGACATGCGGCTGGATGTGGATTCCAGGCTGAGCATCAGCGAACCCTTCAGGTGATCCTTGGCTCGCCGCAGTTCCTCGGCGCTGACGCCATCCTGCTTCAGCTGCCGGAACTCCTTGATGATCGACTCCACCACTTTGCCGGCGGATTCGATGGATGTGCCCGCGTAGATCGACAGGCAGCCGGTGTCGCGGTAAGGGCTCAACTCCGAGAAGACCGCATAGGCCAGGCCCTGCCGCTCGCGGATGTTCTGAAAGAGGCGCGAGCTCATGCCGCCGCCCAGCAGCGTGTTCAGCACGTAACAGGCGAAGCGCTCCTCGTGCGGCAGCGGGTACGAAGGCACGCCCAGGCACAGGTGCACCTGCTCCAGCGATTTCTTGTTGCGCAAGGCGATGCGCGCATGCGTGGCGGGAATCTGGTCCGCGGGCGGCGCGCCGTTGGGCGGCAGCGACTCGAAATGCTGGCTCACCAGCTTCACCGTCGCCTCGTGCGTCAGGTTCCCTGCCGCCGTAATCAGCAGGTTGGAGGGCGCATAGACGGCCCGGTAATAATCGCCGATCATCTGCTGGTCGAAGCGCTTGACGGTTTCGCGAGTGCCCAGGATGGGCTTGCCCAGCGGATGGTCCCTCCAGAAGTTGGAGGAGAAGATTTCGTGGACCAGGTAGTCCGGGCTGTCCGCTTCCATCTTGATCTCTTCCAGGATGACGCCCTTCTCCTTGTCTATGTCTTCGTCGCGAAACAGCGGATGCAGCACCAGGTCGGCGAGCACCT
This sequence comes from Bryobacteraceae bacterium, assembly GCA_035511215.1. Classification (GTDB taxonomy): domain Bacteria; phylum Acidobacteriota; class Terriglobia; order Bryobacterales; family Bryobacteraceae; genus Bog-159. Next base: position 7,175 of record DATKFU010000396.1, on the reverse strand, counting down.
CGAAGGCCAGCGGCAGGTGTTGGTCGAGCACCTTGGTGTTGAAGCAGACCAGCTCCTTGGCGGTGAAGGCGTCCAGATTGCCGCCCACCGAATCCACCGAGCGGGCGATATCTTCCGCGGAGCGGGTGGTGGTGCCCTTGAACACCATGTGCTCGATGAAGTGCGAGAGGCCGTTTTGCTCGGAGCTTTCGCGGCGCGAGCCGGTGCCGATCCAGATGCCCACGGAGATGGAGCGCACGTGCGGCATGGCCTCCGTGATCACCCGTACGCCATTCGGCAGTTTGGTCATTTCGATATCGCGCACGGGGGTGGCATTGGTGGCCATGATGGTTGGGGGTTGAGTGTTGCTCCTCTTTTCTAGGATACAACTTGGGGGATGGGCTTTGCGTGGCCCTGGTCTTGCTGGTGGTCAGTGGGGCAGGCTCCCAGCCTGCTGCGGCCTCGCAGGCCGCCCAACGCGCGTAGCGCGCCTTTTTCATGCCCCGTTGTGGGCGCAGGGCACGGGATCTTGCGGCCGCCCCCCGGTTAAACTGTACGTATGATGGAATGGCGCCGTTTTGAAGCTGCCGGCGAGTTTACCTTCGGTGTGGTGGCGTCGGAAGCGGGCATTCGGGCGATAGAGTTGAATGGCACCGCCGAATTGCCCGGACGCGAATGCCAAACCAATCCGCTGCTGCGCCAGGCCCTCGAACAATTGAGCGCTTATTTCGCCGGCGAATTGCGGGACTTCGATCTGACCCTGGATATGGAAGGCACCGGCTTTCAAAAGCGCGTGTGGGACGAACTGCAGAACATTCCCTACGGTGAGACTCGCAGCTACAGCTTCATCGCGAACACCATCGGTGCGCCCAAGGCTGTACGCGCGGTAGGCGCCGCCAACGGGCGGAACCCCATCCCGATTGTGGTGCCGTGCCATCGGGTGATCGGCGCGGGCGGTTCCCTGGTCGGATATGGCGGCGGATTGCCGCTCAAGCGCTTTTTGCTCGACCTGGAAGCGCGGCACTCGCACCTGTTTGGCCCAGCCTGACACCTACTCGATGCGGACGGAGCCGGATCCCGTGCGCACATCCACCAGCGCGCCGCCGCCTTTGACTTTGCCCTGAATCTCATGCCCGCCGAGGTTGCCGTGGACCGTGATGGGGTGATCCACATACACCTGGCCCGAGCCGGTATGCGCGTACAAATCGAAGGCGGCGTCCGCTGGCAGGCGCACGTTCACGCCACCGGAACCAGTATGGGCTTCGAGCGGCCCCGCCGCGGTCTGCTCCAGGCGCAGGGTGCCGCTGCCCGTGTGCGCGCTAATCGGGCCGCGAATGGCGGACCCTTCTATTGAGCCGCTGCCGGTGTGGGCGTCCACTTTGCCCTTCACGGAATCGAGCTCGATGCGTCCGGAGCCGGTCTGCACCCGAACTTCATCGTCCACGCGGGCGACTGTGACGGAGCCGGAGCCAGTCTCCAGTTCCACCGGGCCATGGATGCCCTCCACGCTCTCGCTGCCCGAACCGGTGTGGGCGCGCAGCCGCGTCTGTTGGGGCACCACCAGTTCGTAGCTGATCGAGACGTGGCGGCGCACCCAGTCGTCCTGGGGCATGCTGATCCGGATGCTGTTGCCGGATTGCGAAATCGGGGGATTCGCCACGATTTCCTGGATGCGGGCGTCCGCGCCGCGGAAGAAATCGTCGTGGTCGCGGACGACGCCGTGGATGCGCACGCTGGAAGTATCGCCGGGATGCACTTCGATGCGGCCGGAACCCGTCTCGACGTTCAAATCGACTGCTCCGTTGACGTTGAGAGTGCGGTCGAAGGAGCCTTCCCGCTGGGCCGCGGCCAATTGCAGGACCAAGCCGGCGAAGGCCAGGGCGGCAGTGACATGGCTAAGTCTCATAAGATCCTCCTGTGACAGGAGATAGACGTGGTGGGGGGGCTAACGTTAGCTTTTGATAAAGTGAGTCTGATGCGACATTTCGTTCCTGCGGCTATCCTTGTTATGATGACGTGCCTCCAGGCCCGCCCGGGTGACAAAGCGGCAGGCTGGGGACCGCTGGAATCCCTGGTGGGCGATTGGACCGGCGAGGGAGGCGGCGGCCCCGGACAGGGCGCCGGATCGTTTTCCTTCAAGGCCGATCTGCAAGGCAAGATCCTGGTGCGCAAGAACCGCGCCGAATATCCCGCCGGCAAAGCACGCGCCGCCTTCGTACATGACGATCTGATGGTGATCTACCGGGACACGCCGCAGGCGCCTCTGCGCGCGATCTACTTCGATAGCGAAGGGCACACAATCCGTTATGAAGTTGAGGGGGCGCCCGACGGCGGTGAGGTCGTCTTCGTGAGCGGTCCGGAGCTGTCCGCGCCGCGATACCGGCTGACGTACACTCGGGTTGACCAGGACCGCCTGAGGATCAAGTTTGAAATTGCGCCGCCGGGGAAGCCCGCGCAGTTCGCGACATATATCGAGGCCGGCGCGCGCCGGTCGGCAAAGTAAGTGCGGCGCATGCGGAGTGACGTCCCGAAACCGCTGCCCGCCGGCGCGGCCCTGATCGTCATCGACATGCAGAAGGCCATCGACCACCCGAGTTGGGGTGAGCGCAATAATCCGCAGGCGGAAGAGAACGTTGCGGCGTTGCTGCGGGCGTGGCGGCAGACCGCGCGGCCGATCTACCATATCCGGCACGATTCCCGCGAGCCGCGTTCGCAATACCGGCCTGGGCAGCCGGGACACGACTTCAAAACCGAGACCCAGCCAGCCGCCGGCGAGGCCGTGATCGCGAAGAAAACGAACAGCGCTTTCATTGGAACGGAGCTGGAAGCAAGGTTGCGGGCGGCAGGCCAGAGCACGCTGGTGGTTACCGGCGTGATCACCAACAATTCCGTGGAAGCCACGGTCAGGATGGCGGGAAATCTGGGCTTCGACACTTATCTGGTGGAAGATGCGACCTTCACCTTTGGCCGGAACGACTGGCATGGAGTGTGGCGCACGGCGGATGAAGTGCATGCCATGAGCCTGGCGAATCTAGACGGAGAATATTGTTCGGTGGTCAACACGCAGCAGATTTTAAGTGGGGCAGGCTCGTAGCCTGCAGCGGCCTCGCAGGCCGCCACGCGCGCCAGCGCGTCTTTTTCGTCCCCAGTTGTGGCCCGGACCATCAGTCACACGCCGAGCTTCGCATTCGATGAATTGAAAACAAACGCCCAACCCCAACCAGTCAGTCGAACTCCCGCCACCGGCATGCTATGCTCAGTCCGGGATAGGTCCTTCACCGGACGTAATGTCACGGAATGTTACAAAGACTCAAGAAGCCCGGCTCTGATACAAAAGCGCGGATCTCCGTCGAAGCCAAACCGAAAAAACCGAACGAACCCAATCTGACCCTTGTTTTCAACAAACACCCGAAACGGAAGCCAAATCCCACGAGCCCGGAGGCGAGGCGCAGTCCAAAGATTCGAAAGCGACAAAAGCCGACGAAATGCAACCCCTTCCAGCCTTTTCAACGCGCCGCCCGTCGCCGGGGCGCGAAACTCTCTCGACAGATCGACGCATAGATCGACATCGGCGTAGGGGCTCGGGCGAGCGGACCCCCGTGGATTCGCCGGAAAATTTGTCCGACAAACCGCAACTAAAGGCGCCGGGCCGTGTTTAAGGTATAGTGGACCATCGGACTCCCCGATGAAGTAGCCATTGAGCAGCGCCACGCGCTGCCTCTCAAGGAGGAACATGACGATGAATTACAACGAAAAAAACTGGCGTCGAGGCCGGGGGGGGGGCGCCAAAATTCCTCCCTTTTGCTTCTAACCGCGCTGGCGATTCTAATGCCCCGCGTCGTCGCCGCACAGGCCACCGCCTATTACACGCTGTACAGCTTCAAGGGCGACCCTGACGGTGCCCAGCCCCAGGGCGGCCTCGTGATCGGTAAGGCCGGCGCGCTTTACGGTACAACCTATGCCGGGGGCACATCCAAGCTTGGCACCGTCTTTGAACTGACGCCAACTACGGCAGTGCCTTGGGAGGAAACTGTCCTGCACGATTTCAGTGGGCCAGACGGAGAATACCCCGCTTCTGCTTTAGTCTTCGGTAGCACGGGAGCGCTCTATGGCACGACGGGCGGCGGGGGCGGTGGATCTGGCGCAATCTTTGAGTTAGCGCCACCGTCCACTTCGGGAGGCGCCTGGACAGAAACGGTTCTGTACGCCTTCGGCGGCGGCCAGAATGTCTATCCAATCGGAGGACTGTTGATTGGTCCTGGCGGAACGTTGTACACGACGACCCGAGGTTCGGCGGTTGGTGGAGTCGGTGTCTTACTCGGGTTGGTAATCGCTTTGTCGCCCCCCGCAACGCCAGGAGGAGAGTGGACTGAGGACCAGCTGTATACCTTTGGCGCCACCCAGGGTGAGCAACCCATGGCGGGCGTCGTGTCCGAGGGAGGATCGTTGTTCGGGACCACTCTCTTCGGTGGCGATGAGAATGTCGGAACGGTCTACGAGCTGACGCCCCCCGTAATACACGGCGACGCTTGGATCGAGACGACGATTCACACATTCCCTGGCTCACCCGATGGCGAGATTCCTGCGGCAGCGCTCACCGTCGGTCCCGGCGGAGTGCTGTACGGCACGACCACAGGAGGCGGCGGCAGCTTGTGCCCTAGACCAGAAGACGGCCCCGAGTATGGCTGCGGCGTCGTGTTCCAGTTGACACCGCCAGCGACGCCGGGCGCAGCCTGGACAGAGTCTGTGATCTACAGTTTCACAGGGCTTAACGGCGATGGAGCCTATCCGGCAGCGAGCGTAGCATTGGGAAAGAATGGAGTGCTCTACGGCACGACCCAGAATGGCGGCAGCGCCACATCGGCTTGCCCGGGTTCATACTACGTGCTTCCGGGCTGCGGCATAGTATTCGAGTTGACGCCACCAACCGCGCCGGGTGGTGGCTGGACCGAGACGATCCTGCACACCTTCACTGGCCAGAATGGCGACGGGGCAAATCCAGAAGCGAACCTGGCGCTGAGTCCGAGCGGCGTGCTCTATGGCACGGCCACAGCCGGCGGGACCGCGGGAAAAGGTACTGTATTTGCCATCAAGCCGTGAATGAGATGAATCTACCGATCATCGCAGCCGAAAGGTAACCGCATAGCCTAAAGTTTCAAGAATCTTTTGACTCTTTGGTGAAACCAGAATGGAAAGCAAATGGCGAAGAGCCGCCGACGAATCGCTGATTCCAGTATTGTAGGCACAGGGATGGTGGCGGCAACTCGGAGGGGCCAGCGATGAGAGTTGCTCTCGTACTGTTCGTGTTGTGCGGCGCTACAACCGCTGTCGCCGTAAAGGTACCGACATTTTACGCCCGGCAGGACTACCCAGGCAACGGCCAAGTCGCAGTTGGCGATCTAAACGGCGACAAAATCCCAGACGTGATCTCGATGTTCGGCTATGTCATTAACACCCTCCTGGGAAACGGGGATGGCACCTTTCGGGTAGGCCCGACAACGAAACCTGGGATACCCATAAATTACTTTGTAACGGCCGATCTGAATGGTGATGGCTACGCTGATGTAGTGATGTCGGGCGGTTCTGGAATCGCGGTTGCCTTGGGCAACGGGGACGGCACATTCCAACCGTTGATCACTTATTCGGGAGGAGGCCTCACCGAACTTGTGATTGGCGATTTTAACGGCGATGGCATTCCGGACGTCGTGGGCGTCGGCGGTGGCGGCATTTGGCTGTTTACCGGCAAGGGAGGCGGCGTATTCAACCCTGGCGTGTTGGCTCTTACGACTGCTGCCGGACCAAGCTTAGTGGCCGCCGACTTCAACGGAGATGGGAAACTGGATATCGCCGCCAACATCTTTTCAACCTTCGGCGCCCCTACTGGCTTCATCGTGGCTTTTGGTAACGGCGATGGCACGTTCCAGACCCCGGTTATCTATTGGTCTCTCCCGCTGGTTAACCAATATATGGCCGTCGGCGATGTCAATCTCGATGGCCGCCCGGACATTGTGATCGAGCCAAACTCCGTTGGGGTTGGCGAGGCTCACATCTACCTGAATAACGGTAGCGGCGGCTTCACCAAATCGGGCGAGGTCAACATGCTCAGTACCGCCGGTCTCACTATTGGCGACGTAAACGGCGATGGCTTCCCGGACTTGGTAAACACCGTCGGTGATGTCGCCTTCGGCATGGGGAACGGCAGCTTTCAGCCCGCGGTGAACTACCGTATCCAATCGAGCGGAGAGGGAAGCTTCTGGGGTCCAGCCCTCGCAGATCTGCGTGGCAACGGCCTGACGGATATGATCTTTGGCGACCTCAGCGCAATCTCCGTACTATTGAGCGCGGGTCAAGGAAGGTTCAAGGACGGTATCTGGACCTCCGTACCGGGCAGCGGCAACTGCGCCGCTACGGCGGATTTCAACCGCGATGGGAAACCCGATCTGGCGGTGCCCACTTCGCAAGGCATCGCCATCCTACTGGGAACCGGAAAGGCCACTGCGCCATATAGCATGGGGGCCTCCATTGTTGTGTCCGGTCCAGGTTGCCCCATTGCCGGTGACCTGAATGGTGATGGCATCCCGGATCTGTTGTTCGGGGCTAACTGCGCAGGCGGGGTAGTCGCCTACCTAGGTAACGGCGACGGTACCTTCACGTTGGCGGGCACTACCGTAGTCGGCTCAGGGACATTAGTTCTGGGCGATTTCAATCACGACGGCAAGCTGGATTTCGCGGATTCGTCCAACCAACTGGCACTCGGCAATGGGGATGGTACCTTCCAGGCGCCAGTCGCTATCGTCTCGGACCCGCCGACTGAGGGTTATAGCTGGATTGCGGCGGGTGATGTGAATAACGACGGGTGGATCGACCTCTTATTCACAAACTGGAACATCACGCGCGACCTCTACGTTTTGCTCAACAACCACCGGGGCGGGTTCGGTCCCGTTTGGATAGAACCAGTGCGCAGAGCGCCGTTACGAACAACCAGGGGCCGCTAACGGTAACCTTAGCCGACCTGAACGGTGATGGAAATCTGGACGCGGTGGTAGATACGTTTTATGGCTACGATGTGCTGGTATACCTAGGTGACGGCAAAGGCGGGTTCACGCTAAAGGGGACGCTCGCGTACCAAGGATCTGACCCGCAGCCGCCCGCGGTGGGGGACGTCAACGGCGACGGCATACCAGACATCCTGATGC
>DATKFU010000395.1:0-9155 GCA_035511215.1 Bryobacteraceae bacterium | reverse complement strand
TTCGAGCAGAGTCTCTACGGCGTCGTGGCATTCGCAGTGGGCGGTCTCATCATTACTCCGTTTTTGATGCACAAAGGTGTGTTGCCGCGGGCCAAGGGAACGCACCAGGCTGATCCCAGGCTGCCCAAAGCTTACATCGTGTGCGGAGTGCTCTTCTATTTGCTGTCGGCTACATTTCTAGGTCACCTGCCGACCGCCGCGGCCATCGTCTCGACGGGCCAGCAGCTTGTAGTGGTCGGCTTGGCGCTCTGCTGCTGGAGAGCATGGCGGGAGAACAGCATCCGAAGGCTGCTAGCGTGGCTCGCGATATCCCTGGTGTTGCCCTTCACGACGCTCATCACCGCGGGCATGCTCGGCTATGGCGCTATTGCGGTCTTAACCATATTGATCTTCGTCTCCAGCTTTCTCCGTTCCCCTGTAAGAGTAATCCTGGCAGGTACGCTGACCGTCTATCTGGGCCTGTCCGTGTTTGTCAGCTACATGCGCGACCGTACCGACATCCGCGCGACCGTCTGGGGTGAACAGTCCATCGAGGATCGCTTCGATCGCATTTCAAAGACCGTCACGACTTTCGAATGGTTCGATCCTGGCAATTTCGAACACCTGCAGCGGATTGACGGCCGGTTGAACCAGAATTTCCTCGTAGGCGCTGCGGTGTACCAATTGGGCCAGACCCAGAACTTCGCCCGCGGCGAGACTCTTTGGGACGCGCTCCTGGCCCTCATCCCACGCGCGATATGGCCGGAGAAGCCTATTACGGCAGGCAGCGGCAACCTGGTCAGCCGTTATACCGGCATCGACTTCGCCGAAGGTACCAGCATTGGCGTCGGCCAGGTGATGGAGTTCTACCTCAACTTCGGAACTCCCGGCGTGGTCGTCGGCTTCATCATTATGGGCGTGTTGGTCACCGCTTTCGACTGGCAGGCGGCCGAGCGGCTGGCGCGCAACGATCTGCACGGTTTCGTGCTGTGGTTTCTGCCGGGCATCGCTCTTTTACAGGTTGGCGGCCAGCTTGTCGAGATCACCGCCAGCGCCGCCGCCAGTCTGGTAGTCGCGCTGTTGGTGAACCGGGTGCTCGATAGCTGGCACGGAGAACAAGCGGGGCAGGCAGCATCGCCTGCCAAACCGGGCGCCATTCTGCCGAGCTTGCGCCGCTCGCCCGGCAACGTCTGAACGCGTATGACCGAATTGCTCGGAGTCTTCCCCTCGCTGGAGCCGCTTGGCGGCGTGCAGGCCAGCGGCCGCGAGGCGTGGCAAGGCATCGTGAACCAGCTCGGCGAGAACCGTGCCTGCTTCTTCGGCTATCGGGCGGGTGGGAGCAAAACAAGGGCCGCGCTCTCGGCGCTTGCCCGGCGGCGGCGCGCGACTATCCTGCTGGTGTGGCACCTGCGGCTGCTGAAGCTGGCTCCGCTGGTGGCGGACACGGCGGCGCGGGTGGTCGTTTTCCTGCACGGTATCGAGGCTTGGCGCGCGCAGGATTCGCTCACCCGCTGGGCAATGGCCAAAGTGAATCTGTTCCTCTCCAACAGCGACCATACGTGGGAGCGCTTCGTGTCGTTCAATCCAGTGTTCCGAGACGCCGCGCACGCCACAGTACACCTGGGCGCGGGGGAGCTTGCCGGCGACAGCGTGCCCGTCCCAGCCGGTGCCCCCGTTGCGCTGATGCTCGGCCGCATGATGCGCGGTGAAGACTACAAGGGACATCGCCAACTGATCGAAGCCTGGCCGAGTATTGTCGAAAACGTGCCTGGGGCAGAGCTGTGGATCGCAGGCGACGGCGACCTGCGGGAATCCCTGGCGCAACTCGCGCGCAGCCACACTGGCGTGCGTTTCTTCGGCCAAATCTCCGAAGCGCAAAAGCAGGATCTCCTCGCGCGCTGCCGCTGCCTGGCGATGCCGAGCCGGGGCGAGGGCTTCGGGTTGGTGTACCTGGAAGCCATGCGCCAGGGACGCCCATGCCTGGTCGGCGATAGCGATGGCGGCCGCGAAGTAGTCAACCCACCCGAAGCGGGGTTGGCGGTCGACCCCGGGGATCCTTTGCAACTCGCGGCGGCCGTCACGCGCCTGCTGACTCCCGGACCCGAGTGGGATCGCTGGTCCCTGCAGGCCCGCCGCCGCTACGAAGACGGATTCACCGCGCAACACTTTCGCCAGCGCCTGAACGAAGCCTTGTTCGCCGTCTGAAACCCGTGCCCTTGCATAAAATCCTCCACGTGATCCCCTCGGTCGGTCCCGAGCGCGGCGGACCCAGCGTGTTGATGCGCACCCTCGCCCGCGCGCTTTCGCAAGCCGGCATGCAAGTCCACGTAGCCACTACCGATGATAACGGCCCCGCCCGCCTCCATGTTCCGTACGGCGTTCCGCAACAGGAAGACGGCGCGACGTTCTGGTATTTCCCGCGCCAGACGCGCTTCTACAGCTTCTCCTGGCCCCTCACCCGCTGGCTTGCGAAACATGTTCGTGAATTCGATCTGGTCCACATTCACGCGCTCTTCTCCTACGCCGCGCTTCCGGCGGCGCTGCTGGCCCATCGCGCGGGCGTGCCTTATATAGTCAGGCCGCTTGGCACACTCAACCGTTGGGGGATCCGAAACCGCCGCCCCTGGCTGAAGAAACTTTCCTTCCGCCTATTGGAGAGCCGCATCTTATCCGGCGCCGCGGGCATTCACTACACCAGCGAACAGGAACTACTGGAGGCCGGCGACCTAGGTGTCTCGGCTAACCCACTCATCATTCCGAACGCCGTCGAACTCCCGGTAGGACAACCCTCCTGGCCTGTCCGGCGCCCCGAAAGCCCCAAAGTCATTCTCTTCCTCTCCCGCATCGATCGCAAGAAAGGCCTCGACCTGCTCTTCGCGGCATTCGCGCGCGTGCGGCAGCAGTGCCCCGAAACGGTCCTGGTGCTAGCCGGAACCGGCGCCCCGGAATTGTTAGCCAGTCTAAAAGATAACGCCGAACGCCTGGGCGTCGCCTCCGATGTAATCTGGGCCGGCTTCCTCACCGGAGCAGATAAGTGGGCGGCCTTAAGCGGCGCGGATGTTTTCGTCCTGCCGTCCTACTCGGAAAACTTTGGCATCGCGCTGGTCGAAGCGCTGGCTTCCGGTTGCCCCGTCGTACTTTCCGATCAAGTCGGCATACACCGCGAGATCACTCGCGCCGAAGCCGGGCTGGTCACTCCATGCCGGGTCGCAGAACTAGCCGATGCGATCTGCCACGTGCTGACCGACGCCGCCCTCCGCCGCCGTATGAGCGAAAATGGCGTACGGCTGGCGCACCAGCAGTTCTCACTTGAAGCGGTCGGCGGTCAATTGGCGGCGGCGTACGCGGCGGTGATCGCATGAACTCACTCGCCGTAGTGGTGCTGACTTATAACGAAGAAGTCAATCTGCCGCGTTGCCTCGACAGCCTGCAAGGCCTGCACTGCTCCATCGTCGTTGTCGACTCCGGAAGCACCGACAGGACTCAACAGATCGCCGAGCGCTACAAAGCCGCGCTGCTATCTCATCCGTTTGAGAATTATGCCGTGCAGCGTAACTGGGTACAGGAAAATCTCCCGTTGGAGACCGATTGGGTTCTCCACTTAGACGCCGACGAGCGGCTTACACCCGAACTTGCATCCGAGATCAACCGCACGCTGGCCGCCGCGGATGACGGTATCGATGGTTTCCTGCTGCGCAAGCGGACCATCTTCATGGGCCGCTGGATTCGCCACGGCGGGCACTATCCTTCGTATCACCTGCGCCTCTTCCGCCTGCACAAAGGCCGCTGCGAAGACCGGCTATACGACCAACACTTCGTAGTCAATGGGAAAGTCAAGCTTTTGGATAGCGACTATCTGGACATCGTAGCCACTAACCTCAGCACCTGGACTCTGCGCCACAAGCGATGGGCCGAACTCGAAGCCAATGAAATGCTGGCGCAAGACGACCGCCGCCGCCAGGTGCACCCCGACCTGCTCGGGAATCCGATCGAAAGACGGCGCTGGTTTCGCAATGCGTATTCCCGCGGACCGCTCTTCGGCCGCGCGTTCGCCTATTGGTCGTACCGCTATCTCCTGCGTCTGGGCTTCCTCGACGGCAAAGAGGGACTGATCTTCCATTTCCTGCAAGGTTTCTGGTTTCGATTCTTAGTAGACGCAATGATCTACGAGCAGTTGTGGGGCGGGCCTCCAGGCCTGCGCGGGTCCACCAGGACCCGCTCCTCGGCGTACAAAGCGTAATTCTTTCCGCACCGGGTTGTGCGAGTTGCAGCAACAAGGGGCATAAGGTTGAAGATTCTCGGACTAAACGCCTTCCATGGCGACGCATCCGCCGCTCTCCTCGATAACGGCGAGCTGGAGTCGGCCATCGAAGAGGAGCGCCTGAACCGCATCAAGCATTGGGCCGGATTCCCCAATCTCGCGGCTGCCTTCTGTCTCAACGGATCGGATCGCAACGACGTCGAACACGTGGCCATCTCCCGCGATCCTTTCGCGCACATCTCGCGCAAAGTGCTTTATGCCGCAGTCCGTCCAGCCTCTTGGCAGAGATCCATGTCGCGCGTCGCCAATATCGTCCAGGTGGCTGGCCTTAGCTCAGGCCGCCCCGGCACGATACTCACCGAGTTGAAGCGCGCCCGCATTCACAAGGTCGAGCATCATCGCGCGCACCTTGCCAGCGCCTTCTTCGCCTCCCCCTTCGAACAGGCCGCCGTCATCTCCGTGGATGGCTTCGGCGATTACAGCAGCGTCCAGTGGGGCATCGGCCGCGGCAATCGTATCGACGTGCTGGGCTCCGTGCTATTCCCGCATTCGCTCGGTATTCTTTACACCGCTTTCACCCAGTTTCTGGGCTTTCCTAAATATGGCGACGAATACAAGATGATGGGACTGGCGGCTTATGGTGCGCCGCGCTTCGCGCCCCAGATCCGCCAGATCGTCAAAACCGAATCCGGCAATTGCCGCCTCGACCTCGAGTACTTCACGCATCACAGCCAGGGCGTCAAGATGACTTGGGATGGCGGCGAGCCGGTCTCCGGTAACGTCTTCTCGCGGAAGATGCCCGAAGTGTTCGGCGAATCGCGCGAACCGCGCGCGGAACTCACCGATCGGCACGCCGATTTAGCCGCCTCTGTGCAAACCGTCCTGGAAGAAAACTACTTCGCGCTGCTGAATCATGTCTACAAGCGCACCGGGCAGAAGGCCTTGTGCCTGGCGGGCGGCGTAGCGCTCAACTGCGCGGCCAACGGCAAAATCTTCGAACAAACGCCTTTCCGCGACATCTATATTCAGCCGGCCGCCAGCGACGCGGGCACTTCCGTCGGCGCGGCGCTATCTGTCTGGCACGAGCGCCTGCATCAGCCCCGCTCTTTCGTGATGCAGCACGCTTATTACGGCCCTCAATATACAGATCGCGAAATCCTAGCGGAGTTGGAAACCGCCGGAGCCCGGTACCGGCGCTTAAGCGAAACGGAACTGGTGGATCAGACTGCCGCGCAAATCGCCGCCGGTAAAGTCGTCGGCTGGTTCCAAGGCCGCATGGAGTTCGGCCCGCGCGCGCTCGGCAACCGCAGTATTCTGGCCGACCCGCGCCGGTCCGACATGAAGGATCTCCTCAACAGCCGCATCAAACATCGCGAACATTTCCGGCCCTTCTGCCCTTCGGTCTTGGCCGAATGTGTTTCCGATTTCTTCGAGACGGGCTACCCATCGCCCTTCATGGTCACCGCGTATCGCATCAAAGCCGATCGCCTGCAGGATATTCCCGCCGTCACCCACGCCGACGGCACCGGCCGCCTCCAAACCGTGGACCGCGAATCCAACCCGCTCTACTGGAAACTCATCCGACGCTTTGGCGACATCACCGGCGTCCCCGTTTTGCTAAACACGTCGTTCAACGAAAACGAACCCATCGTGCAGACCCCCGCGCAGGCCCTCGACTGCTTCCTGCGCACGCGCATGGACGTGCTGGCCATCGGTTCCTACTTACTCCTGAAATCCGAAAACCTACACGCCAGCGAGAACAAACGCGTATTTGCTTTGGCATAGCTCACCCGAATCCATCACCATTCGAGGCTCAACGATGAAGATACTGTTGCTGAATCAGTGCTTCTATCCCGACGTGGTATCCACTGCCCAGCACGCCGGCGATCTGGTCGCGGCGCTCACCGAGCGCGGCCACGAGGTAACCGTCGTCGCTAGCACGCGCGCCTACGACAACCCGGATCTAAAGTTTCCAAAAGAGGAACAATGGCATGGCTGCCGCATCCTGCGCGTGTTTACCCTGGCGCTCGGCAAGACCTCCAAATGGAGGCGCGTCGCAAACTTCGCCAGCTTCTTCATCAGTTGTGTTCTCCGCCTCATCTTCCTGCCCCGTTATGACGTCGTCATGGCCCTCACTTCGCCGCCGCTCATCTCCCTGCTAGGCGCTCTTTACGTGAAGCTCAAAGGCGGCCGGTTCATCTTCTGGGTAATGGATCTGAATCCGGATGAAGCTGTCGCCGCAGGATGGCTCAACGGAAACTCCGCGGCCGCGCGCGTATTAGCCGGGCTGCTCAACTTCAGTCTGCATACCGCCGAGGAAGTCGTGGTGCTCGACCGCTTTATGCGCACTCGCGTAATGCAGAAAGGCGTACCAGCGGAGAGGATCAGCGTCATCCCGCCATGGGCCCACAGCGAAGTCGTCCACTACGATCCGGATGGCCGCGAGGCGTTCCGCGACCGCCACGGCCTCACCAGCCAGTATGTGGTGATGTATTCGGGCAATCACAGCCCTTGCCATCCGCTGACTACCGTGCTGCAAGCCGCGCAGCGCTTAGCCGATCATCCCGAAATTGTATTTTGTTTCGTGGGCGGCGGCAGCGAATTTCCCACCGTCGCCGATTTCGCGGCCGCGCATCATTTGGAAAACATCCGCTGCTTCCCCTATCAGCCGCTCGCGCAGCTTTCGGCGTCGCTTTCCGCCGCGGATCTGCACGTGGTCGTGATGGGCGACCCGCTGGTGGGCATCGTGCACACCTGCAAGATTTACAACATCATGTGCATCGGCGCGCCAGTCCTGTATATCGGACCCTCGCAGAGTCACGTGATGGATATCGCCGCGGGCAACGGCATCCCGCTGGCCTCCGCCAATCACGGCGACGTGGACTTGGTCGTCCGCCGCATTCTATCTAACATAAGAAATCGTGAGCACCTAAGCGTGCCCGACGCCCGCATGGTGGAACGCGGCCGCAATTTTTATCAGGACCAGCTCGTGCCGCGATTTGCCGATCTGGTGGAAGCCATGCCCGCGCAGGCCGTCGCGGCTGCCGTCGGCAGCGACGCCGTCGGAGATTGATACCCATTGCTGTTGCTGCTAGCCGCCGCGCTCGCTCCCATCCAAACTTTCTCTATTCAAGAACAATTTGGCGTGACCCACCCGCCCCAGATTATCGACTTCGATTTCGCCAAGCGCATCGATCAGGATCGTAGCTACATGATCGGCCCGCAAGGCATGGAAGTTCCGTTTCAGCTTCTGCATGACGGCAAGATCGCCGTCGAGGCCGCCCTTCCCGCCAACAGCCGCGCGGAGTGGAAGCTCTACGCCGCCGAACCGGGCCGCGTGCCACGGAGCTTTCCAAACGCCGTGCGGATTACCGAAACCCCCGCCTGGTATGAGATTGTCAACGGCCTGACCGGCGTACGCATCGCCCGCGCCGGCCGTCCCGACGGCCACCCGATTTTGGCGCCCGTCCAGGGCGTACTTTACCGCGATGGAACCTGGACCGCTACCGGCCCCAATGTCCTCGAAGCCGCCGGCGACCCCACCGGCATGACCGTCCGCATCCTGGAAACCGGCCCGCTGAAAATCGTCGCCGAAGTTTCCTATACGTTCCATCGGCGGCGCCTCGAGTATGGCGATAAGCTCCTCATCCCCGCGGGCGACGGCTTCTATCGCTCCACCATCGAGATGCAGGCTGGCCAGCCCTCCATCCTGATCGAAGACGACACGGACATGGACCTCCGCTACGCGCTCGACATCTACCACGGCCTCGAGCCCGACCAGGCGCGCTATCGCGGGCATCACTCCACCTCCATCGAAAACGGCCGCGAACCCGACGGCCGCCAGTACCGCCAGTGGCACGAACGCCCCGCCCTGGACGCCATCCGCGACCTGCAATACCGCACCCCCGGCCTGTCAAATTACAACGGCGAGCCTCCCTACATTCGGCGCATGGCCGTCTGGGACCCGTGGGTCTACGACAGTGGATGGTATTGGCAGTTATACAATACGAAGGCCGCGCCCGATGCCAACCTGCTCGGCATCTTTGCCGGACCCGCGTCCCGCGCCATCGGCGCGGCCCACAACGGCGCAGGCATCTTTACCGCGCCCGGCCCGGTGGCTGGCATCGCTTTCGAAACCCATCGCCGCTCGCCCGACGCCCGCGTCTTTCCGCGCGTGCGCATCGCCTGGCGCATCTTCATCGGCACTAAAGCCGGCGACCTCGGCGATCCGTACAAAGTGCAGAACATCGCCGGGCAGATGAACCTGCACGGCGGCATCAACCTGAACAAGGTTTATCGTTGCCGAACCGATTTTGCCGATCCGCCCACCGGCTACCCGCCTCTCTTCATGCCCCGCGCCGCCGTCGAGGCCGTGATCGACCGCGTTCGCTCCGACCCCGATTACTACCATCGCCTCTATGACGCCGAGCCCAGCGCCCGCCCCTTGCTAGACATGTGGCGCGACTCCTCCGGGCGCAAGCGTGAAGAGCTAGCCGCCAGCATCGCCGCTACCGCGCACGACCTGCTCGATGCGCTGGTCAACGGCGACGGCATCTACGATTTCCGTTTCCACTATTGGCACGGCGGCCTGGAGATGACCCGCCAGGCCGTGTGGATCAACGCCGTCCTCCCCGACGCCCGCGCCAAAGCCGCCGCCGCTTTATTCGCCAGCGTCCTCTGGGATTCCGATTTCGTCCCCATGTTCGAAGGCCACGGCCTGAATTTGGGCACCGCCAACATGCCTGTGCAGCAGAACCAATACCGCGACCTTTACGCCCTGCTGGTGCCATCCTTGGCAGGAGTGGGGCGGACGCCCTCGTCCGCGCGCGACCCTCTGGTCGCGCTCTTAGAAACCGTCAACGATTCCGGCGCCGCCATGGGATCCACGCATTATATCGGCGCATCCATGGGGCCG
>DATKFU010000394.1:0-21194 GCA_035511215.1 Bryobacteraceae bacterium | reverse complement strand
CTTCCGGCTACCCGGCCGCCAGCCCGATGGGTTGCTGGCCTGGATTTCGACCCGCTCACCCGGGGCTTAGTGCTATTCAGTGGAGAAAATAATAGTGGCTTCCTTGACGACACGTGGCTCTTCACGCTTGTGCCCTCAAATTAGGTGTACTGCGCTTGAATACGAGTTCCCCAGGGTAGAATTATCGGCAACGACGACCATTTCACCCGCGAGTACAGAACGTGGCGTGAAATCCCGTTCGCACACAGAGTAGCAAAGGTCAGTTGAGTTGAGATTTGCCCTTTTATCGATTGCGTTCGCGGCTTTCGCACCGCTTGCAAGTGCCCAGTCGAACCCAGCCGTCTCGGCGGCGCATGAATGGCGCGTCGCGCACGAGCGGGCCATCCTCGCGGAGTTCATGGGCCTGCTTGCCATTCCAAACTTGGCGAGCGATGTGCCGAACATCCGGCGCAATGCCGCGGCGGTATCCGCCATTCTGGAGAAGCGCGGCGTGCCAACGCCCCTGTTGGCAGTGCCAGACGCGCCGGCCGTGGTGTTCGGCGATATCCATACCCCCGGAGCCGCGCGCACGGTAATTTTCTACGCGCACTACGATGGCCAGCCGCTCGACCCGAAGGAGTGGGCTACGCCTTCGTGGCAACCCGTGCTGCGCGATGGGCGCATCTATGCGCGGTCGGCGTCGGACGACAAGGCGCCGATCATTGCCATCGCCACCGCGCTCGACGCATTGAAATCCGCCGGAATTCTGCTGCGCGCGAATATCAAGTTCGTATTCGAAGGCGAGGAGGAGGCCGGATCGCCGCACTTGGCGAGCATCCTCGCGAAATACAAAGAGCTGCTCTCGAGCGACGTCTGGCTGATCTGCGATGGTCCTGTGCACTAGAACCGCCGGCAACAAATCGTGTTCGGCGCGCGCGGCATCACCTCGCTCGACATCACCGTCTATGGTCCGAAGCGCGAGTTGCACAGCGGCCACTACGGGAACTGGGCGCCCAACCCGGCGATGATGCTGGCGCGGCTGTTGGCGTCGATGAAGGATGACGACGGCCGCGTCACAATCGACCATTACTACGATGGCATCCAGCCGCTGAGCGAGACCGAGCGCCGCGCCGTGGCCGAAGCGCCGGACGTGGATCGCGATCTGATGCGCGAGCTATGGCTGGGCGGCACCGAAGGCGGCGGCACGAGGTTAGTTGAGCTATTGAACCTGCCGTCGCTGAACATCCGTGGCATGAGTGCGGCGCGCACTGGTGCGCAAGCCAGCAACGTGATTCCGGCATCCGCCACGGCGTCGCTCGACATCGTTTAGTGAAAGGGATCGATCACGACACCGCGGCCGAACGCGTGATCGACCATATCCGCAAGCAAGGCTACTACATCGTCGACCGCGATCCCGATGCGGAAACCCGGCTGACACACGCCAAAGTCGCCAAGGTAGTTGTCGAGCCCGGCGGCTACAATGCGGCGCGCACTTCCATGGATCTGCCGATTTCGCAGCTCGTTCTGCGCACGGCCGAATCGGTGCGCGGCCCGGTGGTAAAGCTGCCGACCATGGGCGGCAGTGTTCCGCTTTACATGATCGAAGAAACGCTGCACGCGCCCACCATCGCCGTACCGATCGCGAATCATGATAACAATCAGCACAGCTTCGACGAGAACATCCGGCTGGAGAATCTATGGGACGGCATCGACCTGCTGGCCGCGCTGCTGGCGATGTAGCGCGGCTTACTGTGTGATCAGCTTGAGCTGTACGCTCTCCTTGCTGCCTTCCGATATCTCAACGCTCTGCGCCTGCGCAAGAAACGATGTCACAAAATCCGGATCGTACATCACTTGGTTAATGTCCACCGCTTCCCAGGCGAACAGCTTGTAGCTGCCGGGCGCGATTCCCTGCATGTGGAAATGGCCCGCGCGGGGCTGGTCAGCGCAAATTTGCCCAGCGACTTCGATGGCGTGACACTGGAGGGCACCAGCGTCACCATAGCTTTTACCGCCGGCGCCGATTGGTCGTCTTCAACCACGCCGTCGATCTGCCCTCCGTTGGCGCTCAGTACCACCACCAGCTTGGACTCCGCCGCGCCCTTAGTAAGATCGATGCCGGACTGCATCACGTTCCCGCCCGACCAGAGAACGGCCTTCAGGTAGAGGTCCTCTGGAAGGAAAGGCGAGATCTGGTACACCGCCGGGGGCAGATCTTCGAACGTGAACGAGCCATCCTCCTTGGTCCCGCCGCCCGCTTCGGACGCGCCCTGGTCCCCGCCCTCCAGATTGACGCTCAGCCCGGATAGCTTGGCGCTGGTCTTGCCCTCAACCCGAATCTGGCCGGAGATCTCCATGGGTGGCATGAGATGCAACTCGATTCCCTCCAGGTCGGCCGCGCCTACCTGGATCGGCAGGCGGGCACTGTAATTCCGGCCGCTGACGGTGCTCGCTGCCGTCAAAATGTAGGACCCTGGTGAAACGCCCTGCCCTTCGAATTTGCCATCCGGCTCGTTGACGCCCATGCTGTGCCCTCCCCCGTCTTTCATTAGGCCCACCATCACGTTGTTTCCGGGGTTCATTACTCGGCCGCGAATGTTAGCGGCTTTCGTTGGACGGAGGGTCAGGTTGATGCCTTGCATTGTCAATCCGGCGTCAACCCCAACCATCGACGCCGCGCTGGAGTCCGGCGTGCCGGGATAGTACGACCCGCCGTATGACTCCTCGGCCGGGAGTCCACCCATCGATTCCGGCGAGCCAGCTTTCAAGTAATAGCGGCCGGGTGGCAGATCGTAGATGCGGTACTCACCCACATCGTCACTCATGGAACTGCCACGGGGTGCCAACTGGCGGCCGGCAGCGGTGTATTGGTAGACCAACGCCTGCACCTCCACCCGCCGGATCGGATCGCCTTCCTCATCCAGGATGCGGCCAGCAATGGGGCCGAGCGGCATCAGGCGAATGACAATGTCGCGCTTCTCCTCGCAGGAGGCGAGCGTCGCTTGCGGCAACTTTGACGCACTATGCACGGCGGGCATCGAGAAACCGTCGTGAGTAGCAGCCAGCACATAGGTGCCGGGCGCCAGATAGGTGAATTCGAAGCTGCCCGCGGCATCCGTAACCGCGCTTGCCGGCCCCGGTGACGCTTGCTTGCCCTGCGGCGCGTCGGCCATGTTGATCAGCGTGATCTTCGCCTTGCGCACGGGGTCACCGGTAACGGAATTCAGTACTTTCCCAGCCAGAACGGCCTTTTCAGGCGTTTCGGCAGAGGTCTGTCCGAACAGCAGCAGGCTGGAACAGAACAGAAGCACGCTGAACCGCATAGTGCCACCTCCCGCCAGTTTAGCGCGTTATTTCCAATCCGCCGTGAAGATATTGAACTCGTACTTTTCCTTCGCATCCCGGTCCGAGCAAAACACCAGCGTCTTGCCATCCGGCGAGAATTCCGGGAACGACGTGAAGCCGCCAAAGTCCGTGACTTGCTCCAGGCCGCTGCCATCCAGGTTCATCATGTACAACTCAAAACGACGCGTATCGCAGGCGAGCTTGTTCGAAGCGAACAGAATCTTCTTGCCGTCCGGCGTGAAGGTGGGGGCGAAGCTGGCGCAGCCGAAATCGGTAATGGTGCTGGCATGGCTGCCGTCGGCATCCGCCACCACGATCTCCATTTTCATGGGCGCGGTGGTGTTTTCTGCGAGCAGCGCTTTGTAGCGCGCCATGTCTTCGGGCGTCTTCGGATAATTGGCGCGCCACACCAGCTTTTGGCCATCGCGCGAGAACACCGCGCCGCCGTCGTAGCCTACCTTCCTGGTGATTTGCTGCTTGTGCGAGCCATCCGTTTTCATGGTCCAAAGATCCAGGTCGCCCGAGGCCAGCGAGGTGTACACCATATTTCCGGTCTTCCAGTTGATGGTCGCCTCGGCATCGTATCCGGGTGTGTTCGTCAGTTGCTTCAGGATTTTTCCATCGTCGGCGGCCAGGTAGATGTCGTAACCCGGAAACACCCCCCACACATATCCGTGGCTGCGGTCCGGAGGCGTGGGGCAAGCGTCGCCCGCGCCATGCGTGGAGGCGTACACGATGTGCTTGTTGTCGGCCAGGAAGTAGCCGCAAGTGGTGCGTCCCTTGCCGGTCGAGACCATGTGCTGGTCCGAGCCGTCGGCGTTCATGATGAACATCTGGTCGCATTCGAGCGGGGGACGCGTGGATTGGAAGATCAGGCGCTTGCCGTCGGGTGCCCAATAAGCCTCGGCATTCTGGCCTCCGTGGGTCAACTGCCGGAAGTTACCGAGGTGGGGGTCGGCGCCGAAACCGGAAGCGGCGGCCAACGCTGCGATTACGCAAGAAAACCTGAGCATCAGACCATTTTATACTGTGCTGGCCGCCGCTCGAAAATTACACAAATATTACGATGCCATAGCCCGCCGGGCGCTACTAATAAGGTAAGGGGCACTGAAACTCCGAAATGCAACCACATCCAAAAGGCGCCGAAGCCCGCATCCTGTTGTCCGCCGTTTTCGGCCCCTACGCGCAAAACGACCGGTTTGGCAGCCGCGCCATGAACCCCATGGAGCTTTATCACAATCAAGTGACCCGCGAACAGGGGCCCTTCTCCCTGCGCATGTTTCATCGCTCGTGGGGCATCATGATGATCCAGGAAAACATCGCGGCGCCCTGCACCGTGCTGGATTTCCCCACGCGCGAGGCCTTCGAGCGGGAGCTTACCGAGAATTCCTATGACATAGTGGGCATCTCATCCATCATCGTCAATGTCGGCAAAGTTCGCGAAATGTGCCGCATCGCGCGGCGCCTGTCTCCCAAATCCACCATCGTCGTGGGCGGACACGTGGCCGCCATTCCCGGACTCGACAAGATCGTCGACGCCGATCACATCGTGCGCGGCGACGGCATCTCCTGGATGCGCCGCTATCTGGGGGCCGACGAGAGCGCGCCCATCAAGCATCCGCACATCGTCTCGGGATACGGCGTTCGCACCATGGGGATGCACATTCCAGAGATGCCCGGGCAAGCCGCGGCCACCATCATTCCGTCGGTGGGATGTCCCATGGGTTGCAACTTCTGCACCACTTCGGCCTTCTTCGGCGGCAAGGGTAAGTTCCTGAATTTCTACGAAACCGGCGAGGAACTTTTCAAAACCATGTGCGAGATGGAGACTTCGATGAACGTCCGCTCCTTCTTCATCATGGACGAAAACTTCCTGCTATACAAAAAGCGGGCCATGGAGCTGCTCGACTGCATGAAGGCCAAGGGCAAGTCCTGGGCGCTATATGTGTTCTCGTCGGCCAATGCCATTCGCAAGTATTCCATCAAGGAGCTGGTGGAGTTGGGAATCTCATGGATCTGGATGGGCCTCGAATCGCCGCAGTCCACCTACGCCAAGCTGCAGGATACGGACACCCTGGCGCTCACCAGGGAACTGCGTGCGAACGGCATCAAGCTTCTTGGTTCGACCATCGTGGGCCTGGAGCATCATACGCCGGAGAACATTCGCGCCGAGATCGAGCACGCCATCGCGCATGAAACCGATTTCCACCAATTCATGCTGTACACGCCCGTGCCCGGCACGCCGCTTTATCAGGAAATGCAGGAGCAGAACCGCATGCTGAGCGGGGTGGACCTGGCCGACATCCACGGGCAGGACAAATTCAATTTTCAGCACGCCGCCATTTCGCGGGAACAATCCAAGCAGTTTCTGGATTGGGCGTTCCGCCGCGATTTCGAGCGCAACGGGCCGAGTTTGTTTCGCGTCTGGCGCACCACGCTGGCGGGATGGAAGCGGTACAAGAATCATCCGGACGCGCGCGTGCGGCGGCGTTTCGAGTGGGAAGTCCGATCGCTAAAGAGCGCGGCCAGCGGCCTGCTGTGGGCCATGGAGCACCAGTTGCGCAAGACCAACCAGAGCGTCAGCTTGCAAGTCCGCAGCTTGCGCCAGGAACTTGGACGCGAGTTCGGCCCGCTCTCGCGGATGGCCGCTGCGCTCGGCCCGGTGATGCTGTGGTCGAGTCGCCGCGAGCAGCGCCGCCTGGCAAGCGGCGTAACCTATGAACCCGGCACGGTGGTCGAGCGGCGGAACTGGGCGCCGATTCAAGGCTGATCGCCCGCAACGCGGTATACTTGTCTCGTTTGAACTTCCGCTCTGCGAGGTGAGTAGCATGCCTGGCGATCCACTTTCCGCTATTAACCACATCGTGGTTCTGATGCTGGAAAACCGGTCATTCGATCACATGCTCGGTTTCCTCTATGCCGATTCCGGAAATGTATCTTCCGCCGGTCAGCCGTTCGAGGGGCTTACCGGAAAAGAATCCAACCTTGGCGCCGATGGGAAACCTGTGCAGGTATTCAAAATCGACGCAACTGGCGCAAATGCATATTTCACGCCGGGCGCCGATCCCGGCGAAGGCTACAAATCGACCAATTCACAGCTTTTTGGCACAACTGACGCTCCCACGCCGCCAGTTGCCGCAAACAACGGCTTCGTCACCGACTTCGCCTACACGCTCGGCTGGGAAGCCAAGGAAAAATGGTCCATCCTCACCGGCACCACCGCCAGCACCATCATGGGCATCTTCACTCCCGCCATGTTGCCCGTCCTTTCCGGACTGGCCCAAGGCTACGCCGTCTGTGACTACTGGTTCGGCTCTGTTCCTACCGAGACTCTGCCCAACCGGGCCTTCGTATGTGCAGGCACCTCCCAGGGACACATGGACGATAAGACAACGTCCTACACGTGTCCCAGCATCTTCGGGCTGCTCACTAAGAACAACATCAGTTGGAGCATCTACGGATACGACCAGGACCCACTCACGCGGCAGGACTTTTCCGACACTACCAATGCCGACGATTCGCACTTCGGGCTCTTCACCGACTTTCAAGCAGCCGCGGCCGCCGGGACCCTGGCAGCCTACACCTTCCTGGAACCTGATTTCAGCGCGTCCGGGAATAGCCAGCATCCGAATTACAACGTGGCGCTCGGCGAACAACTGATTCACGATGTATACTACGCCCTCCGAAACGGTCCCTCCTGGAACGACACGCTTTTGATCGTCACTTACGACGAGCATGGAGGCTGCTATGACCACGTGCCTCCGCCATCCGGCGCGACGCCACCCGACCAGGACGCCGGCGAGTATGGCTTCGATTTCACGCGCTTTGGGCCGCGGGTGCCGGCCGTGCTGGTGTCGCCCCTAATCGCCGCCGGAACGGTTTTCCAGGTCCCCGCGGGTGCCGCACCCTTGGACCACACGTCCATCCTCAAGACGGTGGAAATACGATGGAGCCTGGCGGCACTGACGGCCAGGGACGCCGCGGCGTCCGGCTTGGGCGCCGTGCTGACGCTCTCCGCTCCGCGCACGGACGATCCACTGGAAGGCGTAGTTGTGCCAGTGGCCGGCGGAGAGAATCCGGACGAAGATCGGCCTTCTCATTTGCAGCAGGTCCACGCTGAACTCGTTTCGCAACTGCCGGTTCCGGACGAGCAGGGTGGCACGCATCATACGCTGCCTGCGCTCAAGACCAGCGACGATTACGCAGATTACATTCGCGCGCGCACCAACGCATGGAAAGAATCCAGACGGAAAAAGGCGTCCGGTACGCCTGCGTAGCGGCCGTTCACTTTACGGGATGCACGGCCCCGTTCAGAGCCATCGTCATGGCAATCGGCAGAACAGCCAGTCGCGTCACGCTTCCCTCTTGGCGGCCAGGCTTGGCGCACCAGTCCTCTGGGTCAGGAACCCGATAATCGCGCCGGTGACGAAGCCGGGCATCATGATCGCCAGGTAATGCTCGTGCTGCATGAGCGCCACCAGAAATGCGAACAACAACCCGAGCGTCGCACCCAATGCGATACCCCATTTCGTGGATTGCACCTTGTGCGCAAACCAGCCGCTGAGCAGGCCCACGAGCATTCCTTTAATCGACGACCCCACCAGGATGCCGCCGATCATGGAGTGCGTTTCCGGATAGAACCACGCCGTGGCGCCGTCGATGGCTCCCAGGATGAGCCCGAATAGCAATCCAGCCAGAATCTTATTCATCGCTTACTCCTCTCACAACAGTATTCCCGGTTTCCCGGAATTCCTTTAGAGGTTTCGCAGAAAAAACAGCAGAAACTTGACGCCGGCGTAGGCCGCCAGCAGCCACAGCAGAACTGCGTTGCGCGACGCGAACCGGCGCAATCGATGCCACAACGGTTCGGACCAGGCCTCCACTGCCAGTCCTTCCTGGAAGCGCTCGATGTCGGCGAGCAACCGGGGGGCATCGGGATAGCGGACGGCAGGGTCCGCGCGCATGGCCTTATCGGCAATTGCACGCAACGCGGGCGGTGCGGAGGCCGGAAGCATGAACCGCAATAACGCGCCCAGCCCATAGACGTCGGAGAGTTGACTTAAGCGGTCGTCCGGGGCGCGAAACGCAGGCGTGCCTGCCACGGCTTCCACGCCCCAATCCATGAGGTATACCTCCCCGAACTCGCCGACCATCACGTTCTGCGGTTTGATGTCGCGATGAATAACCCCGCGCGCGTGCGCAAAAGCCAGTGCCTCTCCGACGCGCCGAAGCACGCGCAGGCGCTCGCCGAGCGACGGCGCGCCGGCCAAATGCTGGTCGAGCCGCGCGCCGGCCACCAGCTTCATCGCGTAGAATGCGCGTCCATCGGGTAGCACGCCGGTCTCATAAATGGGCACGATGGCGGGATGCTCCAGGTGCGCGATGAGCTGCGCTTCGCCGGCCAGGGCGGAGTCGAGCACCTTAAGAGCTACGCGCCGATCGAGCTGGCGGTCGCGAGCCGCATAGACCACCCCCATCCCGCCGCGCCCGATCTCGGATTCCAATTCGTAGCGCGTTCCGGTGAGGTCGGGCAGCGCCGCTACCTGGCGCAAATGGTCGATTACGGCGTCGTTCAGGTCCATAGCCTCCGTATTTCGTCGCGCAAATCGCGCTCTCCGGCCGTCACACCGCGCAACCTTTCGGTGACGAGCTCGCGTAGCATGCGGCGCGCCCACGCCAGATAGTTTGTCACGGAGGTTTCGGCGACGCCGTGGCGCGCGGCCAAGGCGGCATAAGACGGCCGATCGCCGCTCGAAAGGTCGTAAGCTTCGAAGATTTCGAATTGGAGCTGTTTGCCGGACCCTTCGCAGTGGGCGCGCAAGTCGCCTAGGGCCAGCGCAAACAACTGGCGCTGCCACTCGCGCTCGAAAGCCTGTTCGGGCGATTCAGCGGTGGCCGCCCACTCCTCGACCGGCTCGAACTCGAGATTGCCTCCCCGCTTTTGCCGGTTTCGGGCGGCGTGCTGATTGGCTGCGAACCGTTCGACCGCCATGCGGAGATAAGTGCGGAACGACGCCTTCGCCGGATCGAAACGCGCGAACAAATCGCGTTGCAACGCGGCGGCAAAGAAGGTCTGGGTCAGGTCTTTGGCGTCTTCGTTGCTCTTGCGAAATTTGACGCGGATGAAACGATATACGGGTTTCCAATACAACGCGCTCACGCGCTCCAGCGCCTCGTTCGGCAGAGTGTCGCCCGAACTGGCGGCCTCCAGCAGCGAAAGCTGTGTGGACGGAAACTGGCCGCGCGGCCCGCCCATCGTTGTGTCCGGATCAAATTGGGAACCCCAGGGCATGTTACCCACCGATGATAGCTTACTGGGATCCAGCGGTGGTTGGGCGCCGAGACACGAGTGAGAATCCGTTGGAACGGCAATTTGAAGTCGTGATCGATCGCGATGAGGATGGCTACTATGTCGCCTCTGTCCCACAGATCCCCGGATGCCATCCGCAGGCGCGGTGCCTTGACGAAGTGATGCATCGGATTAGCGAAGCGGCCGAGCTGTGTCTGGAAGGGGAAGGCATGGGCGGCACATACCGGCAGCCGTCAGATTACACTCAGCCGTAGCGGCCCCGCACGCCGAACGAGCCCGTTTGCCATTTGGCTTTAGAATGGGAGCGGGGAAGCTTGCAAGCCCGATTTTACATAGATCCTACGACCGGAGCACCCCACATTCACAACCATCGGGTGGACGAGGACGAAGTCGTTGAAGTGTTGGAGCATCCCGCTGAGGATCGGGCGGGCCGCGCCGGTTCTAGGATTGCTTTGGGCCAGACTCCTTCAGGGAGGTACTTGAGTGTCATTTATGTCCCGGACGATGACCCGGAGAGTGTATTCGTGATCACGGCCTACGACCTACCGGGAAGCCTCTGGCGGCGTACCACCGGCGCAGAAGAAGGAAATATCAATGACCCAGAACAAGTTTCCAGACGGATGGGACGAGGAAAAAGTGCAACAGGTGCTCGCGAAGTACGAGCAACAGACCGAAGATGAGGCCCTAGCGGAGGACGAGGCTGGCGTTGCCCCCTCCGAGACGGTTATGAATGTGCCGCGCGGTCTCGTCCCCAAAGTTCGGGAGCTGATCGCGAAACACCGGAGTTAACGCTGCGCTAGCTGGCCGTTTCGTCTCGCAGCAAGGGTGTCGGGAAGAGCCTCGACACGCCGCGCACGCGTGCATGCGCCACAGGCTCCTCGTTTATGTCATAATTCCTGCATGTCCGCCGTTGCTGTCGTCAAGATGGAGCCCAAGTCGGAGGGCATCCTCACCCCGCGCAAGAAGCGGCCCAAGGAACTCGCCATCATCACCGAATGCTGCACGGGCTGCGCCGGTTCGCCGGCCTGCGTACCGTATTGCCCGGTGGCCGATTGCATGTATTGGGTGCCCGACGAGGATCATGCGCCCTTCGGCCGCATCGAGGTGGACCCCGTGCTGTGCATCGGCTGCAAGAAGTGCACCAGCAAAGGGCCCGACGGCGCCTTTCTGGACGGGTGCCCTTGGGACGCCATCGCCATGGTTCCGATCGAGGAAGTGGAAGCCATGGTCGGCTTTAAGATGGCCGTCTGATGAGCCTCGATATCCAGCAGCGTGAGCACGAAGGCATCGTGATTCTGGATTTGAAGAGCCGCATCACCGTCGGCCCGGAAGCCAGCGCACTACGCGAGAAGGTGGCCTCGGTCACGGCCGCAGGCTCGAAGAATATCATCCTCAACCTGGCCCACGTGGACTACATCGACAGTACCGGATTGGGCGCGCTGGTCATGTGTGCGACCAGCCAGCGCAAGACCGGCGGCGCGCTGAAGCTGCTGAATCTGAACCGCCGCAATATCGAGCTGCTGGTGATGACCAAGCTCGCCACGGTGTTCGATTTGTTCACCGATGAGCAGGATGCCATCAACAGCTTCTTTCCGGACCGCGCCATCAAGGCGTTCGATATCCTGAACTTCGTCGAGCAGATGAAGAAAGAGGAATAGCCGGCCCATGCGGCTGTTGGTGATTGGCGGCGTGGCCGCGGGCCTGAGTGCCGCAGCCCGCGCTCGCCGCATCGATCCCAGCCTTGAAATCATGGTGCTGGAAAAGGGTGCGGCCATCTCCTACGGCGCGTGCGGCCTGCCGTACTATATCGAAGGACGCGTGCGCCGCGCCGAACAACTCATCGTCCACACGCCCGAGTATTTCCGAAAAGAGCGCAACATCGCGGTGCGCACGGGCGCGCGCGTAGTTTCCATCTCGCACCCGCGCCGTGAAGTTGCGTTGGATCGCGCCGGCTCCGGAGATGAGCGCGTACACTACGACCGGCTGGTCATCGCCACCGGCGCCCGTCCGCGCGCCGCGGATTTTGAAGGCGCCACGCTGCCGCACGTCTTCACGCTGCACACTTTCGAAGATGCCGAACGCCTGAAGGCATACCTACAGGAAAAGCAGCCAAAGCGAGCCGTGGTAATTGGCGCGGGGTACATCGGGCTGGAAGCGGCCGATGCGCTGCGGCGCAATGGTATGGCGGTCACCGTCGTCGAGCGTGGTCCGCACGTGCTGGGCCGGGGAGACGCAGAGTTGACCAAAGTTGTGCGCGAGCGCCTGGAGCGCTTCCGCGTGGAGCTGCAGTTGGATACGCGCATCGCAGATGTGGGGTGCTACGATCTGGCGATCCTGGCCACCGGGCTGCAGCCCAATGTCGAGATCGCGAAGGAGGCCGGCGTGGAGGTAGGGCGCACCGGCGCGATTCGCGTGGATGAGCACATGGAGACCAGCCTGCCGGGCGTCTACGCCGCGGGCGATTGCGCGGAAGCCTTGCACCTGGTCACGGGCCGGCCGGCGTACATTCCCTTAGGGACCACAGCCAACAAGATGGGACGCGTGGCGGGCGCCAACGCCGCGGGACGGCGCGAGCGATTTGGCGGAGTCGTGGGCACGGCCATCGTCAACATCTTCGGCATGGGTGTGGCCTTCAGCGGCCTGTCACTCGACCAGGCGCGGCGCGAAGGATTCTCGCCGGTTTCCGCACGCATCACCGCTCCCAGCCGTCCTGGCTATTTCGACGGGAAGCCGATCACGGTGCAACTGGTGGCGGACGCCGGCACTCGCCGTCTGCTGGGTGGATCGGTGTGGGGCGAGGACGGCGTGGAGGGCCGCATCAACGTGATCGCCACGGCCCTCCACAATCGCATGCGCGTCGAGGATCTGGAACAGTTGGACCTCGCCTACGCGCCGCCTTTCGCGACGGTTTGGGATCCGGTCCTGATTGCCGCCCAGCAGTTGGCGCAAACCTGTAAAATGGTTTGAGCGCTTTCCAAGCCATGTCACTCGTCAAAGTCGCTAGTCTCTCGCAACTGCCCGCCGATTCCGTTACCGAGGTCACCGTGGGCAACGATACATATGCCCTGTGCAGCGTCGGCGGACGCGTCACCGCGATCGGCGGAACGTGCCTGCACCGCGGCGGCCCACTGGGGCAGGGCGCCCTGCACGGCAATCGCGTAGTTTGCCCCTGGCACGGCTGGGAGTGGGACTGCCAAACCGGAGCCAACGACTTCGATCCCAGCCAGAAGGTGCCCACGTACGCGGTGCAAGTGGAAGGCGACGACATCTTACTCGAAGTGCCGGAAAGTGCCTGAGCTACCCGAAGTCGAAACCGTGGTCCGCTCGATCGCCCGCATCGTCGGCCGCCGCATCGTCTCCGCCGAATTCACCTGTCAGCGCATTTTGCGTGGCAACCCGGACGAAATGAGCGCGATGTTGGCCGGGCGGCGCATTCGCGGAATCCAGCGACGCGGTAAGTTCATCGTCATCGATCTGGATGCCGGGCACTGCCTCGTGATCCACCTCGGCATGACCGGCAAGCTACTCTTAGGCGGCACGCCCGGCCGTCACACGCACGCGGTCGTGAACCTCGATCGCGGTGTGCTGCGCTACGAAGACCAACGCCAGTTCGGGAAGATCGAAGTCGGCCGCGGATTGCCGGCGCGCGTGGCGAAACTCGGTCCGGAGCCGCTGGAGGTGACCGTCGCCGAATTCGCCGCGCGGCTCAAGCGGCGCAAGGCGCGCATCAAGTCCGTACTGTTGGATCAGCATTTCGTCCGCGGCGTGGGCAATATCTACGCCGACGAGGCGCTGTTCCGGGCGGGCATCCATCCGCTCGCGATTGGCGCACGTTTGCGCCCGGAGCGTGTCAAACGGCTGCACGCGGCCATCGTGGAAGTGCTTACGCAAGCCATCGAGAAAGGCGGCTCCTCGATTTCAGACTACGTGGACGCCGAAGGCCGCCGCGGCTTTTTCCAGTTCGAGCATCGGGTTTACCAGCGCACCGGCGAGCCGTGCGTGACTTGCGGCGCCCTCATCCGGCGAACGCTGGTTGCGCAACGTGGCACCCACTATTGCGCGAAGTGCCAACGGCGTTAGCAGAAGTCAGCAGTTAGAAGTCACAAACCAATCATCTCGTACAGCAGACTTGAGTGGATAGAATGCGGCCGTTGGCGAAGAAGTTTTCCTGCGAGAGCTGTTTATAAATCGAACCAGCCACGCCCGCGGCGATGGGGCCGTTGATGCGGAAGCCGCCCGTAAGCAAGACCACCACCACCAGTTGATTGCGCTCCACATCGTTAAACGAGCCGAACCAGCCGAGGTGATTGAGAGCGCGGGAATCGTGGCAAGTTCCGGTCTTGCCCAGGATGGGCTCCGACTGATCGACGCCGGCGCGGTGGGCGGTGCCGAAGTCCACGGCGCCGCGCATGCCGACCTTGACGTCCGCAATCCAATTCGCAATATCCAGATGCCGCTTGACGCGCGGGACGAAGTGGTCGACTTCATCCTGGCTCTTGGGATATTGGAGGTGGTAAAGCGTTCCCCCGTTGGCGATGGCCGAAACCAGAGCAGCGAGTTCCAAGGGAGTCAACTGGATGCCTTCGCCGTATGCCGTCATCATGCCCACACTCCCGTGTTCCGGCGGAGCGGCGGGAAGAAGGCCGGGGCGCTCGCCGGGGATCTGCCATCCGGCCTTTTCTCCGAGACCGAACAGGGTGGCATAATGCACCACGCGCTCGTAACCGAGGCGGTCGCCGAGGATCTTGAAATAGGGGTTATTCGAATGCGCCAAGGCGGAACTAAGGTCAAGGCTGGTACGGCGGGTAAGCTGCACCGGCGTGTCGCGGCCGATCAGGCCTTCATTGAGTGCGGCGAAAGCGGTAACCAGCTTAATGGTGGAACAGGGAGTAAAGCCGCTGTCTAGGGCGGTCTTCTGATTGACGATAGTCAGTACGCGCCCGGTCTGGGGATCGACCACCACTACCGTGCCGTTGTAGGGTCCCAATGCGTCGACTGCAGCGCGCCGCACTTCGAGATCGTCGCCATCCACATTGTCGCCGGCGGTTGGGTCGAAGTGGGAGACGGGCAGCGCTCGGGCCCTGGCGACCGTTGCCGGCAGGGGCCGGGGGTGACGGGGTTTGGGGGAGAGCGCGCGCGGGGGCGAGGCGGCGGCCGACTTTGCCGGCCTGGCTATGGGTTTTGTTTTAGCGCTGGCCTGTGCCTTGCGCTTCTTGACGCTGCGCACCGCGAACGTACACGGTGGCAGCATGCAAAGCAACAGAAATAGTATTAAGCCGCGCAGCATATCGGTTCAGCGCTTAGAAGCCGCTATTATCAAACATCGGCACTTCACAAGTCAAGCGTTATGAATATTTTGGACCGCTTCGGCGGAAGCCGGCGCGCCGGCATCCTGGGCGTCCACGACCGCCACGGCGGCGATGTTCACGATATCGTTGACCTCCGCGCCGCGCTGCAACACATGCACCGGTCGCGATAGGCCCATCAGGATCGGTCCGATGGTTTCGGCCCCCGCGATCCGGTGGAGCAGCTTGTAAGTGATGTTGCCGGCTTCGAGGTTGGGGAAGATCAGGACGTTGGCGCCGCCCTTCAAGGTGCTAAAGGGGAAGGTTTCGTCAATCACTTCCGGCACCACGGCGGTGTCGGCCTGCATCTCTCCATCCACCATCAGGGCCGGCTCGCGGAGACGCACCAGCTCCACGGCTTTGCGCACCTTCTCGGCCAACGGATGACGCGAGCTGCCGAAATTGGAGAAGGAGAGCATCGCCACGCGGGGCTCCACATCGAAGCGCCGCGCCATGTCCGCGGTATTCACGGCGATCTCGGCCAGATCCTCGGCGGTGGGCTCGATGTTGACGGTCGCGTCCGCCAGGAAAAAGATGTCGCGTTTGGCCGTAATCAACACGTAGACGCCCGATACCTTGCGCATGCCGCGGCGCACCTCGATCACTTGCAGGGCGGGGCGGATCATCTCCGGATAATGCTGGGTGAGACCGCCGACCAGGGCGTCGGCGTCACCCAGGCGCACCATCATGGCGCCGAAGAAATTGCGGTCGAGAATGAGTTGGTCGGCTTCGCGGCGGGTGATGCCCTTGCGCTGGCGCAGGCTGTACATTTCCTCTGCATACGCCGGCAGCCGTCCGGATTTGGCGGGATCGACGATACGCAATCCGTCGAGGTGCAAATGCAGTTCGTCCATGGCGGCACGAATTCGCGCTTCACTGCCGAGCAGAACGGGACGGGCGATCTTCTCATCCATAAGGATGCGGCAAGCGCGCAGGATCTTGGGCTCGTCGCCTTCGGGGAAGACCACCCGCTTGGGCTGGCGCTGCGCTTTGTGGATCATGATGCGCATCACTTCGTGGGCCTTGCCGAGGCGGCGCTCCAATTGCTCGCGGTATTCGTGAATATCGATAGGCGCTTGCGCCACGCCGGTTTCCATGGCGGCCTGCGCCACCGCGGCCGCCTCCCAGATCAGCACGCGCGCATCGAAGGGCTTGGGAATGATGTACTGGCGGCCGAACTCCAGGCGTTCGACACCATAGGCGCGGCGCACGGAGTCCGGCACATCCTGGCGCGCCAGGGCAGCCAGGGCCCGGGTGGCCGCGAGTTTCATTTCGTCATTGACCATGGTGGCGCGGACGTCGAGCGCGCCGCGGAAGATGAAGGGGAATCCCAGGACGTTGTTAACCTGGTTTGGAAAGTCGGACCGTCCGGTGGCCACGATGGCGTCGGGCCGGGCGGCCACTGCCTCGTCATAGGAGATTTCGGGATCCGGATTCGCCAAGGCGAAGACGATGGGATCGTGGGCCATGGTCAACAGCATTTCCGGGGTGACACAATTGCCGCTGGACAGCCCGAAGAAAACGTCCGCTCCCACGAAAGCGTCGGCCAGGGTGCGCGCGCCGGTCTCAGCCGCGAAGCGTTCCTTGTAGGAATTCATGCCTTCTTTGCGGCCCTTGTATATGACGCCCTTGGTATCGCACATGAGAATGTTTTCGTGGCGCACGCCCAGGTTCACATAGTGCTGCGCGCAAGAGAGCCCGCTGGCGCCGGCGCCATTGAAAACCACGCGCACCTGGCCGATTTGCTTGCCGACCAGGTCCAGCGCGTTCAGCAGCGCCGCGCCCGAGATGATGGCGGTGCCATGCTGATCGTCGTGGAATACCGGAATCTTCATGGTGCGCCGGCATTCTTCCTCGATATAGAAGCATTCCGGCGCTTTGATGTCTTCCAAATTGATGCCGCCGAAGGTGGGCTCAAGCAACTGGCAAGTGCGGATAATCTCGTCGGCGTTGGTGGTGGCCAATTCGATATCGAAGACATCGATATCGGCAAAGCGTTTGAACAGGACGGCCTTGCCCTCCATAACGGGCTTCCCGGCGGCGGGGCCGATGTTGCCGAGTCCGAGGACGGCGGTGCCGTTGGTGACCACGGCGACCAGGTTGCCTTTGGCGGTGTACTTATAAACGAGGCTTGGGTCGCGCGCGATTTCGAGGCAGGGCACGGCGACACCGGGAGTGTAAGCCAAGCTCAGGTCGCGCTGCGTCTGGCACGGTTTGGTGGGGATGACAGCCACTTTGCCGGCGGGGGAAGAGGAATGGTACTCGAGCGCTTCTTCCGGATCGATTTGCATAGTGATCCTTAGGTTACAGGCTTATTATAGTTTGGCGCAGAGACGCAGCGAAGGCGAACGCGGCGGCACGGCTATCCCGCTTTGGACGGCTTGCGTCAATGCTGCACGTAACACCTGGTACGGCAGGCGCCAGTTTTCCGATGGCGCGAAATTCGAACGAACAAAGCCCAACCGATTAATCATAAGATGTTTAGCTGTGACTATTGCGGATTGATCTCCGCCCGTCGCGCCGACCGCGATTCCACCCGCAACGGCTACCGATTTTCTCGATTCGCGTTGCACCGTGTTGCGTTCTCGCACTGCGCGGTTCGTGGGTTGAACGCCACGAAGGAACCACGTCCGAGAGTACCGCGGCGGCCCGGCAGTTTCTACAGGTTAGTCGACGGTTGTGGCCGGTTCTCAGCAGGACGATCCCACCTCGCGGTGGACACCCTGCCCTCCGGAGCCTGCAAGTGGCGGCTTCAGGTCCACCTTGGCTGTGTCCAGCTTTCGCCTTCGTGCCCGTGTAGGCTTCTCCATACCTTCCCCTTCTCCGGCCAGCGCGGCTGCTAACCCCACTTTTGGATACGGCGCTCCTCATCCGAGCGCCGGAGGGACTTAAACCCTCCTGAGCAACGCGCTGCTCAGCGCACTTCATACCCCGTTGTGGCCGCGGGCCATGGCGCATTCACCGCCAGCCGCATGCCTCCGCTCACCGGTTCCGCCCGTACTTCTCGTGGCTCGACACCCAATCCGATGACGAGATCGCCGCGCCCAACGAAATCTCTCCGGCCAGCGTAACACCCGCCACGATCTCGGCCAATCGATTGACCTTGCCCTTGCCGTAGCAGCCCAATATCTCGAGGCACTCGCGCTGGGTGGCCAGGCCGGTTCCACCGCCATAAGTGGCTACGATGAGCGACGGAATGGTGAGCGAAAGATACAAGTCGCCGGCCGGCGTCAGTTCGGCATAGAGAATCCCCGCCGACGATTCGGCGACATTGGCCACATCCTGCCCGGTGGCGATGAACATCGCCGTGATCCCGTTGGCGGACTGCGCGCCGTTGTTGTTGGCGCCCGAAAGAAATGCGCCTATGTTAGCCACGCCGTAGTGGTAGACCAGCTTCTCCGGCTCGACGCGGAGCTGCTGGATCAGCACGTCGCGCGCGATAGTGGCTTCCGCCGTCACCCGCTTGCCGCGCGTGCGCATAATATTGATCTGGGACGCCTTCTTGTCGGTGGCGAAGTTGGATTCCAGGTAGAAGTTCGTCACGCCTGCATAGTTGTCCAGAATCCAGCTGCAGCCTGCGAACGTCGCCCGCCCGACCATGTTTTGCCCGGCCGCGTCGCCCGTCGAGAAGTTAAAACGCAAATACACGAACTTGTTGGCCACATACGGGTCGACGTACAGCAGCTTGGCGATCGAAGAGGTGGCCTCGGCTTCTTCCCGGATGCGCTCGATATTGGCGTCCACCCAAGCGACGAACTCGCGGCCGGCGCGCGCATCGGCGAACACAAACACGGGTGCGCGCTGCATGGCGTCCGCGACTACCGTGGATTTGACGCCGCCGCAGGCGTTCAGCACCTTGATGCCGCGGTTGTGAGATGCGATCAGAGTGCCTTCCGAGGTGGCCAGTGGAATCAGAAACTCGCCATCGGCATGCTCGCCGCGAACACGCAGCGGACCGGCGCACCCGATGGGCACCTGAGCCACACCCACGAAATTCTCGCAGTTGCCTTTGACCGTGTGCGGGTCGAAGGAATAGCGCGCCAGGTGATGCGGCTCCACGCCCGTCAGCTTTTGGATGACCGCCTGCCGCTGCCGGATGATTTCGGGGGAATAGTCGTCGAGCTCGTCGCGCGGCAGGTGTATGGCCGGCGGGACCGCGTCTGAAATTGCGTCTTCGACCTTGAATTGCAGCTTGCCAAACGGGCGCGTCTCCACCGCGATCTCGATTTCATGCTTACCATTGGCCAAGTGTGGCGCGCCGGTTTGAATGGTGACCACGGAACGCAGCGCAAACGGGATCGGATGCGCGGCATCCACCTGCGAAACGGGCATCTGGCGGCCGTCACCCAAGTCGAACGAGACCTTCTCGAGCGCCACGGAATTGCCGTTGATGGAGATGCTGTGGACACCGGCGATCTCCGCGTCGCTCAAGCGGTTCTTGATCGCGAACTGGACGCCGCTGGCCGTGTTCTTCAGGCTGCCCAGGGTGTATAGCTTCTTGAGGAGGAGAGTTGGGATCATCATATTGCTTACCCGCGATACGCGATCAGGAAGATCCGGCGGAATGGAAACAGCACGCCTCCTGCGGCGCGGGGCGGATAGTGCGGCCGGAGCGATTCCAGGTAATCGGACGCAAAGCGCTGGCGATCGGCATCCGTTTCAAGAACCTCCAGAAATGGGCGCAATCCGGTGCCGCGGTACCATTCCACGATGGCTTTCGCATCCGGCAGGACGTGGATATACTCGGTAGCCCACAGGTCTAGGCGCGCGGCGGCGGGAGCCAGCAAGTCGTAGTAAAACTCCATTTCGTGATGGTGCCACTCGCGCACTTTTGCCGGTGAAAGCCAGTGGCTCCACGCGGGTGTGGCGGCCACCTCGCGCATGAGCCGATGGGGCAGCGCATCGATGTTCCCTGGAATCTGAATCGCCAGCGCGCCTCCCGGGGCCACGTGCGCGAGAAGCCGCGGATAGAGCGCGGCGTGGTCGTCGACCCACTGCATGGCGGCATTGGAGAAGACTACATCGAACTGGCCGCCTTCCGCCTCATGATCGCCCGCCGCCCATTCGGAGATGTCGCGGGCGAGCCAGTGGCAGCGGGGATACTCGCGGCGCGCGCGCTCGATCATTTCGGCCGAACTATCCAGGCCGGTGAATTCGGCATCCGGCCAGCGATCGCGGAGCACCGCGGTGCTGTTGCCGGGCCCGCAACCCAGATCGATCACGCGCCGGACGTTGGCAACCGCGATGCGCGCCGCCAGATCGCGGCAGGGCTGCGTACGCTCTTCCGCGAATTTCAGGTACTGGCTCGGATTCCAGCCGGACATCTTCCGACTGTAGCACTGCGGACAGGCCGGGAGCCTGTGCCACTTAGAACGACAGATGCAGCGACAGTTGCATGAATCGCGAACTTCCGATCGTATGCTGGATGTAGCCCAAACTGCCGGTTGGCGGAATCGTGGGCGGCCCCGCGTAATTGGGGAAGAAATCGACATCGTTGTTGGGCGCGTCAAAATCCGGGTGATTGAAGAGATTGAACACGTCGAAGTTGAAACGCAAACGGTAGCGCTCGCCAAACTGGAACTCCTTGGCAAGGCTCATATCGAAACGTACCTGGAACGGCGCGCGGAACAAGTTCCGTCCCGTATTACCGTAAAGCGATTCGTACACATCGCATCCCGATGAGTCGCACGGGGGGACGCCACTCGTTCCCGGCGTAAGAAATTGCGGCCCAAAATCGGCGGCATTGAGCACCGGGTTATTCGGGTTGATGCCGGTAGTGCCCTGGAGTTCCGCTTGCTTCGCGCTTACTCCGGGCAGCAGCGGCACAATTGGATTGGTGATGTAGTCGCTCGACCCGTAATACAGGCTGGCCACCGAACCCGAATAATCGTAGACGCTGTAAGGCTGTCCGCTCTGGGCCACCGTCTGGCCGCCGATCGTCCATCCGTTCACCAGATATCCGAGGGACTGACTCGACGTAGCTTTAGGCAGCGTGTAACTGTAGTTGATCAGAAACACATGCGTCTGATCGAAATCCGATGACGCGTAGTTCGACTTAGGATTCAGCGGATTGTTGCCCGTGAAGAACAAACCCAGGCCGCTCTGCTCGTCGAGCGAGTGGGACCAGGTGTAGGAAGCCGTGAACTGGAGGCCATTGGACAAGCGTTTGCGGGCCTGCAGCTGCAGCGCGTTATAGTTTGAAATGCCTTCGGCAT
>DATKFU010000393.1:0-8451 GCA_035511215.1 Bryobacteraceae bacterium | reverse complement strand
AATCGCCGCACTGGAAATGTTTTGGACGGGAGCCCGAGTGACACTTATCCACCGTGGTACGGGTATCTCCGAGAAAGTGAAGTACTGGATCAAGCCAAATATTGAAAACCGTATTAAGTGTGGAGAGATCCAGGCATACTTCAATTCACGGGTTGTGGAAATCCGGCCCGAGTCGATTTTTGTCGCCACTCCCGAGGGCGAGGTTGTTTTAAAAAACGATTTCCTATTTGCGTTGACGGGCTACAGCCCCGATCTCAACTTCTTGAATTCCATAGGGATTACACTCGACCCCGAGACGCAGAAGCCGCGCAGCGACCCGCAAACGCTGGAAAGCGAGCGTCCCGGAATATACCTGGCGGGCGTGATCGTGGCGGGAATGCACACCAACGAGATCTTCATCGAGAACGGACGCTTCCACGGCAAGCAGATAGCGGACTCCGTCGCCGCTAAACTCTTCACGTGAAACGTTCACCCCGCAACTGTCACTATCCTAGGTGAGCCGCTCGCTCACAAGTTTTCATATTGGTACTTAGTTTGAAACCAGCAGCCATGTTTTCGTATCTAACCAAAAGGAAGGGGGTCGCGGCTATGTTAAATAATCTGCTAAATATTTTCTTGGGGTGCTCGCACCGCAGGACAACGTTCCCCATTACGCCCGCTCGGAAAGCTGGTTTTTCATCGGCTTCCGGCGAGCGCCACTCTACCTATGTCGTATGTTTGGACTGCGGCAAGGAGTTCGGTTACAACTGGTCTGAAATGCGGATCGGCGAACCTGTCGCCGCGCCCATAACCGCTGAAGCCGCATTCTCTACAGCGCACCGCTAAGCAACACATTTGGGATCGACAGACCTGCAGCACTGCGGAGAGCCTTGTTCGCTCGGCCTCCAATTTCTGCTACCATCCGGTCCATGTTGATCCTCGCCGCCATTCTCGCCATTTTCGTTTACGGCATGATTGCCGCCATGCTGGGCACCATCCTGCCCGATCTCTCCGCGCGCTTT
This sequence comes from Bryobacteraceae bacterium, assembly GCA_035511215.1. Lineage (GTDB taxonomy): Bacteria > Acidobacteriota > Terriglobia > Bryobacterales > Bryobacteraceae > Bog-159. The sequence goes on along the minus strand of DATKFU010000393.1, from coordinate 7,450 downwards.
CACCTCACGCCCAGCCAGCTTGGCCAGATCGCCTTCACCCAGGCGCTGGGCCTGATCATCGCCTCCATCGGCGTCGGACCGCTGATCGACAACGAAGGCAAGAAGGTCGGCTTGGTGCTGGGCCTGTTGCTGATCACGCTGGCGCTGTTCGCCCTGCCTCAATCCAAAGGCTTCGGCAGCATTAGCATCTACCTGTTTCTGCTGGGCCTCGGGGGCGGCATCATCGTCACCGCCGCCAACGCCCTGGTCAGCGATATCAGCCCGGCTCGCCGCGGCACGACACTCAACCTGCTGAATCTCTTCTTCGGCCTGGGAGGCTTGGCCACTCCCTTCCTGTCTGCGAATCTGATGAAGCGCAACCCCTTCCGGCTCTGCTACACCGTCGCCGCGCTGACGGCCGCGACGCTGGTGGTCAACATTCTCACGCCCATGCCGCCGCCCAGCGGCGCGCGCAGCTTCGACTTTTCCGATGTCGGCCCGGTCCTGGGCAAGCCGGTACTCTTCCTGCTGGCGCTCTTTCTGTTTTTGTATGTCGCCTGCGAAGTGGGTGTTTGGAACTGGCTGGCGCAACACCTGATCGCGCAGGGCATCCCCGAATCGCGCGCGCTGAACATCCTGTCGCTGGGCTTCGCACTTGGCCTGTTGATCGGCCGCGTGGCGGTTTCGCCTATCCTGATCAGCGTGCCGGCCCCCCTGGTGACGCTGGCGGCGGCGGTCCTGATGACCGTCACCACATTTCTGATGCTCAAAACCAGCAACCCCACCGTGGCGGGCGTTCTGGTGTTTCTGGCGGGAGTCTCCATGGCCCCCGTCTTCCCCACGACCCTCGCCATGGTCGGCGACGCGTTCCCACGCATGACCGGGACCGCCATGGGCGTGGTCATTACCCTAGGCTGGTGCGGCTTGGCGGTGAGCTCGCGCATCATCGGCGCCATCGGCGGTGGCGATCCCAAGCGCCTGAAAAAGGCGCTGCTGTTGATCCCTTCGGCGTCGGCAATCATGGTTGTAGTGGCCGTAGCCATCCGGCCCATGCTCGCGGTCGCCGCGCACTAGCTGTCCCAATGCGCGCGGCCTGGGTCTTCCTGCTGCTAACGCCGCTCAGCGCCCAACAATACGACATGGTGATCGGCAACGGCCGCGTCGTCGATCCGGAAAGCGGCCTCGACGCTGTTCGCCATTTGGGCATTTCCGGCGGCAGGATCCAGGCCGTTTCCGCTACGCCGCTGGAAGGCCGCACCGCGATCAACGCCACCGGCTTGGTAGTCGCCCCGGGTTTCATCGACCTGCACTCGCACGGCCAGGACACTGAGAACTACCGCTACAAAGCCATGGATGGCGTCACCACCGCGCTCGAAATGGAAGTGGGCGTGGCGGATGTGGATGCCTGGTACGACAAGCGCAAAGACCAGACGCTGATCAACTACGGCGTCTCCGCCGGCCACGTCCCGGTGCGCATGCGCGTGATGCACGACCCGGGCGACTTCCTGCCCACAGGCGACGCAGCCCATCGCGCCGCCACCGACGCGGAGATCGCCGAGTGCCGGCGGCAGATCGAGCAGGGACTGGCGCGCGGGGCCTTGGGCGTCGGCATGGGCATGCATTACACACCCGCCGCGTCGCGCTGGGAAATCCTGGAGATGTTCCGCGCCGCCGCGCATTTCGGAGCCGCCTGCTTCGTGCATGTGCGCAACGCCGGCGACGAGAGCGTAGCGGCCCTCGAAGAAGTAGTGGCAGCCTCCGCGCTGACCGGCGCTCCCGTGCACGTGGCCCACATCACCAGCAACGGATTGCGTTCCACGCCGCGGCTGCTCGAAATGATTGCCGAAGCCCGCGCGCACAAGCTGGACATCTCGACCGAGCTTTACCCTTATACCGCCGCCATGTCCGCCATCGAATCGGCCCTGTTCGATCCCGGCTGGCAGAACGCGTTGGGCATCGGCTATCGCGATCTGCAATGGTCCGCCACTGGAGAGCGCCTCACCGCTGAGTCCTTCGCGCGCTATCGCCACACTGGTGGCGGCGTGATCCTGCACATGATTCCGCAGGCCGCCGTGGATGCCGCCCTCGCCAGTCCCTTCGCCATGATCGCCAGCGATGGCGGGCTGCGCAACGGCAAGGGCCACCCGCGCAGTTCCGGTACGTTTGCGCGCGTCCTGGGCCGCTACGTGCGCGAAACCGGCGCGCTCAGCCTGATGGAGGCCATCCGCAAGATGAGCCTGATGCCCGCCCAGCGCCTCGAAGAACGCGCACCCGCCATGCGCAATAAGGGCCGCATCCGCGAAGGCGCCGATGCCGATCTTACCGTTTTCGATCCCGCGACAGTGACGGACGCCTCCACTTATGAAGATCCGGCCAGATATTCGATCGGCATCCGCTACGTGCTGGTGAATGGCAAACCGGTGGTGAGTGACGGCAAGCTGCGGGAAGTGACACCTGGCCGCGCTGTGCGCGCAGCGATGCGATAGCCTCTGCGTCTCGTGCCTACTTCTGTCTTAAGCCTCCGCCTCAAAGACCAGCCGTAAATACGCCTTGGGCTGGAAATCGATCCGTAGCGGCACGGGTTGAGCCGCGCCCTCTTCGATCCACACTCTGAATTCGGTTTCTTTTCCACCCGCTTCGCGCCTGACTTTGCCGGCCACCCGAACCACTTCCGCGCCTGCGCGAATAATTCCCCGCTCGCGGAAGTACGCCGCGGCGTGTGCATCGGCCGTGCGCCGCACCCACAACCGGTACAACCGGCCGTTGTAGACGTATTGCGCCTGGCCCGAACCTGAAGCGTGCAAGGCGTCCGCCAGCGCGTGTAGGAAAAGGGCAGGAATAGGGCCGATGGCGCGAAATTCGGGCGCCTTATTCGGGGCGCTGGAAAGGGCCTGCGCCGCGCGCGCGTACAATTCGTTCCGGCGCTCGGGCGACAGCCGCGCCGGTCCCCGGAAAAGCGCGGTAGCGGTTTCCACCTGCCCGCCCGCGATGCGCCCCTGAATGGCGCTGTAGGTGGCTTCCGTAGCGGTGGATTGCAGAGCCTGGTGCGCCTCCGCCGCGCTCTCTTCGGGTGACGCGGTCATCACGCCGAAGTAGCTCGACTCGTTCTGGACGCCGGCGTCCTCCGCGCAGGAGGTCTCCCGGATCAGCCCCAGCCGGTTCAATCCGGCAGAGCGCTCCGGGTTCGAGTAGCCGGTGAATTCCAACAGCCGGTTCAATCCGGCGGGCGCCCGCCATTCACGCCACACCACGCTGCCGCCACCCACGCCGGACCGGCGCAGAATGGGCAGCGACAACACCAGGATCTGGGCGTCCGCGCGGTACCGCCGCTCTTTGGTGAAGTCTCCCGCACTGCCGCGCTGGGCCGGCGGCGCCAGCGCGCCCATCAGCAACCTGGCCATCGCGCGTCTGGTCATATCTTCTTCCCGATAGCTTCATCATAGATCTTCCCGCGTGATGATAAGATCTTTTCGCGCCGGCTGTACGGTTCCTCACGGTTATGCAACCTGTTACGATTGCGGTTCGATGGACGCCGTCCAAATCACAGATGTTACAAAGACCTTCGGCGCCGTAACCGCGGTCGACGGCTTATCGCTGACGGTCCCCGAAGGCTCGGTGTACGGTTTTATCGGACCGAACGGCTCCGGCAAAACCACCACCATGCGCATGATCTCGAGCATCTTCTATCCCGACCGCGGCGATGTCCGCGTGTTCGGCAGGCAGATGCTGGGGGCGCGCTCCGAACTGATCGGCTACTTGCCCGAAGAGCGCGGGCTGTACCGCAAGATGGCCGTGCAGCCGCTGCTGGAGTTCTACGGAGAGCTGCGCAGCGGCCGCAAAGTGACGGCCGAAGTGGAGACCTGGCTTAAGAAGCTGGATCTGGCGAAGTGGGCCGCGCAGAAGGTGCAGTCGCTGAGCAAAGGCATGAGCCAGAAAGTGCAGTTCATCGCCGCGGTGGTTCCCGCGCCCAGGCTGCTGATCCTGGATGAGCCGTTCAGCGGGCTCGATCCGGTGAGCGCGGACACCATCCGGTCCGCGATTCTGGAGTTGCGCCGCGGCGGCGTCACGGTGATCCTGAGCACACACGACATGCAGGTGGCCGAGAACATGTGCGACTACATTTGCATGATCTTCCGCGGCAAGAAAGTCCTGGACGGCACGCTCGCCTCCATCCAGGATCAATTCGGAAACGACACCATCCGGGTGTCGGCCGAAGGCGGCACGCAATTTCTGGATGGCCTGCCGGATGTGGAAAAGGTGCGCGATCTCGGGCAAGTCCAGGAGTTGCGCATGGCGCGCGGATGCGACCCGCAACAGGTCTTGCGCACCCTCATCGGCCGCACCCGGGTGAACAGCTTCTCCATCATGAAACCATCGCTGCACGACATCTTCGTGCGCATAGCCGGCCCGGAAGCGGGGGAGGCGAACCTTGCAGAGCACGCCGCATAGAACGGCGGAACGAACGCCGCATAGAACTCTGCAGAGGATCCTGCTGATCGCCAGGCGCGACTACCTGGCCACCATCCGCACCAAGGCGTTCATCATCGGCCTGGTGGTCGCGCCCATACTTTTTGGCGGCGGCTTCCTGGGGATCGCGCTGATCCAAAGCAAACCCGATATCAAGGAGCGGCGCATCGCCATTATCGACGGCAGCGGCATGGTGGCCACGGCGGTGATCCAGGCCGCGCAAGAGCAGAATGCGAAGGAGCTGTTCGATAAAACCACGCACCGCCAGTTGCATCCCCGCTACGTCTTCGAGACCTTGCCGCCCGCCGCGGACCCCAAACTGGAGCGCCTGGCATTGTCCGAGCGCGTGCGGCACGAGCAGCTCTTTGCGTTTATCGAAATCGGTCCCACCGTCTTCGAAGACGCCCCGCCCGCAAGCAGCGACTCCAAGCCCGGACCGGTGGCCACCTACAGCAACGCCGGCGGATTCGACGAAGCCAGCCGGTGGCTCGCCGAGGCGATCGACGAAGGTGTCCGGCGCGTGCGCCTGGCCCGGCTCGGCGTGGACCCGACCCGCATCTCCGGTGCTCTTGCCGGCGTCAAGGTAGACAGATTCGGCCTGGTTTCGCGAGACCCGAAAACCGGCGAAATCCGGGAGGCCGGCAAGAAAAACGAGGTCGCCGAATTCGCCGTGCCGTTCGGCATCATGCTGCTGTTGGGCATGATCGTCATGATCGGATCGAGCCCGATGCTTTCGGCCGTGACCGAGGACAAGGCCCAGCGCCTGGTGGAAATGCTGCTGGGGCTGGCGACGCCTTTCGAGCTGATGATGGGCAAGGTCCTGGGCGCGCTGGGCACCTCGCTGACCAGCTCCGCTTTCTACATTATTGGAGGCACGCTGGCGCTCTCGGGCATGGGATTGTCCGGCATGGTGCCGTTCGCGGTGTTTCCCTGGTTTTACATTTACCTGATCGCCGACGTGACCTTCCTATGCTCCTGGGCCGCCGCGTTGGGTTCCGGGTGCAGCAGCCCGCAGGAGGCCCAGCAACTCGCCATCGTGCTGCTGGCCCCGATCATGATTCCGTACTTCCTGGTCGCCTTTGTGATGCAGCAGCCGAACGGCCCCATCTCGACCGCCATGTCGTTGTTCCCGCCCTTCACGCCCATGTTGATGCTGCTGCGGCAAGCCATGCCCGGCGGCGGCGTGCCGGCCTGGCAGCCGTGGGTGGGCTTGGCGGGAGTGCTGGCCTTTACGCTGGTGATGGTGGTGGCGGCGAGCCGTATTTTCCGCGTGGCGATCCTGGTGCAGGGCAAGACGCCGAAAATGGCAGACCTGGTGCGTTGGGCCGTGCGGGGGTAATTAGCCGCGCAGGCGAGGCGAAGGGTTCGGCCTGAGCGCGTGCCGATTCGTGGCATTCCCGCGCGCGATGCGCTTATGTGAGATCTTGGGCGAGGCGTGCGCGCCCGGCTTGCGGCGCGGCCCGGATCGCGCGACTTTCTGCGGGTGTACCATTTTGGGGGCCGAGCGGGCATCTGCGGCGACTGCGAACAGTGCCAGTGTTCCAATTAGGAGCATAATCGACTTCATACCGGCATAAGAGGCACGCGGCCGTCCAAACCAACCGGCCACGCCGAACTGGGGGGCGCGTGTCAGTCTGGCGTAGGATGGCTTGTGGGGCAGGCGTCCACGCCTGCAGCGGGTCTCCAGACCCGCTTTTGGCGCCGTTCAAATACGAAAAGCAGTTCCTGGAGGACCCGCGCAGACCTGAGGGTCCGCCCCACTGCGATCTTCCCCAATCGGTTAAGCACCCCCGCCGAAGCGGACATCATAATGGCGGCAGTGGCACAACATGGGTTTAATTCCAGAAGAGATCGCGAGGAAGCTCGGCCACCTGTCGCTAGCTCAGGTTCATGCGGCCCTCGCCTACTACCACGCCAACCATGCGGAAATCGACGCCGATCTGGAAGCCGAGGAGCGGGAAACAGAAGCGCTTGAGCGGCACAACCGCGGGTAATCGACGGTGGTGAGTCCTTTCAAGATCTATTTTGATGAGGACGCCATGGACACCGATCTAGTCGCCGCTCTCCGATCCCCGCGGGCTCGACGTAGTCACGGTGCTGGAAGTCGGCTTGACAGGGAAAAGCGATGAGGAACAGTTGGCCTTAGCTCGAGCGAACTGCCAGAGCCCGCTGCACCTGCACGTTGATCTGAAAGAGGGCGGAGGAGCACCACTCGCGGCTTGGTCGTGCTTATCTCAACGCCTACACTCCTCCCGGTCACGCGTCTCGAAAATAATGTTTCTTTCCCTTCTCCCCTTCTTTCCAACCACCTAGGTATCCTGCCTGACTCCTATACCTAAGGACCACTAATCCCCCATGCTACTGTTGAGTCAGAAACGCCAGAGGAGAACCAATGCCTTCTTCCAGGAACTTGTGGCATCGCTCCAGCAACGCAAATGCACCAGAGTGCATCAGGACGCAACCGAAAATCAGGAACGCCACGTGGGCAGCACTGGCTTCATTCCGAATGCCGTGGCAACCGCCCGCCCGGAAGCGGGCCCATCGTTTTTGACCTCGAAGCCAAAATCAGACTACGAAACGAAGCCAAATCGGCCCTTGCTTTTCAACAAAAGCTCGAAACGGAAGCCAAATCCCGCCAACGCTCGCTCGCGGCTGGCGGGCGCGAAAAACGCGACATTATGCGACATAATGTTACCGGATGTTACGAGAACGCGAGGAAAACCTGGGTTGCGCCCAAGATCGGCTTTGGCACTCCAAACTGCCTCGGCCCCAGACATCGCCTTTCGGCGGCGCCAAAGGCGGCGTCATCTGCGTTCCGAATCTGCCCTCGCTGAGCGAGCTGGAAAAACTACCCCGCTAGACTTCCGAGATCATGGAATTCCTCGCGAGCGCGACGGTCAACATCTTATTAGTCGGCGGCTGTAACACAAATTGACACAACACCTCGAATCTGTCATTGATTGGGTGTGCCGATCCGCGCCACTATGAATGTCTCGCTCACACC
>DATKFU010000392.1:0-3885 GCA_035511215.1 Bryobacteraceae bacterium | reverse complement strand
GCTTCGCCCCCAGCCTCTCGACTGACGGTGCAAGACTCGGGGTCAGGATGGGTCACTACTCCTTTCCCGTAAGACTCTTTCATTCTCTACACCATGCCGGTTTATCCCGGCGCACAACGAACCCAATTCCCCGAGCCGGGCACCCTCCCAAACGTAGGTATCGCGCCCGATCCGCCCCAAAATCCCAATCCGGACCCGTCCCCTGCGGAATCGGAGGCCGCCTAACGAATAAACTCGGCCTTTGAGGATCGCTAAGTGAACGGTATTGCCGCTGACTAAAGCCGTAGTGTCCCTAATCGTCAAAGACCACGATGCGCCGCGCTACTTCGTTGAACGCCTGTTCGCCGTCATCCGGTCGCGCGGCGCGGCCTGGAACGATGCGTTGCCGCTGGAGGAGCAAGAGGATTGGCGGCCCCATGGCGATTTCATGGATGCCCTGCTCCGTCTGGGGCAGATCGCGCCAAAAGCTCCGTAAGTGGGCCATGCTCTCAGCAATGCTCTCGGCCGGGGTGCCCGGCCGGGCCCGGCCTCCCAGGCTGCCGGTGTTCTACTATGAAAAGATACCGCACCGAAGAGGCTCTCTTATGTTCCTACCCGCGGATAAATCCGACGAAGTCGATCTCGCCAAAACCTACGACGCCATCGTAGTGGGCTCCGGTGCAGGCGGCGGCATGGCCGCCCATGTGCTCACCTCCCACGGCATGCAAGTCCTGCTCCTCGAAGCCGGCAAGAAACTGAACATCAACCAGGAGCTCAAATCCATGGAGTGGCCCTACGACCACCCCCGCCGTGGCGACATGCCGCCCGATTCGCATGCCCTCTCCGGCCGTGAATACACCATCCGCCAACCGCCCTACGCCCAAGCGTCGCCTTACAAGCACGTCTACTCCTACATCGAGGACGGCAACGGATCGGACTACGCCAAAGATATCGTGGTCGACGAGAAAGACCATCCCTACACCGGCACGCCCTACGCCTGGGTGCGCGCGCGCTGCCTGGGCGGCAAAACCAACATCTGGGGCCGCCTCGCTCTGCGCCTGTCCGACTGCGATTTCAAGGCCGCATCGCGCGACGGCTTCGGCGAAGACTGGCCCATATCCTACGCCGATATCTCGCCCTACTACGACAAGGTGGATCTCTACCTCGGCATTTCGGGCCACAAGGAAAACCTGCCCTACCTGCCCGACAGCCTCTTCCAGCGCGCCGTCCGCCTGAATCCCGCCGAGGTCAAGCTCCGCGAGAGCCTCGCCAAAACAGGGCGCGTGCTCACCCCCTATCGCGCCGGCGTCACCACCGATGGCCTCAAGCACAATAAGTATCGCGTCCATTGTTACGGACGAGGCGCCTGCGACCGGCGCGTGGGCGGCTGCGATATCCACGCCGCCTTCGATTCGCCCACCGGCCTGATTTACCCCGCGCTCGAGACCGGCAACCTCACACTCAGGACCAATGCCACAGTCGCCGAAGTCACTGTCGATAAGGACACCGGCAAGGCCAGCGGCGTCTCCTTCATCGATACCGATACGGGCAAGAGCTACACGGCCAAGGGCCGCTCGGTCCTCCTGGCCGCCTCCACACTCGAGTCCGCCCGCCTGCTGCTGCTTTCGAAATCGAGCCTGTATCCAAATGGCATAGGCAACTCCAGCGGCCATGTCGGGCACAATTTCTGCGAACACCTGATGGGGCCGGGCGTTTACGGCCTGAATAAAGAGTTGGTGGGCAAACCGCGCACGCTCGACGACGGGCGCCCCGGCTCCTTCTACGTGCCGCGCTACCGCAATCTGACGGACCGCAGCTCGAAATTTCTTCGCGGCTACGGGTTCGAGGGCGGCAGCGGCGCCGGCATGTTCCCCGATAACGCCTACAGCACGCCCGGGTTCGGTTCGTCCTACAAGAAAACCGTGCGCGATTATGGGGGCGCGTTCATCGGTATGGGCGGATTCGGCGAGGTGCTGCCGCGCTACGAGAACTATGTGGAACTTGATCCGGATGTCAAGGACCGCTGGGGCGTGCCGGTGCTGCGCTTCCATATCAAGTTCGGCGACAACGAAAAGAAGATGGCTGCGGATATGGCCGATTCCGCTCGCGAGATGTTTGAAGATGCCGGCATCCAGGTGCTCAGCGTGACGCGCGAGATCCTCACCGAAGGCTATTCCATCCACGAACTGGGCACCGCGCGCATGGGCTCGGACCCGAAGAAATCGGTGGTGAATCAGTTTCAGCAGTCGCATGATGTGAAGAACCTGCTGGTGGTGGATGGGAGCACGCACGTGAGCGCGTCTTGCCAGAATCCGACCTGGACCATCATGGCGCTCTGCTGGCGCTCCTGCGATCACCTCGCCGAAGAATTGAAAAAGGGGAATGTTTGATGTCTGACCAAATCAACCGCCGCGATTTGATCCGCATCGGCGCGGGCGCCGCGCTGGCCCTTCCGGCGGCATCCGCCGTTGTCGCGCAGCCCAAGTTTTTCACGCCCGCCGAATTCGCCATGCTCGATGAGCTGACCGAGACCATCATTCCGTCCGACAGCCATTCGCCCGGCGCGCGCGCCGCGCAAGTGGCGGCGTATATTGACGCGCGCGTCGCCGAAGCCTTTGATGCCAAAGTCCGGGACGACTGGCGCAATGGCCTGCAGTCGGTGGACGAGCTATCCCGAAAAATGCACGGCCACTCCTTTATGGAAATCAGTCCGGAGCAGCGTGTCGCCGTGCTCACCCGCATGGCCAGGAACGAGACGAAACCCAAGACCCCGGAAGAAGTCTTCTTTGGCGATTTGAAGCACGCCACCGCCCAAGCCTACTACACCTCGAAAATCGGCATCCATCAAGAGATGGAGTACAAAGGCAATGTCATGCTGCAGGAGTTCGTAGGCTACGAAGTGAAATGAGCAAATTATGAGAACATCCGAACAAGTTCTGGCCGCGGCGGCCATCCTCACACTGATGGCAAGCCTGCCGGCTGCATCCAAGACTGCCTCATTTGCGCCCCTCGATGAGTGGAAGAAAGCCGTGATGGCGGGCGATGCGGCCGCGCTGGCCCATCTTTACAGGGCCAAACCTCCCGCCGTGGTGCAAGAGGGCAACGCCACACTCCCCCTCGATGGCGAGTTGCGGTTTTGGGCGGGTTTGCGATCGGCGGGCGTGACGCAGTTCAACCCCAAAGTGCTGCAGATCTCGGCCGTCCCCGGTGAAACGCGGCTGCGGTTGCGCATCGAGGCCGTGACACCGGCTGGATCGGCAACGACTCCCAGCCAGAACGTCGTCGTTTCCATGGTGCAGGTGTGGACGCAGGAGGCGGATGGATGGCGCATCACTTCCACGCGGCGTAGCGGATTCTCCGCGAACGCCGAGCGGCGCCTGCCGCAGCCTGCTACGCCGAATACCAGCTTATATTCGGATCCCAGCGAGGCCGAGGCGGAGTTGAAGGCCGCATCGACCACCGCAGCCAGGGAGCACAAGCGCGTGCTCGTGGTTTTCGGCGCCAACTGGTGCTACGACTGCCACGTGCTGGACACCACCTTCCACTCGTTGGAGTTCGCTCCGCTGGTAAATGCCAACTATGTGGTCGTGCACATCAGCGTCGGCGACGAGGGTAAGGATAATAACGACCTGGCCGCGCGCCTGGGCGTGGCCCTGGACCACGGAATTCCGAGCCTCGCCGTTCTCGATCCGGACGGAAAAGTCGTGGTCGCCCAGAAAAGTGGCGAATTCGAATCGACCGTGAAGATAGGTCCGGAAGACGTCCGCGCTTTCCTCGAACAATGGAAGCCGGCCCGCACGTAGGAAGTCTTCCGGACTTCCCCGCCCCCTCTCGCGCGGCGCGAGCCGGCAATATGTAACGAGTAGGTTAAATTTCCTTGACGGGAGCCCGCCTCTTTCTCTTCCC
>DATKFU010000391.1:0-6823 GCA_035511215.1 Bryobacteraceae bacterium | reverse complement strand
GAACGTGCCGTCGCCGTTGTTGCGATACAGGCGATTGGGTTGGCCGCTGTAGCTCAGCGGCCCGGGGTAACCCTCAGCGGGATCGAAGCCGGCGGCCTTGGTCTTGTCGTATTTCACGTAATTCCCGATGAAGAGATCGAGGTAGCCGTCGTTGTTATAGTCATACCAGACGGCCGACAGGCTGAAGCTGGCGTCGGTCAGGCCGGCTTTCGTGGAGACTTCCGTGAACCTGCCATTACCATCGTTGTGAAAGAGCTCGTTCTGGCCGTAGTTCAGGACCAACAGGTCAACGTAGCCATCGTTATCGTAATCGGCGGCGGCGCAGCCAACCGAGTAGTGGCTGCCTTCCAGGCCAGCCTCGACGGTAACATCGGTGAAGGTGCCGTCGCCGTTGTTGCGGAATAAGTGGTTGGTGAGCTTTCCGCGGAGGTCGCGGCTGTCATCGTCGCTGAGCCCTTCGGTCCACTTACCGTTGGGGAAGTAGACATCCAGGAAACCGTCGTTGTTATAGTCGAAGACGCAGACACCCGTGCCGGTCCCTTCGACGATGTTGTCCAGGTGGCGGTCGCCGTAGCTTTGCCGGAAGTTGAGGCCGGACTTTTTCGTGATATCTGTGAACCAGATGCCTTCGGTGGGTTCTGGGGGCTTCTCCGGGGAAGCGACTAATGCCGCGCAACCGACAGCCAGCAGCGCAACCAGGAGGGCTGCACACGTGGGTGCCAGGTTTTCCAAAGGCTTCAGCCTCCCCGAAGATATACCTGCTTTCACCTCCTTATGCCAAGCGGCATCATCCATTCCTGAAGCACGCTGGAAAGAAGCGTGTTCAACTGATCCCGATTATTCAATCCGAGCAACCGTTTGCCGTTTGCAAAGAACGTTGGCGTGCCGGAAATATCGAGTTCAGTGGCGCAAGAAATGTCCTCGTCGACCCGGTGACGGGCCAGTCTCCGGTCACACACAGATCGAAACGGGTGACGTCAAGACCCTCGGATCGAACCTCCTCCCGGATCGCCGCTGCGATGTTGTCTGATGTCAGCCGCTGCTGCCGATCAAAAAGAAAGCCGTACAAACGACCAGAATGCACCATTGTTCTGTGACGCAACGCAGGCGCCAGCCTCAGCTGCCTTTCGTGCCCAAGCGTGCCCGCTTAAAGGGAAATTAAGGTAAGCGACGGCAATAGAATTGCGCCAGGCGTCCGGCCGTTCCTTCATTTCTTCCGCCAGCACGTCGCGAGCGCGCTTACAAAATGGGCACTGGAAATCGGAAATGAAAACGAGGGTCACCGGAGCCGTGGGACTGCCGAGCGAGGGCACCTGATGGTTCCGCAACCAGGCACGCACCTTTTCGCTCACAAGGGCCGCCTCGGCCAGCGGATCCTCCGCGGAATCAAGTGTCTCTGGCGCCAGGAACCTCTGATCGGGAGCCAGGACTAATTTTACCTGTCGTGGCATCCCGCTGACGGTGAACACCAGCTTCCGATAGCATGTCCCCGGCACCAAATCTTCCTGCGTAAGCGACAGCGGCGCCTCGGGGGGAAGCTGCGACATGCGCCGGACGTAGGCGATCAGACGGTCGCGAGCCGCGGTGTCAACCGGAACACAGGGCTCGGCGCCGCGGAGCGATACGCCGCCAGCGGCGCTCAGGAAAGCCGCGAGGAGGCGGAACGGGCGATGTCGCGACATACCTTTACTTCGGGGACACAGGAACCGCAGGTCTCAGAGTCGTTTTCCGGCTGCTGGTCCATTCGCGCCACGTGCCGACGAGCCCAAGGATACCTCTGAACCCGAGCGCTTGGACCGACCAATCGGTGCCAACACTGAAGTACGTGAAAGGCCCCTGGACTGGGGCCTTTGCCGAAGCATCAAATATTCTTGCATCGCAGAAGCGTAGCTCGTTCACCGGCGGTATCTCGCCGCCCAGAAAGCTGTGCACGTACGACTTCACCCACGGGTCCTCGTCTGCCGGCCACGCCCCAACACTGGCGGTCGGCAACGTCCGGACCACGCGCAGTAGTATCAGCACCGGGGAGGGGACCGGCTGCCCGTTGAGCTCGGCCGGGCGAAAGTGCAGGCCGCGAGTAAACGTCCGCGCCCAGTTTGCGCCGTCCGGAATTCCGGTCGCCAGAATGGTCATGTCGCCCAGCGCTCCACTGGAATCCAGGTTGCCGGCCATAAGCGCCAATGGAAACACCGGAGCGCTGGGGGCATCGGGGACTCTGATTGTACTTCCCGCAGGCTCATTCCCGGACAAAATGATGGGTGGCGCGTTTATGTTTACTCCGTTCAGCGAGCTGCCCCGAGCGCCGGGAACGACAAAATATACCGAAGCTCTGGCCGGCTTTGAGGCGGGAGCAAGTCCGGTCGCGCTGAAGAGCGTGCGAGTCTGGCCAGGCAGGAATGGCCCCGCCGCCTCCTCGTTATTCACATCCTGGCTGAAGGCCAGCGTGAAGCAAAGGCGGCCGTCGTCGGCGAAGTACTCGGCGTAGAATTTGGCGTCTTGGGCGGCCTGGGCGGAGTGGTTCGTCACGGTGATCTCACCCCAGGTGTCCACAGGCGTCTCCCGAAGCAGTGCGTCAGACACCTCCCAGCCGGGTCCGGGCGCCGATAGGACCGAATCCACGTGTATCTTACGTGCCCTCGCCGGGTCGGCCGATGGCGTCTGACAAAACAGCACGGAGACAAAGGCGGCAACGGTCAACAATCCCGCCCTGCAGCGGCGGAGGCTGGCTGGCTTGCTCATGGGCTTGTACACACCACTGGTACATTAGGGCTGGTTGCCGTGACTGGCTTGGCGTTGAGGGTAGTGGAAGCTGAAACATTCACGTATCCCGGAATGGACCCTGAACTATACGGTGGGCCGGCAAACAGGTTGGTGTTCCCGGCCAGCCCGCCGGGAGTGGTGCACGAGGTCGCGGGCGAAATGGCTACCTCTACCGCTCCGGACTCTACGGAAACTGAGCAAGTGGGGCTGGCACCGAGAATGCAGGCTGGGTATGCGGGCGTTACACCAAAGTTGAAAATCACCTGAGTTGACGTTGCACCGCCGCAGACCACGTTGAACTGGAGAGGTTTGGTGTACGAGAGTTGGCACACGGTTGGTGTTCCACCTCCGCCGAAACTACAGCTCTCGGATGATATGTAACCAATGGCGCTGCCGACACCGCCGCCATTACCCCAGAATGTCGCGCTCGATGACGTAGACGATCCATACACTGTCGCGATCGAAGGAGTGTTCGACACCCAACTGTAGGTGTATCCCAGGCCGCTGTGACTGGACGACTGGCCGGAGCAGCCGCCGTCGTCGCCATTCGTGCAAATCATGGGGATCACCTCCCCGAGGGAGCCAGGGCTGCTCGCCTCCCCATAATTAAGGGTGATGGAATCTGTGGCAAGGTATGCGCCGCATAGATTGTAATAATATCCGCAGCTGAAGTTGCGCGCCACCCTGGTATTTCCCGCGACCGTCTGCGATGCTGGACCGATCTGCATCAGGCGGCCCTTGCCTTCCGCCGGATTTGGGTTGAACCAGCCAATCTCGCCTTGCTCCAGGGTCTGCGAAAGTACCTTGCCGTCCTGGTCCTTGACCTGTCCGGCGATTAGGTCGCGGATGTTAATGGCGCGCGTCTCCATGGGTGCCAATTGATAGGGCTGTTGCCACAGCACCCCGCCATTACCAATCTTCACGTTGAAGTATTTTGGAACTGTCGAGTGATTGAACAGCAGCAGCACGGCTCCCTGGCCGCTAGTGAGATCCCAGGGATGGCCGCCCCCATTGGCCGTGGTCTGCTGATCCTTGCCGATCTGCTCCACCAATCCGAATCCCGGCGCTCCCACCGCTGCAGCGCTTGCGAAAAGGGTGCCCGGCGCCGCGTCGGACTGCACGATGAATGAATTGCGCAGTCCCGGATCGCCGGTCAACACTGGCAAGGCGATCGTTTGGGAACTCATGCCGGGAACGCTGACGGTTGCCACATTGATCGGCTCGGGGCCGGAGTCCGTAGTGCGGGCGTATAGCACCGTCGCACTCACCGGCTTGGTGCCGAAATTCGCAAGAGCGACTTGCGGCGTGAAAAAGGAGCCCGGCAAATAGGTGGCCGCGCCGACGGGAACTCCCGTAAATACCGTATTCCCGGAGCGGAACGTGCCGGCGTCCACGAAGTTCTGGGAGCTGAGCAGCCCACCCCGCGCAGCAACGCGCCAGGAGAAACCAAACACCGCCAGAGTGCCGGGCGTGCCACTGCCTGCTACCGAGAGGCCGAACGCTCCGAGATCGGCGGCTGCTTGGGCCGGGGGAACCAGGGCGTCGCCAATGAGGGTCACCGCGGCGTTGGATGAACTGGTGCATGCCTGCAGCAGGGCCCACCCGCCCGTGGCAAGCTGCACCTGCTGCTGAGTGGACGCGCCTTTCTCGGTGATACATGAAACGGTGGCGGTTTGGGCGGTTGCTGCCGTGTTACGGAGCGCGAGGGTGGGGTTGCTTGCCAAGGCGGCGCCGGCGGAACGAAGAACGCCCGAGCTGGACGTGGCCGCCATGACGAATTCCTCCTCGATCTGCTGCCCAGCGTTGGCGCCGGACCCGGCTATGGAAAGCTGCGCCGCGATTGCCATGGTGAACACCTGCGCCGGATTCGGAAGAACCTCCACCGATCCCATTGTCTCAGCCGAATTAGCCTGGCGCAATAAGTCGCCCACCAGCACTGCCTGCCGCGAGTGCGCGGGAAACGCCACCGTTTGCGATGTAATCTGCGCGCCATTGCGGTCAAATAGGACCACCTGCGCAGTAACCGCGAAATTCAGTTCACTTACCATGGTGATGGTGCTGGTGAACTCGGCGCTCTCGATAAACAACGGAGCAACCAGGACCTGCGGCATCTCACTCATGGAGTCGGCGGCGGCGGGCTTTGAGGCGCGCGTCTGGCCGAAGATCGTCGACGGGAAACCGAATATCACCAGCGCGGCCGAAATAATTCGGGCGGTCGGAGAAAAAGGAAGCATATTCCGCGCTTATCCTCAGAGAGGAGTGTACGCGAGGCCGCTTACTAAGTCAACCTAAATTATTCGCTCGTACATTGTCGTGCCGGTGCGCCGCAACACGTTGGCTACCGGCATGCTACACGCAAACAAGGGAGGGCTTATGAATAAATGGAAGCTGGTTGGTGGTTTGGCGATGGCGACCCTGGTTGCCGGATTCCTCATCAATCTCCGGGACATTCGCCGGTACATCCGAATCAGCTCGATGTAAGCCGGGCCGGAAATCAGAATGTGATACTTGCGCTTTGCACGGTGCCCACGGAGTTGACGATCTGCACCTGAGCCGCGACCACCAGGTCGGCATCGCCGTTCACCGGAAACAGCGCGGCTACGCCAAAGACGCCAGCTAGGTCCGAGCCGGTAAAATACTGCTCGAACGTAGTAGCGGCATCCACGGTGATGGGGCTCGGCTGGATGGCCGCGCCGGACGAATTGAAAAAACTGAACACGATTTGGGATGCGCTGCGCGTATTGTCCCAGCCATTGATTTGGAGTTGCACATTGGCGGTCGTGCAGTAAACCAGGGCCGGGTCGCACTCGACGTTGCGCTGTGCCACCGCCGCGTCGATGCCGATGACCGCCGCGGGTATCGTGACACTGGCCGTCTGCGCGGCGTTGCTACCCAGGATCACACTGAAGACCAGCGTACCGGCGGTCGTACCCGTCCCGAATGAAACGGACGGAGTGGCCCCGAATTGGCCGGCCGACGCGCCTTGCGCCACGGTGAAGGTGGCGGATTGAGTTCCATCCGCGAAAGTGACGGTAGGGTCGGCGCTGACGCCGCTAACCGCGGATTGGAAGGCGAGCGTCACCGTTCCCGTTCCGCTGGATGCCGCCGCCGATGCCAGGCTAACCGAAAGACTTCCTTGTTGCGCGCTGCCGGGCGTCGCCAGATTCAGTTGGATCGACGGGACGGGGAAATTCGCCGGAGGAGGCACTAGCCCCATACCTTGCAGCGGATACGTGTTCAAACCGATGGTCAAGGTTCCCTGTTCCGGACCCGCGGCGGTGGGCGTAAATATCACATCCAGTTCGGTGGACGCGCCGGCCGGAACGCTGGTCGCCGAAAGGGCGCTGCCCGCCACGCTGAAGCTGCCACCCGTCAGGGGTGGGATTGACGGAACGCCGAGCAATGCGTTAGTCTGATTCGCCAGCATCAGCGCGATGGTCTGGCTGGACCCGACCTGGGTGCCGTTGAAGCTGATTGTCTGCCCGGGCGCCAACGCTGCGCCACTTTGAAGCACTGCCAGCCCTTGCGCGGCAGTGGCTGTCAGGAAGACCGTAATCGTATTGCCGGCGGCGATCGTCATCACAGCGCTGGGCAGGCCCACTTGGAAAGGCTGGAATTGCACCGTGAAATCCAGCGTGCCGGTGGGGTTAATCAGGATCGGCAACTGTTGTAGCGAAGAGGAGCCGCACAACTCCGGGGATAGCGCGCAAACTACGGAGAAATTCTCCGCGTACGGAGGGCTGGTCGAGGTCGTCCCGAGCAGCCCGAGATCGGTGAGATAAACCGGGCTCGCTCCTGTGTTCGTCAACTGGAACTCGGCGTCCGCCACGCTCCCCAAAGGCACCGAACCGAATGTGTAGTACTGGCCGGTGGGAGTTGCGCCGCCGGCCAATACCGTTGACAGCGTCACCTGCGCGGAGGCGCACGCCGCTGCCGCCAATAGTACGAACAATCCTGCCGCCCGCCTCATGGGTTTCCTATCGTGATGCCGGGCGTGCCGATGCTGACCACGCTGCTGGAGACGGTCGACTTCGACGACGCCGAAGCGCGGCTGACACCCAGG
>DATKFU010000390.1:0-8576 GCA_035511215.1 Bryobacteraceae bacterium | reverse complement strand
AACCGGTTCCTAGCCAGAGTTTCGGAGAAGAGGCGATCGGCAAGTTCGGGGTTCGCCCCGGAGACTGCGGCCTCCCATCTGTTTCGCATTACCCCGCACGGCTTCCCTTCGTTATCGGAGGGGAGCCGGGCGGTGACGGTTGTCCTATCTTCAAAAAATCCACCCCGCTAAGGCCGTAGTGTCTTTAATCGTCATAGACCAGCGAGTAGTCAAGGCTGCAACCGGTTGTACTTCTTCAGAACCTCCTGCAGCCGGTCGTGCGGTAGTGCGATCACCGTGTGCCCCTCGAAGCCGGTCATCGTCTCCGCCCCCACCATGGCGTTGACGATGGCTTCCTCGGTGGCCTGCGCGGTCGCCTCGAACAGCCGGTTCATTTCGTCGTTCGGCAGCATGCTCAGCATCGCCAGGCCCGACGTCCGTCCCGCGTCCGGGTTCGCCGTCGAAAACGCAATGAAGATGTCGCCCGATCCGTTGCCGGAACTCGATCCTGTCCGCGCCAGGCCCAGCGATACGCGCCGCGCCAGGCGTTTCATCTGATGCGGCAGCAGCGGAGCATCTGTGGCCACCACGATAATGATCGAGCCGACATCCTCGCCCGCGCGCCGGAAATTCAGCGCGTACGGCTCATTTCCCGTGATCTCCTGCCCCACCGGCACGCCCGCAATGCGAAGCTGCGCGCGCCGTCCGCAGTTGCATTGCACCAGCACGCCCACCGTGTAGGCGCCCGCCTTGCGCGAGCTCGTGCCGATGCCGCCTTTGAACCCGTAGCACACCATGCCCGTGCCCCCGCCCACATTGCCCTCATCGACCGGCCCGCTCTTGGCCGCCTCCAGCGCGGCGAACGCGTCGGATTCCTGTACATGGAATCCGTTGATGTCGTTCAGAAATCCGTCCCAGGTTTCTGCCACCACCGGCAGCGACCATTCATCGCTCAGGTCGATGCCCGCCTTGCGCGCGCGGGCGACGCGCCATTTGATATAGGAATCGCGCACCGTCCCCACGCTGTGCGTGTTGGTGATCATCACCGGCCCATCCAGCAGGCCGGACTCCTCCACCCAGGTGGTGCCCGTCATTTCGCCGTTCCCGTTCAGCGAGGACCATCCCCCAAAAACAGGCGCGCCGGATTGCTTTCCGCGCGGCCAGATGGCGGTAACTCCGGTGCGTACGGCCTGCTTCCCGTCGCCCGCAATAAGCGTGGCATGGCCCACTTCAAGCCCCGCGATATCCGTGATCGCATTCAGCGGCCCGGGCGCGCCTTCGAATGGAACACCCAGTTGGCGCGCGCGCGCCGCAAGCAAAGCCGCCGCCGCGAACAGCGTCACAGTCGTGCGAATTCCTGCCGGCATGTCTCCGCAGTATAATGCACCAGTGGCCAGTTATCCAACCACTCATCCAAGCAGCCGGCTTACACCGTATGAATAATTGTGTACCCTGGCAGCGTGGTTTAATCGTATCCGGTACCTGATGCTGCTGCTACCCCTGTTGCTGGCAATTGAATTCGGAGAAAGCGACCCAGATCTGGTCAGGCGCTTGCAGCGTCGCGATCCGCGCGCCATGGCGGAGCTGTATGACCGCTATGGCCGCTTGGTTTACGCGCTCATTTTGCGCGTGGTGCGGGATGGCGGGATCGCCGAAGATCTGGTCCAGGAAACCTTCCTGCGCGTTTGGAATCGGGTCCAGGGATTCGACGCCGAACGCGGCGGCCTTGGCCCGTGGCTGCTGGCCGTGGCGCGCAATCGGGCCATCGACTATTTGCGATCGGCCGCGGGCCGCATGCGCAACTCGGTGGAACTGCCCGAGACCGAACACCCGGCGCTGTTCTGCGACATGGAAAAGGAACTGCTCAATTCGGATCGAGTGCGGCGCGTGCGGGTCGCCTTGGAGAAGCTTTCGCAGAACCATCGCGCGGTCATCGAACTGGCCTACTTCGAAGGCCTTTCGCAAGCGGAGATGGCGGAGAAAATGGGTGAGCCGCTGGGCACCGTCAAAACCTGGGTGCGAACGGCATTGAAGAGCCTGCGCGATGAGCTCGGGACGGCGGTGAGCGCATGAATTGCGACGAACTGCGCGATCATTACGAGCTATATACGCTGGGCTTCGCTGATGATCCCGAGCTGAGCGAGATCCGCGCGCATCTGGAGCGGGCCTGCCCCACGTGCGTGCCGGGCGTCCGCGGCGCGCGGGAGTTGATCACCCTGATCGGCGCAGCTGCGGCGTCGGTAGAGCCGCCTGCCCGGCTGCGAAAGCGAGTGCTGGCGTCCGTCGGCGGCCAGACGGCCTCGCGCTGGAACTGGTCCCCGGTGTGGGCCGCTGTGGCGGTCGCCGCCCTTGTCGCCGCGGCGGTCTTCGATATCCGCGCACATCGCGCATCGTCGGAATTGACGCAGGCTTCCGCGGAACTGGCGCAGGTGCAAGCGGAATCGGCGGCCCAGACCCGCGCCTTGGCGCGCCTGAATCAGGCCTTCGCCATCCTGAACCAACCCAATGTGAAGCAAGTGATTTTCGGCGGCGGCGCGCCGCAGCCTCCGCGCGGTCGCATCTTCCTCGATCCCGCGCGCGGCGTGCTGTTGCTGGCCTCCAACCTGCCGCCCGCGCCCGCTGGCAAGACCTACGAAATGTGGGTCATTCCCAAAGCCACGGGCAGCCAGCCGGTGCCCGCCGGCTTGTTCCAGTCCGCCTCCGACGGCACCGCCATCCACGTGTTGCCCGGTCCTGTGGATGTAGCCGGCGCCGCCGCCATTGCCGTTACGATCGAACGCGCAGCCGGCGCCACCGTACCGAACTTGCCGCCCGTCTTTGCCGCAGGATTATAGCATTCCGCGAATCGGGACTCATCCGCGCCTCGTTCGTCAAGTAGAATAGAAGCACATGATCAGAACCGCGAATCTGGACAAATTCTACGAAGCGGGCTACGGCCGGACCTACGTGCTGCGGCGTATTGAAGTGGAGATCAAGGAAGGCGAATTTGTGACCATCATGGGTCCATCCGGCGCTGGCAAATCCACCTTGCTCAGCATCTTCGGCATGCTGGACGGCGCCTGGACCGGCGAGTTCTATTTCCTGGACCATGCCGTTCACAAGATGAAGCCCAAGGACCGCGTGGAGCTGAATAAGAAGTACATCGGCTTCGTGTTCCAGAGTTACCACCTGATCGATAACCTGACGGTCTACGAGAACCTCGACATTCCGCTCTCCTACCGCAACGTCAAATCCTCCGAGCGCGCAAGCCTGGTGTGCGATGCGCTGGACCGGTTCCATATCGTCGGCAAGCGCGACCTCTATCCCAACCAGCTCTCCGGCGGACAGCAGCAGCTCGTGGCGGTGGCGCGCGCGGTTATCGCCAGCCCCAAACTGATTCTGGCCGATGAACCCACAGGCAACCTGCACTCCAGCCAGGGCAAGGAGATCATGGAGTTGTTCAAGAAATTGAACGACGAAGGCACCACGATCATTCAGGTGACGCATTCGGAAGCCAACGCCGAGTACGGAAACCGGGTCATCAATTTGGCGGATGGCTGGGTGGTGAAAGCCGCCGCGTAAGCTTACAGCTACGAAGCCTGCCCCACTACACCCACCAGCGGACTGCTGGCGCTGGCGTACAGCTTCTTCGGCATGCGTCCGGCGAGATACGCCAAGCGCCCCGCCTCCACCGCCAGCTTCATAGCCCTGGCCATGCTTTCGGAGTCCTCCGCGGCTGCGATGGCGGTATTCATCAACACGCCATCCGCGCCCAGCTCCATGGCGATGGCGGCGTCCGAGGCAGTACCCACGCCGGCGTCCACGATCAGCGGCACAGCGGTAATCACTTCCCGCATGATGCGCAGGTTGGCGCTGTTCTGCACTCCCAGGCCCGAGCCGATCGGCGCGGCCAGCGGCATCACGGCGGCGGCGCCCGCGTCGATCAGCTTGCGCGCGTTCACCACATCGTCGTTGGTATAAGGCAGCACCACGAAGCCCTCTTTCACCAGCACCCGGGTGGCTTCGAGCAGCCCTTCGTTATCCGGGAAGAGCGTCTTTTCGTCGCCGATAACCTCCAGCTTGATCCAGTTGGATAGACCCACCTCTCGCGCCAGGCGAGCGGTGCGGATGGCGTCGTCCGCGGTATAGCAACCAGCGGTGTTGGGCAGGATGAAGATCTTCGACCGGTCGATATAGTCGAGCAGCGATTCCTTGGACCGGTCGGTCAGGTTCACGCGCCGCACGGCGACGGTCACCATTTCGGCCCCGGTGGCCGCGTGGCAGCGCGCCATCTCCTGGAAGCTGCGATATTTCCCCGTGCCCACGATCAGGCGGGACTGGAACGAGCGGCCGGCGATTGTCAGGGTATCGGACATGCTTCCATTGTAGGACGTCCGTGGCTCAGGCTTCGCCTGGCAGTAGCGTCTCGTCGTTCCCCCGGGGCGTTATGCGAATCGATAGGGACCCGCGTATTTATCCGACTGGTGGAACTGGAAAGACCGAGCAGAAACCACGGCGAGCGAGCACTCCATCATCTCGACGATACGCGCCGCGAGTCGCTTCTCCTGCTTCACGAAAGCACCAAAACGCGCAGCCCCTCTATGCCTTCGAAGTCGCGATCCCGGCTCACCAGCGTCGCACCGAGCGAAATAGCGGTGGCCGCGATCCATAGATCGTTCTCATCAAGCGCCAAGCCCCGTAACCTGCCGGGCCAGTTTAATCGTCGCGTAGGCATCACCAGCCCGTTCCGGTACCGGCTCGCAAGGCACCATTTCGAACAACTCCCGAGCTTTCTCTTCGAGGGCCGAGCGGCGCTTTCCTTCAGCCAGGCGGCCAACGCCGAACAGGACCTCCCCGCGAACTATGGTGCACGTCGCCACGCGATCGGCGCTGCCCACCGAGCGGAGCCAGATTTCCATTCCCCGATGCGCCTTCATCACGTCGCTGAAGGCATTTGTATCCAAAAGGTAGGTCACGGATCAGAGGCGCGGCTCAAAGACGCCGCGATCGCGGACTGGAAGCCGGCCGGCAGCGATAGCCGTGTCCAGTTCGTCGACGTCGGCGGCAGTAAGGTGAGGGGAATTGAGCATGGCCCTCAAGATCGCAGCGGCCGAACCAGGCCGCCGTTCGCCGACCTGGAGAACGACGGATTTTAAGTGCTCTACCGTCAGATCCTGCACGCTGCGATGCTGTTCGGCAGCGATGTCCTCAAGGCTGCGCGCCAGATCGTCCGGGATCTCAATCGTCACTTGGGTCATGTGGCCCTGTTCTCATCTTATAGCTTACCCCGGCTCGCCATGAAACGGATTGAAATCCGTATCTCTATCGAACACGTCCACCCCCTCCCGCCGCTTCAGGAAATTCACGATCCAATACGTCACCGGCGTGGCGGCCACTTCATACAACACTTTGGCCAGATACCCCGAGAGGATCAGGTTCGCAATCAACCCGGCGCTCAGGCTGCCGCCAAACGTGAGCACCGTTACGACGAAGGTATCCACCGCCTGGCCGGCCACCGTCGAGCCGACCGTGCGCGTCCACAGGTAGCGCCCGTTGGTCAGCAGCTTCATTTTCGCCATCACGAAAGAGTTGGCGAACTCGCCGCACCAAAAGGCCGCCAGGCTGGAAGCGATGATTCGCGGCACGAAATTGAACACCCGCGCGAACGCCGCTTGTCCGTCCCACCCTGGCGCGGGTGGCAGCCACACCGTGACTATTCCCATGACCGCCAGCAAGGCCGCCGCGAAGAAACCGACCCAGATGGCGCGCCGCGAGGCGCCATATCCATAGACTTCGGTGAAGATGTCGCCGAAGATATACGTGATCGGAAAGAACAACATTGCCCCGCTGAAGCGGAAAGGACCCACCGCCGTGATCTTTTGTCCCACCAGGTTGGAGATCAACAGGATGACGACGAAGGTGTAGACCAGAAGGTCGTAGTAGCGGAACTGTTTCCTGTTCATCGCCGGCTCATCCGGACGACCGCCGCTCCCACTGCACGGAGTGATCGGAGGTGACGGCGCGCGTCTCAGCCGGCGAATCCGTACGGAAATACGACCACGGGCCGGGGAGCCACGGATAGCGATCGATCACCGACTCATCCACCGCGACGCCCAACCCTGGCCCGCGCGGCACCAGTAGGTCGCCGTGATCGATTTCGAGCGGCTCTTTGAGGATTTCAGCCGCCAGCGGAAACGGGTACATGCCTTCGCGTACCACCGTCGCATAACAAGGATATTCCAGCCACTCCACCACGGTTTCCGGCCAGCAGACACCCAGGTGTGCCGCGGCCACCACCTCAAGCGCCGTCCCCCAGCTATGGAAGGCGAACCCCAGCCCGGCGCGCGTGATCTCGCTCAGCAGGCGCCGGCCCATGGCGAAGCCGCCCTGGCAGCAAACGTCCATCTGCACGTAATCAACCGCCTGGCGCAGGATCAGGTCCTGGTAACGCTCCTCGCTGGGTTCGTGTTCGCCGCTGGCTAAAGGCAAATAGTCCTTTTCCTTCAAGCGCAAATAAGCTTCGTGATCGTCCGGCGGCAAAGGCTCTTCCAGCCACGCCACATCGTACTCCGCCATCCCACCGGCCAGTTGCTCGACGGTTTCAAAGCTATAGCTACGGTCGCCCATGCGCCACCAGGTGTGCGCATCCACCATCAGGTCGAAGTCCGGGCCAACCGCGTCGCGCATCTGCCGCACGGTCTCCAGGTCCGCTTCGGGGCCGCCCGCCGGGCGCATCTTGTAAGCGCGAAAACCCAGGTCCGCGATGGCAGCCGCCTCGGCTGCGTAGCGTTCCGGCGGCATATACATCCCGGCGCTGCCGTATAGCCGGATCACGCCGCGCACACGGCCGCCCAGCATCTCGGAAAGCGGGACGCCCCTGGCCTTCGCGCACAGGTCGAAAAGACCCACTTCCACGGCGCAGTACGTCTTGGCCGCGACGGCATCTACTTCCGGCCGTTCCATAAACTGGATACGCAGCGCGTCCGGGTCCGCCAGCGTTCGCCCTTCCAGAAACGGCCGCACCAGGCTTTCGATGATGTCCTGGGCGCGCTGGCTGCCCGGCCCCGGCGCGTATCCCACCAGGCCGCCATCGGATTCGATGCGTATCAGCATGGCGTCGCGTTTCAGGATGGTGCGTTCGCCGCCATAGAACGGCAGCCGCACCGGTTCGGGGAACGGATAGGAGAGCAGGAAGGATCGCACGCTGGAGATGATCATCGAATCCAGCACACCAGAATAGCAAACCGTAACCGGGGCGCGGCCGGGCGAATGGCGCCGCTCAATCGAACAATCCGATCTGTTCCTTCGGCACCGGTTTCGGCTTACGCCGCCGCAGCGGGCTTCCTACTACTCCCAGTACTTGCAGCTCCGCGAGCGCCGCGCGCGGCAGGAACAAGCGCTGGTTGTTGGAGTATGGGTCCGGTGGAACTACCGTAAAGCCATGGGATTCCATCAGCAGCAGATTATTCGCGAGAATCCCGTCCATTACCTCGCCATCCCGGAACTTGACGCGTACCCATAATCCGTCCATTTTGGGCCGCGTACTGAATACTTTGCGCTCGGCGGCCGGGTCCGGCGGCTCGAAATCCTTCACAAATTGAACGGCTTTCACTTCATTGTACGGCACCACCGCGTAGTTGCCGTCCGGCGTCAACAGTTCCACCCCGGCGGGCCGTAGATAGGTTAACGGGTTCACAAACCCGAGCAGAGCTTCCCGGTCAAACCGGCTAATCCGTACTTTTTTGGATGTCGAGCCGGCCAAATCAACCCCTAAATGGAAACATTGTCTTAAAGATGGTTTTAAACATGGGTCGGGGTTATTGTATCATTGGCACGTGGATAACGCGTCTCCGCCAGTAAGCGGCGCCCTGCCAGGAGAGGCCGCCGCGTTCCTCAATTTTTGCAGAATCGAAAAGGGGTTAGCCGCTAACTCCTTGGAAGCCTATCAGGCGGATCTGCAGAGGTTTGTCCAGTTCGCGGGCCGCCAGTGCGGCGGCGCGATTCCGGATGTGGAAGCCATCCGCGACTATATGGACTCGCTTTATAAAGCTGGCATGGGAAGCCGGTCGGTTGCCCGGCATTTGTCCACGCTACGCAGTTTCTACGCGTTTCTGGTGCGCGAGGGCCGCATCGCCGGCGATCCAACCGAGCATCTGGGCGCCCCGCGGCAATGGCAGACTATCCCTAAGTTTCTGAATCTGGAAGAGATCGAACGGCTGTCCGAGTCTCCGGACGCCAACCGGACCACCGGCGTGCGAGATCACGCCATGATCGAACTGCTGTATGCAACCGGTCTGCGGGTCACCGAACTCTGTAGTCTGGCCATCGCGGACCTGAACCTGGATTTAGGCGTGCTGCGGGCCACCGGCAAAGGCAGGAAACAACGGATGATCCCCGTGGGTAAGGCGGCGCTGGCCGCCGTCCGGGCCTACTTGCAGGGCGGGCGTCCCGCGATCTTGAAGGGCCGTCCCAGCCGTTATCTTTTTGTAACTGCGCGCGGCGGGCCGATGACCCGCCAGGCATTCTGGAAACTGCTGCGCGGCCACGGGCGGAAGGCCGGCGTTTTTCAGCACCTGACGCCGCACACGATTCGGCACAGTTTCGCCACGCACCTCCTC
>DATKFU010000389.1:0-5866 GCA_035511215.1 Bryobacteraceae bacterium | reverse complement strand
GAAACAGCCGGCAAACCCTTGCAATAACACAAACGTGATTAATTTTATCAACGCAAATGGCGCTGCGGCTAACGCAATAGCTTCGGCTACAGGAATTCCTGCTCTCTTCACGCTGGCGTTGTCCGCTGCGGAAGTCGGCTTTTCGCCCACCAATCCTGTTGACACTCAAAATAACAACTACTTCGATCTGCGTCTGGCCCCTGGCGCGAACGCCGCTACTGCTACGAGCGGGTGGCAGGGTGCTGGCCCCTGCAGTAGCGTTGGAGGCAGCAACTATTCCGCAGGGTGGGCGTGCTTCGCTTCGGCAAACGCATTTTATACTTCTGGTCTCTCGGCTTATCAGAGTAACGGCGGGGTATACGGGACAGCTGTCCTCAGCGTTCTAAACAGCGATGGCGGCACCTACACGATGGCGGCGCAGGCAGTGTCCAACGCAGGCTTCGATCCTGGCAACACAAACTATGGGACACAGTTTCAGGGGGCGCTGGACGCACTGAACTCGCGACTTGGCTGCCCGGGCGTCACGGTGACGGTCCACTAAGCGAGGTGTTGGTGCGACCTCTCTTGCTTCTGGCGTTCCTTCTTGTTCAGGCGGATGCTAGCGCCTACCAATCGACCGTGCGAGCGGTCAATGGCGATGTCATGCTGGCTAGGGATGGACAAACCATTCAGCTGACTTCTAGCGGACGAGACTCTCAGCCGGTTTTCTCAAGCGACATGCAGCATATCGCTTTTGTCCGGGCCGCGAATGCTGGCGAGCCGGAAGACCTTTGGGTTGTTGACATAAAACGATCCCTGGAGCCGAGGCCCCTCCATATCGAGGCCTCGGCTGCGGCTAAGAGCGGCGAAGTCGCGAGTATCCTCCAGGTGCAGTTTTCTCCCGACGCGTCGAGCATCTATTTTTACACGCAGCCCGGAAACTTTGGGCTAATCCTCAAGGTAAATGAGGTGACAGGCGCCGTAGATCTTGTGAGTCACAGTGTCATACCGCTGAACCACCAACTCTTCGAAGTCGTTCAGCGGGGCAAATACGCTGGCGACTTGATAGTCCAGAAGGACTCCCAGAAGCTAGCGCCTGGTCGATTGTTTCTCTATTGGCTTGTTGACCGAGACGGGCGGGACGTCGCGATTATCGGCAACTCGCCGGCCGATCTTAGTGCGTTCAGAGACCAGATCCACTAGCCGAAAGATCTCAGTCGGCAGGGAAAATGTCGCTGAAGCAGCAGACAGTCTACGATTATCCTAGCGCCATCACGCCCTACCGCACTCACAATTTGCCTACCTGACCAGCTCCAACTGTACGTCGATCTACATCCGTAACCTCATGACGCTGGCTATCGGCGAGGGCGACCAGCCGCCGACGAGGCGCTTGCCGGCTCTAGTTCTACGGTCAAAATCGAAGGTTATCGCCGTATACCGGAGGACCGTGCCTTCGGCACGGGCAGAAGGGGTGACACGTCACCCCGGAGCGGGTGCTGCAGGTTACCGGGTTCCGGCGCCGGCCGGTAACCGTTGAAAACACAAAAGCGGTAGAATCGCATCAGAAGCGCACGAGGGGCCTCATGGCCGGCTCATCATCCGAGGGACGGACAAGCCGGACGCGTTCGGTCGGGACCAAGATCTCCGACGAGGAATACGCGCGCCTGGAGGCCAGCGCCGCCGAGAGCGGGTTGACGGTGGGAGAGTGGCGCCGCGAGGTGCTGCTCAAGGCATCCGGCCAGCCGGCGCCGCTCGCCACGCCCACCGAAGAAACGCTCTTATCCGAACTCCTCGCACTCCGCACGATCCTGCTCAATCTCTTCTACGATGTGGCCAGCGGCGAGCCGCCGAACCGGGAGCGTATGCAAGCGCTCATCGAGAAGGCCGACGGCGACAAACGGGAAAAGGCCCTGACGCGTCTTCAGACAGCAGCCGGTCGAGGAGAGTAAAACGTATGAGCGGGATGTGGATTTCAGCACGGCCGAGGGGTTGGCCGAGGCACGGGTTTCAAAAGCGCGGCGGGGCGATTTTCTTCGGCATCGTCGCGATGTTCGCGGCCTGGTTCTTCCAGGTCGAATACCAGTGGGACGGGATGCAGCGGTATTACCTGGCGCACTACGTGGTGTCGAGCGCCGGGCTGTTTCAAAAGTACCTGGTGCTGCACACGGTGGACCGGCAGGGGCGGTGGCATCCGACCGTGCCGGCGGAAGTGTCGCCAATCCGGATGGCCAGCTATCCGCAGGGGGCGATTCCGTTCCGGCTGTCGGACGCAGCGCTGCAACGCGGCGCGGTGCGTCTCGCGAATCCGCTGATCCCGGTGGACAAGGCGCGCTTCGCCGCGTTCCTGCGGGACTGGGTGTACGAAGGGCAGACACTCACCGACCTGGCCAAGCCCGGCATATGGTGGGGACTCGGAGTGATGGTGGCGGGGCTGTGCTTGGCCTGGCCGCAGGACCGGAAGGCGCGGGACATCCTTGAGAACGGCCGACGGGTGCGCGGCGCGGAGCTGGTCACGCGAGACGAGTTCAACCGCAAGCGGAAATATGGAATCGGGATGGGATTCCTCACGCTGGAACCGCGCAATCTGCGTGAGCGGGTGTGGATCAAGTACAGTCACGGCCCGATGATCTTTATTCCGGAGGAAGACGAGCCGAAGCACTTTCTGCTGATGGGCGATACGGGAACCGGCAAGAGCGCGCTCATCCGGCAAATGCTGTGGCGGCTGACGGCGGACCAGCAGACCGTGATCGTCTACGATCCGGCGCGGGAGTACATCGAGCGCTTCTACAATCCGGAGCGCGGCGATATCATCCTGAATCCGCTGGATGCGCGGTCGCCGTACTGGTCGCCGGGCGAGGAGTTGACGAACGAGGCCGAGGCGCGGAGCCTCGCCGAGAGCGTGTTTCCGGACCAGCCGCACGAGCCGCCGTTTTTCACGCAGACGCCGCGGAAGATTTTCGCGCAGATGTTGCGGCGGCGGATGGACGCGCAGCAGATGGTGGCGATGATGTGCGACGGCGAAGCGCTCAACCGGATGGTGGAAGGCACGGAACTGGCGTCGATGATCAGCCAGGCGGCGCCGTCGCAGCGGGAAGGCGTGCGGGCCTCGCTCAACCTGGTGGCCGACGCGTTGCGGCTGCTGAAGACGAAAAGCGAAGCGAAGACGACATGGACAGCGCGGGAGTGGGCGGCGAAGCGGCGGGGCTGGATCTTTCTCACCAGCACGCCGGAGCTGCGGGCGGCGCTGCAACCGCTGCTGAGTCTGTGGCTCGACATCCTGGTGTTGCGGCTGATGAACCAGGAGGGTGGGCAATCGCGGCCGGTGTGGTTCGTGCTGGACGAACTGGCCAGCCTGCAGAAGCTGCCGCAGCTTGCCACGGCGCTGACCGAGAACCGGAAGAGCAACAACCCGGTAGTGATCGGCATCCAGGGCAAGGCGCAGATGGAGACGATTTACGGGCATATGGCCGAGGCGATGCTCTCGCAGCCGTGGACCAAAATCTTTCTGAAGACGAGCGAACCACGGGCGGCGAAGTGGGTCAGCGACGCGATCGGCGAGCAGGACCGGGAATGGCTGCGGGAGAGCCGGACCACGCCGCAGGGATGGGCGGGCCAGCGCGCGGGGCGCGAGACCAAGACGTACGTAGTCGAGAAACGGACGGCGCCGCTGGTGCTGCCGGCGGAAATCGGCGGGCTGCCCGCGTTGCACGGGTATCTGAAGAACGGCAACGATGTCGTGCAGATGAGCTTCCCCTATCTCGACTGGCCGAAGGTGCAGCCGGGCTTCATCGAGCGGGAATGGAAAACGGTGGCGGCCATCGAGCCGCCGCGTACGCCCGAGGAGCCGAAGGGCGGCAAACAGCAGAAGCTCGAACGCAAGCAACAGCGCGCCGCGGAGCACGGGTTCTTCGATTAGGCAATCTATGCTGACGATCTCAAAACCGTTGAGCGCGGTCCAGGCCGCGGCGTACCAGGCCAGTGAATTTACCAATGCCGAGCAGAGCTATTACACGCAGGGCAGCCAGATCCGGGGCGAGTGGCAGGGCAAGCTCGCAGCCGAGTGGGGCCTGACGGGCGAAGTCAGCGCGGAGAGCTTTTCCCGTTTAGCCGCCGGGCAGCATCCGGAGACTGCCGAGCAGCTCGTGCGTTACCAGCAGGCACGGGAGTATGTGAACGATGCCGGCGGGACCGTGAAGACGATGGAGCACCGGGCCGGATGGGATGCGACGTTCAGCGCGCCCAAGAGTGTCTCGCTCACAGCGCTGGTGGGCGGCGACGAGCGCGTGCGGGAGGCGCACCGGGAAAGCGTGCGCGTGGCCCTCAATGAAATGGAGCGCTACGTCCAGGCGCGAATCGACGGCAACGCGCCGGCCGAGACCGGCGGGAAATGGGCGGTGGCGAAGTTCGAGCACGACAGCGCCCGGCCGGTGGACGGCTATGCCGCGCCGCAGCTTCACACGCACGCGGTGTTTTTCAATGTGACCGAAACCGCGGACGGCAAGGCGCACGCGGTGCAGCCGCGGGAACTCTATCGCAGCCAGCAGTACGGGACGGCGGTGTATCAGAGCGAGCTCGCGATGCGGCTGAAAGCGCTGGGTTATGAGATCGAGCCAGGAAAGAACGGCGCGCCGGAGATCCGCGGCTACAGCGCCGAGTATCTGGAAGCGAGCAGCCCGCGGAGTCAGCAAATCCGCGAGCACATGGCCGAGCAGGGAGTGGACGGCGCGGGGGCGGCGCAGATCGCGGCACACCGTACTAGAGATGCGAAGCTGGCGCTGACACCGGAACAGATGCTGGCGCGGCATCGTGAAATGGCTGAGGCTTTCGGCAATCAACCGGAGCAGATCGTCCAGGCGGCTAAAGAAAAAATGCACGCCATCGACCAGAGCCACGACGGGCGGATGCGGCATGCGCAATCGGCGGTGACGTTCGCCCGCGACCGTAACCTGGAACGTGAGGCGGTGGTGGATGAACGCGCCCTGATGCGCGATGCGCTGAAACGGTCGATGGGCCAGGCCAGCTTCGAGGAAGTGCGCAGCCACTTTGAAGAGCGCGTGCAGAAAGGCGACCTGATCGAAGTGAAAGCGCCTATCGGCCGGTCGTTCACCACGCCGGAGATGGTCGGTCTCGAACGCGACAACATCGAGCGCATGCGCGCGGGCCAGGAGCGCTACGCGCCGTTAGTTCAGCAGCAGGCTCACTTCGAGCATCTGAGCAACAGCCAGCGGCAGGCAGTGGAAACGATCCTCGACAGCCGCGACCAGATCACCGGTCTACAGGGCGCGGCCGGCGCCGGCAAGACCACTTCTTTAGCCGCCCTCCGCGAAGCGGCGGAGAAAGAAGGCTACACGGTGGAGGGGTTCGCGCCCACGTCGCGGGCCGCGTATCAGCTCGAAGAGGCTGGCATCAAATCCGCTACGTTGCAGCACCATCTCGCACAGGGCGAGCGTGTGCACGATGGCGGAAAGCATCTCTACTTCGTGGATGAATCGAGCCTCGCCAGCACCAAACAGGTGCACGAGTTTTTCGAGCGGCTAAAGGAGAATGAGCGCGTGGTGCTGGTGGGCGACACGCGGCAACACCAGGCGGTGGACGCCGGCAGACCGTTCGAGCAACTGCAAGAGGCGGGCATGCGCACGGCGCGGCTCGATGACATCGTGCGGCAGAAAGACCCGGCGCTGAAAGAGACGGTGGAGCAGCTTGCCCGTGGCGAAGTGCGGCAAGCCATCGCCGGGCTGGACGAACAAGGCCGCGTACATGAGATCGGCGACCGTGCCGAGCGTGTGCAGACGATCGCGCGGACCTATGCCGAGCAGCCCGAAGGAACACTGGTCATCTCGCCCGACAACAAATCCCGCATGGAACTGAACCGCGCCATCCACGGCGA
>DATKFU010000388.1:0-2461 GCA_035511215.1 Bryobacteraceae bacterium | reverse complement strand
AACTTCAAGCTGATCGGGAAGAAGAGCAATCGCGACGCCCTGGGAGCCCGCTTGCGACTCCACGCCGGCGGTATCTCTCAAATTCGTGAAATCGCCGCGGGCGGCAGCTATCTTTCGCAAAGCGACCTGCGCGCGAATTTCGGACTGGGCCGCGCCACCAGGGCCGACACCCTGGAAATTCAATGGCCCAGCGGCCTGCGCCAAACCTTCCGCGACATCGCCGCCGATGCCTTCTATGTCGTCGAAGAGGGCAGAGACCAACTGGGAGTGCAGAAGTTCACCCGCGCCGGGCGGCCGTAAGATCGGCGTATGCTCACTTGGTCTTTGCCGCCTGCGGATCTACCCCTCACTGAGTCTGACCGCCTACCCCGCCCACCCAGGCCAAGCCGTCGGGTTCCTTGCCGGCGTCGATGCGGCCGGTGACGGTCAGGGTTTTCAAGTCGATCACGGCCACGTAACTATTTTGTGTGCAGGCCACGAACGCGCGGGGTCCGTTGGGGTCCATTTGAATTCCGGCAGCGCCTCCGCCCAGCTTCACGCGCTGGACTTCGCGGCGAGTAGAGGCGTCCAGCACGGCCAGGTCGGAGCCGCCCAGGGAAGAGATCAGGACCAGCCTGCCGTTCGGGGTGAACTTCAACCGATTGGCTCCGCGGACGTTGGCCTCGAGCGTGGCGACAACCTTCTTGGCGGCCACATCGACCACCGACACGGTGCCGTCCTGGGCGTTGGCGACCCAGATCTCGCGGCCATCCGGCGCGACGTCGAAGCCTTCCGATCCGCGGCCCACGGAGACGATGGTCTGGGTCCACTGAGGCATTCGAGGCGGCGGGGCGGGCGGCACGCCTGAGATGCCCGGCGCGGGGCCACTCTGCGGAGGACCTCCCGGTGGCGGCCCTCCCGGCGGCGGCCCACCCGGCCCACCTGCACTCTTTTCGAAAATACTGAGGGTGGCCGAACTGACGTTGGTGGTGACGATGCGGCTGAGATCTTGCCAGACCGCGATCATATGGGTGCGATCCTGCCCGGTGCCCATGATCCAATCCACTTTGCCGGTGGCCGGATCGTACCGGCCGAATACCTTGTTCGCTTCGGCTGTGAAATACAGTTTGCCGCCAACGTAGTCGAGGCCGTGCGGCCCGTGGAGCACGCCCAGGTCGATGGCGCGCAACGTCTTTTGGCCTACCAGGTCGACGACCGTGATCGTATTGTACGCGCCGAAGCCGTAGTTGGAAATGTAAGCGAGTTTACCATCCGAGGAGGCGGTCACCTCGTGCGGGTCGGGCCCGGATGGCATGCGCGCCACCACCTGCAGGGTGGCCGGATCGACGATTGAGAGCGTCTGGTCCCGTTTGGATAGAACCAGCATCGCGGGCGTTGGAGTGCTGTGAGATTGCGCCAGCACGGCACCGGCGACGGCGAACAGAGCGATTGAAGCAATTCCGGATTTCATGGTCACACCACGTCCAAAGTAGCACTGCGCCATGGCTGAGCGATGGGTTGAGGATGGGTGAGCGATATTGCAATACGGCGTTTTCAAAACTCTGCTAAGCTCAAGTAGCCATGTCAGCCTTCAATGGAGATAAAGCGCGCTTCCACCGGGAGCGCAAGAGCAAGCTCGCACGCAGAGAGCGCAGCCGCGTGTTGCGTGCGAAGATCACGGCGCAGACGCCGGTCCGTCCGGGTGGCGCCCAGCTGTAGTCCTGTCGTCGAATACCGCGCCGGCCCTGGGTAGAGCTGTGACCAACGCGCGTTGCACTCTGAGCACCACGGATTGCCAGTCGCCGGGCTTCGGCTGCCGGAAGAGGCGCATCGTCGGATACCACGGGCTTGACTCGCGCACCTGAAGCCAGCGCCAGTCGGCCGCGAACGGCAGCAGCAGCCAAACAGGAACGCCCAGCGCGGCAGCCAGATGCGCCGTGGAATTATCGATTGTCAACACCATATCCATGGCCGCTACCTGAGCCGCGAACGTATCCATGTCCGCGAACTGATCGACCCAGCCATCGATGAGAATGGGCGCGCCGGCCGCCTCGGCCTGCTCCTGTAGCGCATCGTAATCCCCATATTGAAGGCTAATCCAACGGACGTCGGGCAGCGCGAACAGCGGGGCGAACAACGGCAGCTCGATGGAACGGTAGGGGCCTCGCTTCTTGTTGTTGGTATGCCAAGCCAGCCCGACAAGCGGCCGGCCATCGGCATAGCGCGTGCGAAACCGCTCCCGTTCGACTGAATCGGCAATGAGGTAGGGCGACGCGGTGGCGGCAAAGGCGGCATGGGTCGCGCGGAATAGCCCGGGCAGACTGCCGCAGGGCAGGTGTGCGGCGACATCCAGCTCCGGATTATGACCCGGCTGGTGGCCCGAAACCACGTCAATGCCGGGAAAAGAACGGGCGAAGAGGGGCTTGAGCCGTGCATCGCAATCCAGCACGCAGCGGTTCCCAATAAGGGCCACTTCCGGGAT
>DATKFU010000387.1:0-12635 GCA_035511215.1 Bryobacteraceae bacterium | reverse complement strand
CTTGATGGCATCACGGGCGATGCCGGCAAACAAATGGTGATGTTCGGGACGGACTCACAATACTGGATGAACGGCCGCCACGTGTTGCTGCGCAAAGCCGATTCAACAACAGTAAAGGATCGATGAGTGGCATTAGGCCCGGCAGGAAGAAGACTGCGGATGATCGACAGGGTCCGATCTATTGCCCGGCCGGGCGGGCTTTGTTCTCGGACCGTTTACTTGAACTACGGGTTTACTTGAGCTTCGGCACTTCTGCGCTACTGGAGCATTCACTGGCTGCCGGTATGAGGATACTCGCCCCCGGCAGCAGAACAACTCCGAAGAAGTTATACCCTCATCTTCGACTTCCAGAGCCGGAGAATTTTCGCGCACGTCCAGTGATCAAGGGGGTAGTGTCCTAATTTGAACGATGCCTTGCGAAGGGTGAAAGGTGGGAGTGAGTTAGTTGCCCTTTCAGTCGGTCAAAGGCTATACGCCAGCGGATGTTTGGGCTCGTAAAGCATAATGTCGTCCGCGCCAGGTACGGCCATCATGACCACGAGTCCGTACCCGTGATCCTGAACTTCGCCGCGGAACTCCGCTCCTTTGCCCTTCAGTTCAGCGACCGTGTGTGAGATGTCGTCGCACATCAGGGAGATCAGATGGTGCCGCGGCGCCTCGTACGTCTTGCCATCGTAGACGCTGTGGGTCGGGTGCACGCCCATCTCACTCCGCCCGGTCTTGAAGATAAGCCAACCCGCGCCTCCGCCCAGCGCATCCTCGACGTATGGCCAGCCGAGGACGTCGCGAAGGAATGCGCGCGTTGCGGGGGCATCGTCGGAATAAATCAGGGTGTGGATGCTGGTAATCATCAGACTGAACTACTGAAATCGCCTAGAATTTTACCATTTCGGTCTATTGCCAATCAAGAAGCCGTTCCACTGGAGATCGAAATTAGGACACTACCCTCAGTCCAGGTCCCGCCCGCAACCGTGGGCGGCGCCAGTGCATAGACCGTCCCCCCAGGATTCAGGCCTCCGCCACCCGCGTTGCTTCCTCCCTGTTGGGTAGTTCCGTAAAGCACTCCATTACACCGAAAATCGGGCTTGGGCCGGTCCCACCTCCCACCCCTTGGCTTGGCAATGATCCATCAGTTCCATTGAAACTGAAAAGTATCGTCTTGGTCCATTCGGCTCCCTTGACCGGCGTTAGCTCAAAGACCGTGCCGCAGGGGTACATAGCATTGAGCCCGCAGATGTATGTGCCGCCGACAAAGGTCGTGCCTTAGAGTTTTCCATTTTCCAGGACCACGCCGTTTGGCTCAGCCCCGTCAGCGTCCCCTTGAAAGCTGTATAGGACACCGTATTCTGAGGCTTGTGCGACCGCGCCGCCCATGATTACGATTGCCAGAGTGGCTAGAAATGCCGCTTGAAAGGTACATGCCCGAGTGGTGTGCATAGCATAACTCCTTAATCATGTTCTCCATAGTCCCGTGCGTTGCAAACGCTTCAACGTGCGGTGTTTCTGCGGGTGCCGCACGAGCCGCCCTTATGAGCATTTCCCTTCACTACAAATGTCGAGACGTTTTGCGTCGTTTACACTATCGCGCAACCGCACGCCAACGGTTCGCCTGCCGCCGCGCTCTACTGCTCGGCAATGGTAAATGTGTGCTGCCTCTAGACAGCATACGCCATGCGGCGGGTCATTGGAAGATTGGAAAATGGGAAGACGGGAAGCCGCCAGCGGGCAGGGCCGCGCGCGGAGTTCTATCATTAATAGCAGGGATGCCCGCTTTGCCCATCGTGCCGGCTCTGCTGCTGGCGGCATTATCGTTCCAGCTTCCGGACACCGAAGGCGTCCGGCACACCTCCGCCGAATTTCGCCAGAGCAACGCTGTAGTCTTGGTGTCTGTCTCCCAGGACGCCGCAGACTGGAACGCCATTGCTCCCGGACTGGCGCGCATCTACCAGGCCTATGCACCCCGCGGCGTATCATTCTACGGAGTCGTCTCCGACCCCGCAGTGAGCGCCGAGGAAGCGCACCGGCATGCGCGGCAGAGCGGTTGGCCGTTTCCGGTGCTGCTGGATCGCGGCCGGGAACTGGCGCGGCTCGCCAAGATCGGGTCCACATCCGCAGTGGCGCCGCTTTCGCCGGCGGGCGAGTTGCTCTATTGCGGCCGCGCCGCCGCCCGCCTGGGACCCGCGCTGGACGGGATATTGGCGGCCAAGCAGGTACCGCCGATGCCGACTTTCGCGCGCGACGTTGCGCCCATCCTTTACCAGCACTGCGCCGTCTGCCACCATCCCGGCGAAGTCGCGCCATTTCCGCTGCTCACGTATCAGGATGCCGCCAAACGCGCCAAACTGATCGCCACCGTCACCGCCAGCCGCTATATGCCGCCGTGGCAGCCGGAGCCCGGCTATGGCCATTTTCAAGGCGAGCGGCGGTTGCGCGACGCGGATATCTCCACGCTGCGGCGATGGTCCGAAGCGGGCGCGCCCGAAGGAGATCCGGCGCGTCTTCCGCCTGCCCCCCACTTCCCCGAAGGCTGGCAACTCGGCACACCGGACATGACTATCCGGATGCCCAAGCCCTTTTCGATCGCCGCGGACGGCCCGGATCAATATATGTGTTTCGTGATTCCGCTGCACGTCACCGCGGACAAATATGTGCGTGCCCTGGAATTCCGCCCCGAGGCGCGCAGCGTGGTGCATCATGCATTGTTCCTGCTGGATTCGGGCCACATCGGGCGGCAGCTCGGCGAATCGTATCCGTGCTTCGGCACACCGGGCTTCTTGCCTAGCGGCGCGCTAGGGGGATGGACGCCCGGGATGCAGCCGGCCAGCATGCCGGAGGGCCTCCAACTGATCTTGCGCAAAGGCTCGGATCTGGTGATGCAGATCCACTATCATCCGACGGGCAAGCCGGAAACGGACCAGTCCACGCTGGGGCTCTACTTCACCGATAAGCCGCCCACCAAGTGGGTGGCGGACATCCCGCTGGGCTCGCACCAGATCGACATCCCGGCGGGCGAGCGCGCCTACAAGGTGCGCGACCACTTCACCACGCCCGTGGATGTGGAAGCGGTGGGGATCATCCCGCACGCGCATTACATCTGCAAAGAGATGCAGGGCTGGGCCATTTTGCCGGACGGCCGCAAGCAGTGGCTGATTTGGATTCGCGATTGGAATTTCAACTGGCAGGAACAATACCGCTACGCCACGCCCATCAAACTGCCGGCGGACACGCGCTTCGAGATGGAATTCACCTACGACAACTCCGATGCGAATCCGCGCAATCCGAATCATCCGGCGCGGCGCGTAGTGTGGGGCCCGGCGACTACCGACGAGATGGCCGGTCTGCACGTGCAGGTGGTTCCGGAAGACATGGACGACTGGCACGAGTTAGGGCAGGCGCTGTGGGGGAAGTTCATGCGGAGTGTGGGCGGCGGGTTCTATAGAAAGCCGAATTGACTCCGGTATCGGAGCGTCCAGGAACGGCAACACAGTTGGCGCCAAAGCCGCCGACGAGCAGATGGGGAAGAACTCTACCATATGTTCGGGGCGGACGGAATCGGCGTCGCCAAACACCAGCATGGTAGGCAATCTTGGTGAGCAGCACCGGCCAATCGCGGGCCGGGGCGCAATGCGTGCGTAGGTCTGGTATATGGGGCTCGGCTTCATCATCTCGGCCGATCCGGCGCCCACCTGCGACCCCCAAATGGAAGAAGCTCCGTGCTTCTTCCACAGTGACACATTTCGAAAAAATATCTGCCCCATGAATTCAATGAGTTCCAGCCTGCGCCGCGCCCCTCCCGCATTACGCCATGCAATCCTTAAATCAGGGAGGGCGCCGCGGTCACCGCGCGGCTGCCTGATGGAAAAGCGGTGCGCGGCGTTTCATGCTCGGCGGCCGGACCTCAAGAACCCGGCCACCAGTCACACTGGCTCACCGGAGCCACTTCAAGGCTTGCCAACGGCTCCCTGAGATCGCCTGGACGGTATAGCCGCAGGAACCGTCATTTTACCCATGCTACGGCGCAGTCCATGTCACAGCACGCTACGGCATGTTACGCAATGTTACACAGAGGACCCATTATCATGGCAACTACAGCCCAAACCAACGCCAACCGGGAAAACGCGAAGAAAAGCACCGGACCCCGCACCGCCCAAGGTAAAACCATCTCCAGCCGCAACAGCCTGGTCCATGGCATGACCTCCGGCAAGTTCCTCCCGCCTGATGCCGATCCCCAGGAATTCTTCCAACTCCTCGACCAGTTCCGCGCCCGGTTCCAGCCCTTCGACGAGGTCGAGGACGCCCTGGTCGAACGCCTGGTCGCCGCCGAATTCAAAATGCGCTCCGTCCGCTACCTGGATGCCGGCCTGTTCCACTATCAGGCCGAAACCAACCCCATGCCGGAACAGTTCAACAAAGCGGGCCGCTCCAACACCTTGGCCTGGGCCTTCCACGGCGACTCCGCATACTACAACTCCTTCTCCAAGCTCATGCGCTACGAGGGCTTTCTGCAGCGCGAATTCTCCCGCGCCCTCTGCGACCTGTCCATGCTCCAGGCTGACCGCCGCGCCCGCCTCGCCGAAGCCGAATCTGAAGCAAAGACCGAAGCCGAAACTGCCGCCGCCACCCATGCTGAAGCCGCCGAAACTGAGCCGAATCAGGCGGATAGCCCCGCAGCGAACCCAAAAGCGGAGAATGCGAAACGAAGCCAATTCCCCGAGCCGGGCGCCCTCCCAAACGTAGGTATCGCGCCCAATCCGCCCCAAAATCCCACTCCGGACGCGTCCCCTGCCGAATCGGAGGCCGCCTAACGGATAACTCCGTCTTTGAGGATCGCTAAGTGAACAGTATTGAGGGTTAGCCCCTGAACCGCATGACATCCCGCAGGCCCACCTCTACCTCATTCGCGGCGCTTTCGCGGCCTGCCGAAGCGGGCCGGATCGTCTGCCATAGTACAATGGTTGTAACGGAGCTACTCAACCCCATGAAGCATCGCATGGCCGCGATCGTCCTTTCGATTGCCGCGTTCGCCTCTTGCCTGTGCGCGGCAGACCTCGCGTCCGAACCTCCCCGGATCGGCAAAGTGCAGATCTTCAAAACTTCGGATCTCCGCCCAGGTATGCAGGGCACCGCCTGGACGGTATTTTCCGGGACCACGCCGGAGCCGGTTCCCGTCGAAATCCTCGGATTGTGGAAAAACCAGTGGGGACCGCGGCAGGACATCATCCTGGCGAAGCTGGGCGGCAAAGCCGTGCGCACCAATGTCGCCGGCGGAATGAGCGGCAGCCCGGTTTACATCGACGGCAAGCTGGTGGGTGCGGTGGCCCTGCGTCTGAGCGTGTTTTCTCCGGATGCCATCTGCGGCATCACGCCGGCCGAGTTGATGCTGGAGATCGACGATCTCGACCAGTCGCGGCCCGCCGATGCGCGTACGCCCGATAAAGCGGTGGCGCGCAGCCAGGTCGCCGTGCCAGGCGATCTGCTGGCCCAGGCCGTAGCCGCGGGAGCTTTGCCCAGCCTGCCCCAGGCGCAAATGATGGTTCCCATAGAAACGCCGCTGATGTTCTCCGGTTTCCACGAGAATGTCCTGCGCGATTTCGGTCCGCTGTTTGAGCAGCTCGGCATTACGGTGGCGCAAGGCGGAGCGTCCAGCGCCGCCTACACTGCCAAGCCCGCCGCCGGCTGGCAGAATTCCCTGCGGCCCGGCGATCCGGTCGCGGGCGTGCTGGTCTCGGGCGATATGAGCATCACCGGCCTGGGTACCGTGACTTACAACGACGGGCAGCGCGTGCTGGCGTTCGGTCACCCTTTCTTCAATCTCGGCCCCGTGGATATGCCCATGAGTAAGGGCGAAGTGCTCATGACGCTGGCTTCGCAATTTCAACCCAACAAATTCGCCAATGCCACTGAGATCGTCGGCGCCCTGCATCAGGACCGCCACAGCGGCATTATGGGAGTGCCCGGCCAGGAATCCGACATGATTCCGGTGACCGTGCAGGTTCGCTCGTTCGGAGACAATAATGCCGTGCGCAGTCAAAAGGACTTTCGTTTCAACGTCTTCGTGCAGCAGAAGTGGACGCCTTACCTGATGATGGTCACGCTGTTCAACTCGCTCTCCGAACTGAACGAATTCAAGGACGAGGCCACTTACCGTCTGACCGGCGACGTGGAGCTGAACGGCGGGCCGAGCCTCTCGCTTTCCACCATGCAGGCGTCCGGTGAGATGCCCATGCCCGCGCCCATGGTGCTGGCTGGATGGTGGGGCGACAAATTCAACCGCCTGTATCTAAACGCCGTCAACCCGCCCAGTATCAAGCGCGTTAGCGTCATCGTCGACCTGCTGCCCGAGCGCCGCATAGCCAGCATCGAAGACGCCTGGTTGGCCACTCCCGAGGCGCGCCCCGGCGACGATGTGGCTGTTAAGGTCTTTCTGCGCCCCTACCGCGGCGAAAGCATCGAGCGCGATTTCACGCTGAAGATACCAGAGGGGCTGGCCAAAGGTGAGCACAAGATCGTGTTGAGCGACGCCGACACCATCAACCGCATGCAGACCGTGGCCGGCATGATGAACCATTACATCGACCTGCCGCAGACCATCTCCCTCATCAACCAGGAGCGCAGCAACAATAAATTGTATGTTTCCCTTTTGGAAGCTACCCCTACCGCGTATTACGACGATAAGACCCTCCCCAGCCTGCCTGCCTCGGTTTTGAACGTCATGCAGTCCGGGCGCGGTTCCAACCGTTCGCTGATCACGTCGCCGGATAGCGCTTCGGAGCAGATGTCGCTGCCATTCGACTATGTCGTTACCGGCAGTTACTCGCTGAAGATCACTGTCAAGTAAGGGAGCAGATACTTCGCACAATGCAACTTCAAAATGTGACGCGCGCGCGCATGCGTGCCGTGTTGAGATTCGTCCCGGCACTCTTGTGGGCTTTACCAATGCCGCTCGCTATCCTGCCCTCGCCCACGTATGCCAGCCAGACCCGCACCTGGTCCGAGTCCGATTACGCCGATTTCGAGAAAGCCAACCTAAAGAATTTGTCGTTGCGTAGCGACGGCTTGGTGACTCTGGCGCCGCAATTCCAGGAAATCTACGACACCTCGTCGGCGTACCTGTGGGCGTTGGCGCGGGATTCCAAGGGCAATCTGTATGCGGGCGGCGGTCCGGGCGCCAAGCTTTACCGGCTTTCGCCCTCCGGCGAAAAGAAGACGTTGGCGGAGTTGGACGGCCTCCAGATTCCCGCGATTGCCATCGACCGGCAGGACCGCGTGTACGTGGCGACGGCGCCGGACGGCAAGGTCTACCGAATCGCGCCCGATGGCAAGCACGAAGTGTTCTACGACCCCAGGGCGAAGTACATCTGGGCCCTGGCATTCGACAAAGCGGGTGACTTATTGGTGGCCACGGGCGATCCTGGTACGGTGCATCGAGTCACCCCGGATGGCCGGGGTAGTGTCTTGTACCAGACCGACGAAACGCACGTGCGGTCGATGGCAGTGGATGGCGCCGGCAACGTGATTCTGGGCACCGATCCCGGCGGGCTGGTGGTGCGCGTGTCTCCCGCGGGCGAAGGCTTCGTGCTGTACCAGATGAGCAACAGCGAAGTCACTGCCGTAGCGGTAGCCCGGGATGGCTCCGTTTATGCGGCGGGAGTGGGCAC
The DNA here is from genome assembly GCA_035511215.1 of Bryobacteraceae bacterium. Lineage (GTDB taxonomy): Bacteria > Acidobacteriota > Terriglobia > Bryobacterales > Bryobacteraceae > Bog-159. Next base: position 4,977 of record DATKFU010000387.1, on the reverse strand, counting down.
CAAACCGGGGCCATCGTCCGCGCAGCCGGCCCCGACTCCGTCTCCGTCTCCGGCATCCGGTGCGTCCGCGGGCGGCTCGCTGCAACTCCATGCCGCCGCGCCGCCTCCGGCTTCACTGGCGCCCTCCGGCAGCGGTGTGTCGGTAACCGGGTCGGACGTGTACCGCATCGACCCCGCCGGCAATCCACAAAAAGTCTGGAGCCATGCCCAGGACGTTATCTATACCATCGCGTTCGATGCGCAAGGACGCGCGCTGCTCGGTTCCGGCGACAAGGGAGCCATCTATCGCATCGAGTCCGATGTGCTGTATACGACCTTGCTCACCGCGCCCTCCACGCAGATCGTCGCTCTCCAAACCGGCGCGGATGGCGCGCTTTTCGCGGCCACAGGGAACGTGGGCAAGATCTACCGTGTGGGTCCGGGGCTGGCGCACGACGGATCCCTCGAAAGCGACGTTTTCGATGCGGGCTACTTTTCGCGTTGGGGCCGGCTCAGCTTCGAGGCGAACCTGAACGGCGGCGGCATCGCCATCGCCGCGCGCAGCGGAAATCTGGATCGGCCGCAGAAGAATTGGAGCGCCTGGTCCCCGGCCATCGCCGATCCCAAGGGCGATCGCATCGCTGCGCCCCCGGCGCGTTTCATCCAATGGAAAGCGACCTTGACTGCCGCGGGTACACAATCGCCCGAGCTGGAATCGGTGGATGTGGCCTATCAGCAGCGCAACATGCCGCCGCGCCTCGAAGCTATTGAGAGCACGCCACCCAATTACAAGTTCCCCGCGCCGTCGATTCAGTTGACGCCTTCTCAAACGCTGACGCTGCCGCCGATCGGCAAGCCCGCTTCCGGTCCTTCTCTATCGCTCGATTTGGGCACGCCATCCATGCTATACGCCAAGGGCTTCATCGGTGCGCGCTGGGCGGCAGCGGACGACAATGGCGACGGCCTGATCTTCACCGTTGAGATCCGCGGCGTCCGCGAGGCCAACTGGAAGCTGCTCAAGGACAAGGTAAAGGAAAAGTATTGGAGTTGGGATTCGACGGCCTTCCCGGACGGTGAGTATCGCCTTCGTGTGACCGCATCGGACCTGCCCGGCAATCCGCCTGCCGAGGCGCTCTCCACTTCGATGGTGAGCGATCCGTTTACGATCGACAATACGCCTCCGCGCATCGCCGGTCTGGCGGCAAGCGCATCCGACGGCAAACTGCACGCCACCTGGAGCGCCGCCGACGCGCTCAGCGACATCCGGAAAGCCGAATACTCGCTGGATGGCGGCGACTGGACGCTGGTTGCGCCGGTCACCGGGTTATCCGATTCGCACGAACTAGCCTACGATCTGACGCTGGACCACATAGCGCCCGGCGAGCACATACTGGCTGTGCGCGTCGAAGACGATTACGAAAACCAGTCGGTCGACAAAGTTATCGTCAGGTAGCGATCCCGAAGTTCGCAGTTCCCTTGACGCGCCTACCGCTTGCCGATCGCCAGGTGGCTGTGGCGCCGGCTATACCCAAAGTAGATGCACAGTCCGATCGCCAGCCAGATCACCAGCCGCCACCAGGTCTCATGATCCAGCGAGGCCATCATCGCCAGGCACACCAGGATGCCTAGTATCGGTACCAGCGGAACCAGCGGCGTACGATAAGGGCGCGGCAGGTCCGGGCGCGTGTGGCGCATCACCATGATGCCCAGGCACACGATCACGAACGCCAAAAGCGTGCCGATGCTGGTCATATGTCCCAGCTTCGAAATCGGCAGGAAGCCCGAGAAGAGCGAAACGAAGACCATGAAGATCAGGTTGCAGCGATAGGGCGTGCGGAACTTCTTATGCACATCCGAAAACACGTTGGGCAGCAGCCCATCGCGCGACATGGAAAAGAACACGCGCGACTGCCCCAGCAGCATCACCAGGATCACCGAACTATACCCCGCGATAATGCCGATGACAATCACGATCTGCAACGCCGCGCTGGGGAACTGCTTGATCACCGTGGCCACCGGCGAAGCGTCGCCCTTGAAGATCTTGTAGTTCACCATGCCGGTGAGCACGTGCGCGAACAACACATACAGAATCGTACAGACCGCCAGCGAGCCGATGATCCCAATAGGCATGTCGCGCTGCGGTTTGCGCGCTTCCTGGGCCGCGGTGGAAACGGCGTCAAACCCGATGAACGCGAAGAACACCACGGCGGCCGCGCGCATCACGCCGCTGATGCCGAACTCACCGAACGTCCCGGTGTTGGGCGGGATGAAGGGCGTATAGTTGGCCCGGTTGATGTACCCGAAACCCACCGCGATCACGATGATCACGATCACCACTTTCACCGCTACAATCACGCCGTTCACGCGCGCCGATTCCTGGATGCCGACGATCAGCAGTGTAGACATCAGGATGACGATAATGACCGCCGGCAGATTGATGATGCCCGGAGTCGGGTCGAAAGGACAATTGACCAGACTAACCGGCAGCGTGATGCCGAGCGTGTGCATCAGCTTGACTACGTAACTGGACCAGCTTACGGAAACCGTCGCCGCGCCTACCGCGTACTCCAGCACCAGGTCCCATCCGATGATCCAGGCGAGCAGTTCCCCCATGGTGGCGTATGCGTAAGTGTACGCGCTGCCCGCAATCGGAATCATGGTGGAAAACTCGCTGTAGCACATGCCCGCGAAGGCGCAGCCGATGGCCGCCACTACGAACGAAAGCACCACCGCGGGCCCGGCATTCTCCGCCGCCGCGATGCCGGTGAGCGAAAACAGGCCCGCGCCGATAATGGCCCCGATGCCCAGCGCGACCAGGTTCACCGGCCCTAGGGTGCGCTTGAGTGAGTGTTCGCTGTCGTCCGCTTCGGATTTGATGCGTTCGAGCGACTTGGTGGCGGTGAGATACATGTCGGACCTTTCGCTAGTGGGATTTCGGTTTCCAGACAAAATACACGGGAACTCCCAGCAGAACGATAATCAGTCCGGGCCAGGTGTAATTCGGTTTGTAGGCCAGCAACAGGATCTCGATCGTCCCCGCCGCCACGACATAGATGGCCGGCAGTATCGGATAGCCAAATGTCTTATATGGCCGATCCATCTGGGGACGCGTACGGCGCAGCACGAAGATGCCGGCGATGGTCAGTATATAGAAAACTAACACGGCAAAGATCACATAGTCCAGCAAGTCGCTGTAAGTGCCGCTCAGTGTCAGCAGCATGGCCCAGACGCCCTGAATTGCTAGAGCAAACACCGGTGCGTGATGCCGTGCGCCCAGCGTCCCGGCCTTGCGGAAGAATAGACCGTCGAGCGACATCGCATAATAGACCCGGGCGCCTGCCAGAATCAGGCCATTGACGCAGCCTAAGCACGAAACCATGATGGCTGCGGCCATGATCCCCACGCCTGCCGGGCCCAGGATTTGCTTCATGGCCGCGGTGGCCACGCGGTCTTCGGGCGCGTGCTGGATCGCTTCCAGCGGCAGCACGTTCAGGTATACGCAATTCGCCGAGATGTACAGCGCCATCACGATGGCCACGCCCAGCGCCAGCGAAATCGGCAGATTGCGCCGCGGGTTGCGCACTTCGCCCGCGGTAAACGTCACGTTGTTCCAGGCATCCGCCGAGAATAGCGAGCCAACCATGGCCACGCCCACCAGCCGCACCGCGTGCGTCGTCCAGCCCGCGCCATCCCAGAAGTGGCCAAAATTGCGCGCCAGGGCCGCCGGGTTGCGGCCCAGCAGAAACCCGATAGCCACAAGACCCAGCAGCGCGGCGGTCTTGGCGATCGTGAAGATGTTTTGCACCATGGCGCCGGTGCGGATGCCGCGCATGTTCACCGCGCTCAGCAGTCCCACAATCGCGATGCCCACAAGCTGCTGCGTGGTCAGCCCGACCTTCCCGCTGCCGATCAGATGATTCTGTGCGGAGATCCACGGCACAAACACACCCGCGAACTTGGCGAACGCCACCGCGACCGCCGCGATGGTGCCCGTCTGGATGACCAGGAATAGCGTCCAGCCATATAGGAATCCGCTCAGGGGCCCGAACGATTCGCGCAAATAAATGTATTGCCCGCCCGCGTGCGGCATGGCCGCCGCCAGTTCGCCATAGCTGAGCGCCGCGATCAGCGTGAGCGCCGCGGTGGCTACCCACGTCATCAGCAGCAGCCCGGGCGAATTCACTTGCCGCGCGATATCCGCGGATACAATAAAGATGCCCGACCCGATCATCGACCCCACCACCAGCGTGGTCGAGTCCATCAAGCCGAGGCCCTTGATGAGGCCCTGGCCGGTCTTTACTTCGTTGCCAGTCGTCGCCATTCTTCCATCCGCTGCCGCAAGGATCCGCTGGTTAGCTCGGCCGGCAACAGGTCGCCGATGGCTGCCACCGAATCCGCACCCCCCGCCAGCACCGCCGCCGCCGTCTCTCTGGTGATGCCGCCGATCGCCACCAGCGGCTTCTCCACCAGCGCACGGCACTCTTTTAATGCTTCGATCCCGGTCACCGGATCCGGGTTTCGTTTAGATGCGGTCGGGAATACCGGACCGAATGCCAAGTAGTCCACCGGCTCGCCTCCCGCCGCGCAAACCTGCTGCACGTTGTGGCTCGAGAATCCGATTACGGCGTCCGAGCCCAGCAGCCGGCGCGCATCCCGCGGCGGTAAGTCGTCCTGCCCCACGTGCAGGCCGGCATCCAGCAGCATCGCGATATCGGCCCGGTCATCCACCACGAATAACGCGCCCGCCTCCCGGCACATTCGCGCAATCTCCCGCGCCGCATCAAACACCGCGCGCCCCCAGTGCTGTTTGTGCCGTAATTGCAGTATTCCCGCGCCTCCCTCCAACAGCGCCGCTGCGGCCCGCGCCATCGGGAAATCCCGCGCCTCGAGCGTACCCGTATCCAGAATCGGATATACGCGGGGCAGCCTCATTCATGGCCCAGATTCCGGTCGAAGAATTCGGTCGCCCGCCGGAACGCGTCGATCAGCGTTTCATCC
>DATKFU010000386.1:0-10834 GCA_035511215.1 Bryobacteraceae bacterium | reverse complement strand
AGGGGACCACCTGGGTGCCGTTGAAGCTGATTGTCTGCCCGGGCGCGAGTGCTGTACCGCCTTGAAGCACTGTCAGCCCTTGCGACGCAGTAGCTGTCAGGAAGACCGTAATCGTATTGCCGGCGGCGATCGTCATCACAGCGCTGGGCAGGCCCACTTGGAACGGCTGGAATTGCACCGTGAAATCCAGCGTGCCGGTTGGGTTGATAAGGATCGGCAATTGTTGTAGCGTAGAGGCGCCGCACAGCTCCGGCGATAGCGCGCAGACTACCGAGAAATTCTCCGCGTACGGAGGGCTGGTCGAGGTCGTTCCGAGCAATCCGAGATCGGTGAGATAAACCGGGCTCGCTCCCGTGTTCGTCAACTGAAACTCGGCGTCCGCCACACTCCCCAAAGGCACCGAACCGAATGAGTAGTACTGGCCGGTGGGAGTTGCGCCGCCGGCCAATACCGTTGACAGCGTCACCTGCGCGGAGGCGCACGCCGCTGCCACCAATAGTACGAACAATCCTGCCGCCCGCCTCATGGGTTTCCTATCGTGATGCCGGGCGTGCCGATGCTGACCACGCTGCTGGAGACGGTCGACTTCGACGACGCCGAAGCGCGGCTGACACCCAGGAACGCCGCGCCCGCCCCCGCGGCGACTATCGCCGCCAGTATGATCCACTTCTTGTGGCTCCCGGACCCCATCTTGGAGGTGGTCGGCGTGATCTCGCCGGATTTCGCGGTGGGTTGCGCCGACGGCTGCTGCGGCTTCTGCGCCGTTTGCGCGGTCGGGGTGATGTCGCCGGATTTCGTCGTGGGCTGAACGGAGGCCTGCTGTGGAGTCGGCGCCGGTGCGGTCGGGGTGATCTCGCCTGATTTCGCGGAGCTCGGCGGTGCCCCTTTGGGTGCCTCGCCGATATACTGAATAGAGACCACGCCCGCGCGAGCCTGCTCTTTGACGGCTGTAATGCGGATCCTGAACTGCCCGCCGGTCCGGTTTAACTGCACGGAGTGGATGGCGGCGCGGCCGGACCCGTCCGTCAGGACCAGATCGGTGCGCAATCCGTTCGAGAACAGGCCGCTGGGACCTTCGGGCGGAAGCTGAAAACTGACCGCGGCGCCAGTCACCGGATGTCCGGTCTCGTCCGTCACTTCCACCGTCAGGGGGTGGGCGATGCGCGCGCCCGCCGGATGCACCGCCGCCTCGCCCTCCACGACTTTGATTTGTAGAACGGCGATTTGAGCTATCGCCACGCCAGGCAATGCCAAAACGAGCACGCCGGCGACGAACGTCTTAATTTGCAACCCGATCCGGCGTGGCGCGGATCGTGATGACAACGTAGGCCGGGCCCACCCGATCCTACGCGGCCCGCAGCAGCACCGCCGTAATATTGTCCGGCCCCCCGGCGCCGCGTGCAGCCTCGATCAGCTCGCGGCACTTCTCTTCCAGCGGCTGGTGCGGGGCGCCGCCCCGCAGAATGGCCACGATCCGCTCTTCCTCGACCACGCCGTGCAGTCCGTCGCTGCACATCAGCAGCATATCGCCGGTTTCCAGGCGGATGTCGTGATAGTAGTTGATCTCCAGGGCGACACCCGCCCCGATGGCCATTGTCAATACGTGCCGCATGGGATGCGTGCGCAGGGCTTCCTCGTTAAGGCCCAGCGGCCGTCCCACTTCGTTCACCCAGCTCTGGTCTTCCGTGACTGCGCGGAAGCCGTTCCGATCCAATAAATAAGCCCGGCTGTCGCCCACGCTGGCGATCGATAATTCGTCGCCCACTTCCAGCACGGCCACCAGCGTCGTGCCCATGCCCTCCAACTCCGGGTCGTTCGCGGCCGCATCCAGCACCCGCCGGTTGGCTTCCTCGACAGCCACCAGCAGCGCCTGGGAGTTCCGGCTCCGGGCTTGCAGGACGCTTTCGGAAACAGTTTCGACGGCCAGCCGCGAAGCGCGCTCGCCCGCCTTGGCGCCGCCCATGCCGTCCGCCAGCACGTACAATCCCATCTCCGGGTCGATCCGGGAATAATCCTCGTTGTTTGCCCTGACGCAGCCTTTATCGCTCAAGGCATAAGCTTCCAGCATGTTGACGCGCTCCAGAATGGAATCACCCACAGTACGCGTCTGTAATTTTAACCGATAGCCGGGGCAGCTTCGTCGAGTATTTGTAAAACGGATAGTGCCTTTACGCGGCAGATACTCTCAACGGTTTTGTACTGTGGCGCACGCACTCTTCGCGTCACCCATCGCGTTAGAATGCCTACAGGCCATCATGCTAGGCATCGACGCGCGCGCCGCGCGCTACACCTGGACCGCAGCGCTCGTGTTGCTGGTCCTCTGGCTGGTTTACCTGATGCGCGCCACCATGTTTGTGTTCATCGTGGCGCTGCTGTTCGGATACCTGCTCGCGCCGCTGGTCAACGTCATCGACCGCTTCCTGCCCGGCAAACGCACTCGCACCCTTGCCCTGGCCATCGCCTACCTCATCTTCATCGCCGTGCTCTTCGTTGGCATCACCCAGATCGGCTCCCGGGTTGTCGAAGAAGCCAACTCACTGGTCAAATCCATGCCCGCCAAGCTCGCCGGGTTCGAGCGGCCCAACGCGTCCCTGCCCGCCAGTGTGAACGCCTTCAAAGCGCAAATCGTACAAAGGGCGGAAGATCAGCTCTCGAAGAGTTCCGGCGATATCATCTCTTCGCTGCCGCGCGCCGGCGCCAAGATACTCAGCGTCGCCAGTAACCTGGTTTACCTGGTGATCATCCCCATTCTTGGTTTCTTCTTCTTGAAGGATGGCCGCGAGATGCGCCAGCGCTTCCTGGAGATGGTCGACGATCCGCACCGGCGCGCCATGCTGGACGATCTGCTTGCCGACGTAGATCTCCTGTTGGCTCACTATATGCGCGCCATCTTGATCCTTTCGCTGGCCACTTTCACGTCGTATTCGATCTTCTTCACCATTCTGCAGGTACCCTACAGCATCCTGCTCGCGGTTCTGGCGGGAACTCTCGAATTCATTCCCCTGATCGGACCTCTTGCGGCCAGCGTCGTCATCTTGATCGTCGCCGCGGTGAGCGGCGGGCCGGTTCTGGGCGCGATTATATTCTTGGGCGTCTATCGCGTTTTCCAGGACTACGTCTTATCTCCCCTGTTGATGCGCGCCGGCACCGAAGTGCATCCGCTGCTCGTGCTGTTCGGAGTCTTCGCCGGAACCGAGCTCGCCGGTATCCCCGGCGCATTCCTCTCCGTGCCGGTGCTGGCTCTCATTCGCATCGTCTACCGGCGCATCCGCCAGCAGCGCCTGGCGGCGGGATTGCTGCATGCTACGCCCGCCGAACGGGCATGAGATTCCTGGCCGGGTTCGTCCTGCTGGCCTGCCAGGCTGGCGCGCACGTCATGAGCATGAGTTCCGGCGATCTGACAATACGCGGAACCGTCGCGCATTACGAGTTCCGGCTGCCTCTCTACGAGATGCCGCATGTCGCGAATCCCGCGCAGTCGCTCTTCGCGCATATTGTCTTCTCGAGTGGCGGCCGGCAAGCCCAGCTCCGCAACCAGTCCTGCCGCGAGGATCCCGCGCAGGGCTCCTATATATGTACGGCGGATTACGAATTCGCCGCGCCGGTCGACATCCTGGACGTCGAATGCACGTTCCCCGCGGTCACCGTGCCCAATCACGTTCACCTGCTGCGTGTCGAGAACGGCGGCAAACACGATCAGGCTCTGTTCGATATCTCGTTTCCGCGCGCCACGCTGCGCTTCCGTCCCCCTACCGCTCTGGAAACCGCCATAGCGCAGGCGGGCGGCGGCGCGCTGAGGGCCTTAGGCGGCGCCGTCCAGATCCTTTTTCTCGCGAGCCTGGTGCTGGCCGCGCGCAGCCGCCGTGAGCTGATCCTGCTCACCGCTATGTTTCTGGCCGGCCAGACAGCCGCCGCTATCGTCGTTCCGCGCACGGCATGGCAGCCGGCCGCGCGTTTTGTGGAGGCCGCCGCCGGTCTGACCATCGCCTACCTCGCGGTGGAGATTCTGGTTTTACCGAAAGCTGGTATGCGCTGGCTGATTGTGGCGGTCTTAGGCGCCTTTCACGGCCTGTACTTCGATCTGTTTCTAAGTACCACCGGTTACCGCGCCCTCTACGTGCTCAGCGGCGCGGTATTCGCCGAAATCGCGTTGATCGCCATTCTCGCCGTGCTATTCTCCTACCTGGGAAAGCTCCTGGCAGCTTTAAAGCCCGTGCCTGTATGTGCTTCCGCCCTACTGGTCACTGGCATGGTCTGGTTTTTCATGCGCCTGCGCAGCTAACTGTGGGGCAGACCATCGCCTTTCGTGGTCTGCCGCTAACTTGCGCCTTTAATCAGCCGCTCGGCATGCTTCAGCGCTTCCGGCGTAAGCTCTTGTCCCGACAGCATCCGCCCGACCTCGCGCGTGCGCCCTGGACGGTCCAGTTCTTCGATCCCGGCCACCGTGCGCCCCTGGCTCTCGCGCTTCTCCACGCAATAATGATGATCCGCGAAGGCCGCGATCTGCGCCAGGTGGGTCACGCACAAAACCTGGTTGGCCGCGGCCAGCTTCTTCAGCCGCCGGCCGACGCCTTCCGCGGCGCTGCCGCCGATGCCCGCGTCCACTTCGTCGAAGACCAGCGTGCGGTGGGGCGCAATATCGTCGGCGAGGCACGTCTTCAGCGCCAGCGCGATGCGCGAGATTTCGCCGCCGGACGCTACCTTCTCCAGCGGCTTCGGCTCTTCGCCCAGGTTCGGAGAAACCAGGAACTCGACGCGGTCGGCGCCGGACGGCGACCAGGGGGCCGCGGCGATCTGAATGCGGAACTTCGTGCGCTCCATGGCGAGCGAGGCCAGTTCCGCCTCCACCCCCTTCTCCAGCTTGCGTGCGGCGCGTGTGCGTAGCGCGGTCAACTCGCCCGCGGCCCGCTGGTAACCGCCCGCCAGGCGCTCGCGCTCACCCCGCAGCTCGGCCATGCGCTCACCCGCATGCTCCACTTGTTCGATCTGCGCGCGCACCTCGGCCAGGAACACCAGCACTTCGCCGAGCGATGCGCCGTATTTCCGTTTCAGTTTGTCGAGCAGCGCCAGGCGGTTCTCGATCTCCTCCAGGCGGCCGGGATTCGCCTCCAGGCCCGAAAGATAATCGCGCAGCCCATAGGACGCCTCCTTGATGGCCACCTCCGCCGATTGAAGATATTCGCCCAGGCCGGCCAGCGAGGGATCGATGCGGCACACATCGTCGAGGCGTTTGGCGGCCAGGCGAACCTGCGCCAGCGCGGCTTCCGGCGAATCGTAAAGCGCGGCGTAGGCGGTGCCGGCGTTCTCCTGCAAGCGGCCCAGGTTCTGCAGCACGCGGCGCTCGGCATCCAATGCTTCATCCTCGCCGGCGGAGGGCGCGGCGCCTTCGATCTCTTTCCGCTGGAACTCCCAGAGGTCCAACAGGCGCAGCTTCTCCTGCTCGGTGCGCTCCAGCGTTTCGAGTGCGGCGCCGGCCGCCTTCCAGCTCGCGTGGATCTCCGCGATTTGGGTGCGCAATTCGCCGGACGAAGCAAACGCATCCAACATGTCGCGCTGCGCGTCGGCGGAAAACAGAAGCTGCTGATCGTGTTGTCCGTGAATATCGCCCAGCAGCGGCGCCAGTTCGCGCAGTAGCGAGACGGCCACCGGGCGGCTGCCCACGAAAGCGCGCGACTTGCCGCCCGCCAGGATCTCGCGCTCCACCAGCAGTTCGCTATCCTCGACCGCGATGCCCGCTGGATCCAGCAGGGCGCGCACATCCGCGCGGTCGCGCACATCGAAAATGCCGGCCACCCTCGCGCGGACCGCGCCGGAGCGGATCGTTTCTGGCGAAGCGCGGGCTCCCAGCAGCAGGCCGAACGCATCCACCACGATGGACTTGCCGCTGCCCGTCTCCCCCGTCAGCAGATTCAGCCCCGGATGGAAGCGCACCCTGATGCGATCGACGACGGCATAATTTTCGACCAGCAACTCCACAAGCATGCTGTGCCGATTATACCCATTGCCCTCGGCACCCGCGGGGTGCTAACGTGCGGCCAAAGGTAGGACCATGGCTGAAGCAAGGGCTGACGTAATGGCGGAGGTATTTCGCGACCACCTGTTGCAGGGCAAAGTCGCGTTCATCACCGGCGGCGGCAGCGGAATCAACCTGCGCATCGCGGAGCGTTTTGCGGCGCACGGCGCCAGCGTTGGCCTGATGGGGCGCAAGCAGGACAAGCTGGACCGGGCGGCGGAAAGCATCCGCGCGGCGGGCGGCGCGGCCTTGGGAATCGCCGGCGACGTGCGCTACTACGAAGAATGTGCGAGCGCCCTGCGCAAGACGCGAGAGGCGTTCGGCGCAATCGACATCCTGGTGTGCGGCGCGGCGGGCAATTTTCCGGCGACGGTGCTGGACATGTCGGCCAACGGATTCAAAGCCGTCGTCGATATCGATCTGTTGGGCACGTTCAACACCTGCCGCGCGGCGTACGAGCACCTGCGCAAGCCGGGCGCGGCCGTGATCTCCATTTCGGCCACGCACGCGTTCGTGCCCATCGCTTACCAGGCGCACGTGTGCGCGGCCAAGGCGGGCATCGACATGTTTTCCAAGACGCTGGCGATCGAATGGGCGGCGGCAGGCGTGCGCGTGAACGTGATTGCGCCCGGGCCCGTGGACGATACCGAAGGCATGCGGCGCCTCGCGCCCACCGCGGAGGCGCGCCGCCAGGCTATGGCCAGCGTGCCGCTGGGGCGCTTCGCCACCAAGGACGAGATCGCCAACCTGGCGCTGTTCCTGTCGTCGGATGCCGCGGCATACATCACGGGCGCGATTTGCGTGTGCGACGGCGGCCAGTCGCTCTTGGGGTCGCGCAACTTCCTCGCGGCGCTGGGCGAAACGTCATGATTTCCGCCGGTCTCACTTACATGAGCACGTATATGAGCATGGATTTAGCGCGGCGGCTGGAGTCCGCGGAAGCCCTCGACGGCGTGGCCTGCGCCCAGGCGCATCAACGGCTGAATCCGGAACTGGGCGCTACGGTGCTCGAAGTGGCCGGCGGTTCCGCGATTTTCGTTGGGGTCGACTCGCCGCTGACGCACGCGATGGGACTCGGCATGCGCGGCGCGGTGCGCGCGGCCGAAATGGACCGGATTGAGGACTTCTATCGGTCGCGCGGAGCCGCGGCCAGTTTGGAACTATGTCCGCTGGCGGATGCGTCCCTGGTCGAGCTACTGGGGAAGCGCGGCTATCGCGTGACCGAATTCCTGAATGTGCTGGTGCGGTTGCTGGCGGGGGCGGAGATCGCGCCGGCAGGCATAGCGCGTCTGGCGTGCGTGGAGGAGGAACTTCTCTGGACAAGCACGGTGGGCCGCGGATTTCTGGAGAAGGATGAACTCACGCCGGAGGAGATGGATGTGGGCCGCGCGATCTGGCATATGGCGGGCTCGCGTTGCTATCTGGCGTTTAGCGGCGGCCGGGCAGCCGCGGCCGGCGCGATGGCGGTGCATGGCGGCCTGGCGACGCTGTTCGCGGACAGCACCATGTTGGGCTTTCGCGGCGCGGGTCTGCAGGCCGCGCTGATCCGTGAACGCTTGCGTGTGGCCGCTGCCGAGGGATGCGACTTGGCCACCGCGTCTACCCTGCCTGGCACCGTGTCGCAGCGGAATTACGAGCGCAACGGGTTCCATGTCGCGTACACCAAAGCGATCCTGGTGCGATGATTCAGTGGGGCAGGCTCTCAGCCTGCGGCGGCCTCGCAGGCCGCCCAACGCGCGCTACCGCGCGTATGGCGCATTCACCTCAGCCCTAGCGCCGCGTCGCGCTAAGGATCCATTACCGCCTCAGACGGATCGGCTGGCTTGTATCGCACGGGCGGCAACTCCTGCAGACTCTTCAGCACGCCCTTGGCCGCAAATTCGCTCACGCCGGAGTATGACGAACACCAGCTAGGCGCAATACTGTTCACTTTTGTTCGCTTATTGGCGTTTCTGTGGGGCAGACGATCGGTTTATGTCGTCTGCCAGCGCTCGCGAAGGCGGCAGACCACGAAAGGCGATGGTCTGCCCCACCCAAAGTGAACAGTATTGCGGCAAGGCGAGAACCAAGATCGCTCCGCCGATGGAGAAGCCATTCCGCACGCCTCTATCGTTTCATAGAATTTGGGTCGGCGGGGGCAAGGGCCCTTCGAAGGCGCTCAAGTACTCGTCCAACGTTGCGTCCAGTCGCTGATAAAGCAGCCGGCTAAAGCTCTCGCTTCCTTGCCCCGCCTGCGCCCCCTGCAAGCTGCGAATATAGTCCAGCCGGTCCTCCGGGCGCACCGCGACAGGCGGATACCCGGCACGAATCAGAATCAGGTTCATCAGCAGCCGGGCGGTGCGTCCGTTGCCGTCGTTAAACGGGTGCATGTCCACCAGGCGCCGATGTGCCGTAAATGCCGTTTCAGGGGTACTGGCCGACGTCCCCAGCCACGCGCCGAAGTCACCCATCAGCGCGGGAATCTCCGCCGGGGTTGGAAACGCATGCCTCCCGCTTTCGGTGCGTACGTAGCGCGAAAGATCGGCATACCTGCCGGCGATGTCGGGCCGGGAACGCTGCATAACCAGCCTGTGTAAGTTGCGCACATCCATTTCCGACAGGCGCGTGGTTTCGCGGGCAAGCTCGCGCACATAGCGGATGGCATCGTAGTGGTCGAGCGCTTCCAGATGATCCTTCAGCGGCTTGCCGCCGATGGTCACTCCCTGCTCAATCACCAGTGTCGTTTCGACCGCGCTAAGCGTGTTGCCCTCAATGGCGTTTGAGGTGTAAGTAAGCTCGATATCGTAGTAGTGCTCCAGATTGGCAAGCGCCTCCCGCGACACGGGCCGCAGCCTGTCGAGCCGCTCCTTCTTCGCCGCAATGGCGGCCAAAAGCTCATCCATGCACTCTCAGAAGTACCACGGGCACACAGGCTGCGCAACGTGGCCGCCACCCCCCGGTATCGTCACCGCCGCCACGGCCACTGCGTTATCATGCCAGTAAGGTCGAAGTGATGAAATTCTTAGTAACACTTCTTACATTGGGTGCGGCGCTCTCGCCCTGCGCATTCGCCCAGAGCGCATCCGTCAACACCATCGTCGGGATGGGTTACCGTTACCCCTCCATGGCCGCGGCGCCCGGACAGTTGATTACCTTGTTCGTGGAAGGGAGCGTCCAGGGCGATATCAGCGCCGCCGTTTCGGGCATTCCAGCGCCGGTATTGCAAGTACGCCCCGGTTCCGGCTGCCCGGCGGCTACCTTCTGCTCCTCCGTGACAGCGGTTACCGTTCAGATTCCTTACAACATAGAGCCGCAGTGTGTCTTCACCAATCCGGCGTGCGAAATTTTGATTCCGGCGCAGTTGACAATCACCGCAAATGGCGTCGCGGGGCCACCGATCAATCTCACTCCGGTGGCGGATCAGGTTCACATTCTGACCGCTTGCGACACCGTGCTTCCGAGCGGCAGCGGATCCGCGCCGTTGAATGGATTGCCTTGTTCGCCGCTGGTGACGCACGCCGATGGATCGTTGGTGTCGGCGGCCAGTCCGGCACAGGGCAACGAGTCACTGGTCGCCTATGCGGTCGGTCTGGGGTTGACCGCTCCGTCCATTCCGACCGGTCAGGCCGCAACCACTGCAACGCCCACGTACGAGACATACTCCCTCGATTTCAATTTCCGGCCGAACTCGTTGGCGACCCAACCCATACAACCCACGGGCGCCTTGCCGCCCATTCTCCCCCGTCCAGTTTATTCCGGGCTGGCACCCGGGTTTGCCGGACTGTACCAGATCAACTTCACCCTGCCGCAGATACCCGTAGGCACTCAGGCCTGCTCGGGCGCCGTGCAATCGAACTTGACCGTAAGCGTAGGTGGGCTGACGTCTTTCGATGGGGCGGGGATCTGCGTGGCCCCGCCAACGTAAGTCTAGTACTGTTCATTGTGGTGGGGCAGACCATCGCCTTTCGTGGTCTGCCGCCTTCGCGCCCGCCAGTCTAATTCCGCTTCCGCGCCGACAGCACGCCCGCATTCAGCCCTAGCGTACTCAGGCCGCCGAAGAAGCGCGCGTGCTCGATCTTGACGCAGCGGTCCATCACCACTTCCAAGCCCGCGTCCAAAGCGCGCGCGGCGGCCTGCTCGTGGATCACGCCAAGCTGCATCCAGACGACTTTGGCCCCCGCCGCGATGGCTTCTTCCACGATGCCCGGCACGGCGGACGACTCGCGGAAGATATCCACGATCTCCACCGGCTGCGGCACTTCGGCCAGCGTCGCATACGAGCGGCTGCCCAGGATCTCCCGTTCGCGCGGGTTCACCGGAAATATCCGGTAGCCCGCCGCCTTCATATACAGCGCGGCGAAATGGCTCGGACGGTACGGATTCCCCGAGAGCCCCACCATGGCGATGCGCTTGTATCGCTTCAGAATGCACAGGTGCTGCTGCGCCGTGGTGGCGAAGCGCGTGGCCAGTACCGGCGAAGTGCTGCCGACTTCGCCGCTCATCCTTCCTGCGAGGCTTTGAGCGCCTGGTCCAGATCCCAGACGATGTCTTCGACGTCTTCGATGCCCGTGGACAGGCGCACCAGGTCTTTAGTGATGCCCGCCGCAAGTTGCTGCTCGTCGTTCAACTGCTGGTGCGTAGTGGATGCCGGATGAATCACCAGACTCTTGGAGTCGCCGATGTTGGCCAGGTGCGAAAAGAGCTGCACGGAATCGATGAAGCGGCGTCCCGCAGCCTCGCCGCCCTTGATACCGAACGTCAGGATGGAGCCGCAGCCGAGCGGCAGGTATTTCTTCGATAGCTCGTGATACGGGCTGTTCTCCAGACCCGGATACTTCCCCC
>DATKFU010000385.1:0-3241 GCA_035511215.1 Bryobacteraceae bacterium | reverse complement strand
AACGCCAGATCGCGCATCCAGGATATCGGGTTGAACCCGCGGTTATTTTCTGGCATCCCGCGCGATGTTTCCTTTGATAATTATTATATAAGACAACTAAGACATCTGTTCGGCATCAGGGCAGGAGCGGAGCCAGTTCCGTCAGCGGCACCGCGCCCTGCTTGAGGGCCGCATCGTGGAAATCCGGCAGCCGGAACGCGGATCCTTTGGCCTGCCGGTATTTGTCGCGCACCGCCAGCCATCCGCGCCATCCGACAAAGTAGGCCGGCAATTGCGCCGACGAGAGCTTGGCCCGCTGTAGTTTCGCGGTGGCTTCCTCGGCTTCCTGAAAGGTCTCCTTCTGCATCAGTTCCAGCGCTTCCCGGTCCGTCATATTCAGCATTTGCAGGCGGATGTCCAGGATGGCGTTGGCAATCACGCGCAGTTCTTCCTTTTGGAAAGTGAGCCGCAGTTCGGGCGAGTTATCGAGGAAACCCTCGTCCAGCATGGTTTGCGTGGCATACTGCGCCCAGCCTTCGATGTAGGGTGTGTTGCCATAGAGCGCGCGCAGCAGGCGGCGCCTGGCGGGTTGGATGGCGTTGGCGTACTCGAATTGCACGTAGTGGCCGGGAATCGCTTCATGCAGGGTCAGCAGTTTAAGCTTGTAGAAGTTGTATTCGCGCAGCTTGGAGTCGATGCGGGACTGGTCCCATTCGGCGGGTATGGGCGTGATCCAATAGAATGCGCCAAGTTGCGGCTCAAGCGGCGGCGCCGGGTTGAAGCCGCCCACCGCATAGATGCCGCGCATGAATTCCGGAGTAGGAATCACCTGCAGGTTCGCGCGCGGCGGAAGCGTGAGCAGGCCTTTCCGCGCGACAAAGTCGCGGGCTTCGTCCAGATCGCGCCTGGCATCGTCCACAAACGACCCGGGTGTCGAGTGGCGGCTGGCGATGCGGTCAAGCACCTCCGAAATCACTTGGTTCTCGCGCGCGGAGCCGGCCAGGTCCGCATGGTCCGCATGGCTCGGAAAGAGCAGGTGGTGCAGCGGAAGAGCCACGGCCAGCATGCGCGCGCGCACTTCCTGCAGGCTGCGCTCGGCGGACTGCAAGACATCGGAGGGGTCCGAGCCGGTCGCCAGCGCATATCGGAACTTGCGGGTATACCGGTCGCGCTCCAAACGCCAGTCACAATCGTTGCGCACCGCCAGGCTACGCTGCAGGAAATTCTGAAAAGTGCGCAGGGCATCCAGGGCGGGGCCCGCCGCACGGTCGAATTCGGCGCGCTGGCTGGCGGGCACGGCAGCGCGAATAGTCTTGTCGACCAGCGCAATATTGCCTTCGTTTTCCTGGCCGGCCACCTTGGTCCAGATGTCCGGGGACGAAATCAGATTGTTGCGGGCCTGATCGAGGAGCAAGGGCAATCCCTGGAGCCGCCGGACGATGTGCCCCACGCGCACCGGCAGCGGCGCGTATGCCAGCGTAAAGGGGGTAAACAGCGCGTTGCCTACCATTTCGACGTACACGGTGGGGTTATGCAGATAGCTCTCGGTTTCGTCCAGATCGAGCAGCGCAAGGTCAACCTGGCTCTGAACGATATGAAAATCGGCGCGGGATTCCGCCGATAGGGCATCCGGTTTCACTTCGTTTTGCAGGCGATCCCGAAGCCGCCTGTAATATCGGCGTTGTTTATCGAAGGATGCTGGACTCACGTCGTCGATCTGTTCGTCGAGGTTCTGTCCGCGGTAATTGTGCAAGCCCGCGGCAGTAGCCGCGATGGGCGAAAAAGCCAGCGTGGAGTAGACGAATTCCTCGGACAGTTTTGAAAAATCGTTTTCGGGCGTGCCGCATCCGGCGGTGAAGAAGGTAGACACGATGAGGACGATTATCGCCCCAAAATGGCGCACGTCTCGATTTTACCCGGAATCACGCCGAGTTACTCGATCAGCCCAGTTCGCTGTGCAAGCGCCGCTGAGGCCGCCGCACGGGCGTGGCGGCAGGCTCCCGCCGGGTCTTCGACCGCAAGTCGCGCATGGCGCGCACCACTTGCGCGGCTCTGGCGTTGGCGCGCCCGAGGATGACGCGCTCGCCGATGACGCAGGTCCAAAGGAGAGCCACCAGGATCGCGATGGACGTTAGGCCCTGTCCAGTAATTTTCGCGGCCGGCAAATTCGAGCCACTCCTTGGAACCTGCATGCCGAGGCAAAGAGCAAGCTGGCTTCCAGAGGCTAGCGCGTTTGTTATCAGCAATTGCGTGGGAAGCAGTGTCGCCCGGCCGTCACATGCGGGCAGAAGATGCACGGCCACGATGGGCAATGATGCGCACAACCTGCACTGGAACCTCGTGGCAAGGTAAACTGGATTACATGGGAGCAGCCAGGCAGAATGAGCTGTTGCGCGCCGGACATCGCGCGCCGGATTTCAGCCTGGCGCGGTTGGAGAACGGGAGTTTGCGGGGGACCGCCGACCTAGGCAAGTTGCTGCGGGCCGGGCCGGTGCTGCTGGCGTTCTTCAAATCCACTTGTCCGGTGTGCCAGATGACACTGCCTTTTCTGGAGCGTATTCACCGCGGCCGCACGCCGGGATCGCTGGAAATCTACGGCGTCTCGCAGGACGACGCCGAGACCACCCAGGAGTTCGCCGTGGAGTTCGGGACCAGTTTCCCCATGCTGCTCGATACCGAGGAGAGCGGCTATCCGGCCAGCAACGCGTACGGCCTGTCGCATGTGCCTTCGATGTTTCTGGTGGAGCGCGATGGCGCCATTGCGTGGAGTCTGGAAGGATTCGTGAAGAGGGAATTCCTGGCGATGGCCGGCCAGGCGGGGGTGGATCCGTTCCGTCCGGGCGAAAACGTGCCGGAGTGGAAGGCGGGTTGAGGGTCGAAGAACTAAGCTCCCGGCGGGAGCCACTGGACAACGAAAGAAATCGCATGGCCAATACATTCGACGAGATACTGGGTTCGGCGGCCGGAATCGCCAAAGGCATGGGTGTCACCTTTAAGGAGATGATGTCTCCCACGGTGACGGAGAACTATCCGGATGGGCCGGCCAAACTCGAGGAACGCTACCGGGGCGTACACGTTTTGCAGCGCGACGTGAACGGCATGGAGAAGTGCGTAGCGTGTTTTCTATGCGCGGCCGCGTGCCCTTCGAACTGTATCTACATCGAAGCCGCCGAAAACACCGATAAGGTGCGCATCAGCGGCGGCGAGCGTTATGCCAAGGTCTACAACATCGACTACAACCGCTGTATTTTCTGTGGGTATT
>DATKFU010000384.1:0-38830 GCA_035511215.1 Bryobacteraceae bacterium | reverse complement strand
GTGGGCGTCAACGCCATGCTGAACTATGCCGAGGCGGGCAGCAACTTCGTCTTCGGACCCCTGGGCATCAAGTCCGGACCCTTCGGCGTCGTGTTCGCGTTCCAGGTTCTGCCCATCGTCATCTTCATCGCTTCGTTCTTCGCTATCCTCTATTACCTGGGCGTCATGCAAGTCGTGGTCAAAGGCATGGCCATCGTAATGCAAAAGGTCATGGGGGCGAGCGGCGCCGAATCGCTTAATGTCGCGGCCAGCATCTTCATGGGCCAGACCGAGGCGCCCCTCACCATCAAGCCTTTCATCGCCGGCATGACGCAGTCCGAGTTGTTCACCATCATGACCAGCGGCATGGCGCACGTTTCGGGAGCGGTGATGGCCGCCTACGTGAAAATCGCCGGTGTGAGCATCGAGCATCTGCTCACAGCCGTCATCATGACCGCGCCCGCCACCATCATGCTCGCCAAGATCTTCTACCCGGAAGTGGACAAGCCGGCAACCGCAGGCCGCGTGGAAGTCCGGATTGAAAAAACCGCGGTCAACGTGATCGACGCCGCCGCGCAGGGCGCCGGAGACGGACTGCGCCTGGCCTTGAACATCGGCGCCATGCTGATCGCGTTTCTGGCGTTGATCGCCATGCTGAATGGCATCCTCGGCTGGGCGCACACGCTGCCCGGCCTGCGATGGCTTCCGGCGACTATGCAGCAGATCTTCGCGGTCGTCTTTGCCCCGCTGGCCTGGCTCATGGGTGTGTCGTGGAAGGACGCCTCCACCATCGGCAACCTGCTGGGCACGCGGCTGGTGCTGAACGAATTCGTGGCTTTCCTGCAACTCGGTCCCCTCAAATCGCAGCTCGATCCCCGCTCGTTCACCATCGCCACCTATGCGCTGTGCGGCTTCGCCAATTTCAGCTCGATCGCCATCCAGATCGGCGGCATCGGCGCGCTTGCCCCCAGTCGGAAATCCGACCTGGCGCGGCTGGGGTTGAAGGCTGTGGCTGCGGGCAGCATGGCCAACTTCATGTCGGCCTGCATTGCGGGGATGCTGCTGTGATCCATTTGAATTCTATGACTGCGGCGGCAACTACCGCGAGATGGGCAATGATGCATTCGACGACAGCGGATCGTGGAATGCGGGTGGTTGGACTATTCAAGCCGGCTGTAATGCATTGGCCCCCGGCCTTCCGCCTACTATACCGACGCCCTAACTTGTAAGGAACGTTTGGAGGCTGTCATGAGAAGCGCATTGATGTTCTTGTTAGGCGGTACGGCTATTGCCATGGCTGCCGGAAAGCCTGCCCAGTTCTTCGCGCGACGCGATTACCCTGGCGATGCCTTCATGGTCGCAGTGGCAGACGTGAACAACGACAATAATCCTGATGTGGTCGGATTACTGCCCCCGTATGTCAGCACGTTCTTCGGAAATGGGCATGGGACCTTCTCTCAGGGGCCTATCTCGAATTCTGGGCTGGGGGTAATGGTTGGGCCAATTCCCATTGATCTCAATGGGGACGGCAACATCGATCTAATTGTTTCGGGCGCCGTCAACGCCGCCGTCTCGCCTAATGGAATCGGCGTAATGTTCGGGAACGGCGACGGCACGTTCCAACCGGCCGTTCTTTATACGACACCAGGAGACTTCTCTATCGGTGGCATAGCGGTGGGCGATTTTAACGGCGACGGCATTCCTGATGCGGTAACCGTGGGCGAGAGTGGCATTTGGCTGTTCACGGGCCAGGGGGGTGGTGTCTTTAACCCAGGTGTACTCATTCCGATGAGTGGTCTAGCTTATGAGTTCCTAGTAGCTGCGGATTTTACTGGAGATGGGAATCTGGATTTGGCCATCACCACGATCAGTGGGTTTATTTTAGTGCCCGGGAACGGCAATGGCACCTTTCAGGCGCCGACGGCCACCTATAAGATTCCATCTCCGAACCAATGGATCGCCGAAGGGTCGCTCCTGAAAAATGGATACGCCGATGTCATTCTGAGTGCCAAAAACGGCGACGTCTACGTGTTTCTTAACAACGGAAAGGGGGTCTTTTCGGAAACCCAGGTGTCGCTGCCGGGGAGCGTTGGGGTTGCCATTGGCGATATCAACGGTGATGGCGTTCCAGACTTGGTCAATAGTGCCGGCTGTATCGCCTTCGGCGAAGGGAAGGGAAAATTCGCTGCTCCGGTGTGTCACGCAGTGGCAAACTCGGAAGATCCGAAAAATGTTGTGCTGGCGGAATTGCACGAGGAAGGCGTGCTCGACATTGTGGCAGCGGAGTACTCGGCCTTCTCGGTGCTGCTCAACAACGGCAAGGGCGCATTTGAGGACGGCGAGTGGATCTCGGAGCCCGGAGCTGGAAGCTGTGCCGCTGCCGCCGACTTCAATGGCGACGGCAAGCCGGATTTGGCGGTGCCAACCGGCAATGGCATTCTGATTTTGCTCGGGACCGGAAACGCCAATTCCCCGTACACCACGGGAACCACCATCCCGCTGTCGGGTCCGGGATGCCCCATTGCCGGGGATCTGACTGGCAGCGGGAATCAGGATATTGTGGTGGGCGCCAACAGCTTAAACGGAGTGGGCGCTTATCTCAATAACGGCGACGCCACGTTCACGCTGGCGAGCGTTGTGCCCATCGGCTCCGGCATTCTGGCATTTGGCGATTTTAACCATGACGGCAAGCTTGATTTGGCCGACTCGTCGAACCAATACGCTTTGGGTAATGGAGACGGAACATTTCAGGCGCCACAACCGATCTCACAAGATCCACCGCCCATGGGGTTCACGTGGATCGCAGCGGGTGATGTCAACAATGACGGCTATACCGATGTCATGTTCACGCAGTGGGATGGGGGAGCTGGGATTTACCTGCTGCTGAACAATCAACAAGGCGGCTTCGTGCAAAGCACCATCGGTGGCGGAGGGACGCCGCAGGGACTGCTGCTGTCTGATTTGACTGGAAATGGAAACCTGGACGCGGTGGTTTGGAACTCGGCGAACAACTCCGCGTGGGTGTACATGGGCAACGGCAAGGGAGAATTCAAGCAAGGGCAGGAGGTCGTCTACCCCGGACCAGATACCGGCATGCTCTCAATCGGGGATGTGAACGGCGACGGTATTCCCGATCTGCTGCTGCCCGCGGACGGCAGCCTGGGAATAGCATACGGGTTGGGAAACGGCACGTTTGCGCCCATAACGACATGGGATTAGGCAGCGGTTCGGGGCAGATTCTGCTGGAGAATCTGCACGGGCAGCCAACCACCATGCCGGATATCGTTTCACCGGACAGCAGCGGCGGCATTATGGTGCTGCTCAATATCACGCCGAACTGAGGCCATGATGCCATGCCATATTTAGTCAACGGACGGCAGCGATGGAAAATGAGTTGAGGTTACAAAAGGCTGTGGGCAACCCTGTAACCAATGCCGCCGTTCAGTTTCTGGAATCGCAAACGGCGCTCAGGCCGCGGGTGGCAGTGGTGCTGGGCAGCGGATTGGGCGCGTTCGCCGATGAACTCTCGGACCGGACGGAAATCCCTTACGCCGAAATTAATGGCTGGCCCTGCTCGACTGCCATCGGGCATGCGGGCAAGCTCGTGTTTGGCAAGCTGGGTGAGCTGGAGGTCGTCGCGATGGCGGGCCGCGTGCACCTCTACGAGGGTTACACAGCGGCGCAAGTCACCTTTGGTGTGCGCGTTTTAGGATCGCTGGGCGTGCGGTCCATCGTATTCACGAACGCAGCCGGCGGCATTAACCTGGAATTGGAGCGCGGCGGGCTGGTGCTCATCTCCGATCACATCAATCTGCAGGGATCGAACCCTCTGGTGGGTCCGAATGACGACGCTTTTGGTCCGCGTTTTCCCGATATGTCGGAAGCCTATTCGCTCAGTCTGCGCACGCTGGCGCACGAGGTGGGCAGCGAACTCGGCATCCGGCTCGCGGAGGGCGTTTACGCGTCCGTCTTGGGGCCGAGCTATGAGACTCCCGCTGAAATCCGCTACCTGAGGACTATCGGGGCCGATCTGGTGGGGATGTCTACCGTGCCGGAAGCGATCGTGGCGAATCACATGGGCATGCGTGCGCTGGGCGTCTCCTGTGTGACGAATATGGCCGCCGGCATCCTGCCGCAAAAGATCGATCATGCCGAAGTGTTGGAGACCGGCGAGATGGTGCGCGGCACCCTGGTCATGTTCCTACGTGCGCTGCTACCCCGGATGGAGAGCGGATTGTGATGACTAGCTGGTAGTGCTGAAAGGTGTCGAGCTTCCCCTGGTAGCATGGATAAATGTACGACCTGGCCTGGTTTCGAGCGAACTTCGACCGCATTGCCGAGCGGCTGCAGACGCGCAGCAATCCGCCCGACCTGGATGGTTACCGGGAGTTGGACAAGCGCCGGCGCGCCGCTATTGCGCAATCGGAGCAGTTGAAGGCACTCCGCAACGCGGAAACCGCCGAGATTGGCAAACTGCGCCGGGAAGGCGTCGACACCACCGAGAGACAACAGCAAGTGCGGGCTATCGGCGAGCGGATCGCGTTGCTGGAGCAAGAGGAGAAGGCGGCCGGGGAGTCCTTTCGCAAGATGCTCGAAGGGATTCCGAATGTGCCCCACGAGTCCGTGCCGGTGGGAACCAGCGAGGCGGACAACGTGGAAATCCGGCGCGTGGGCGAACCTCGCCAGTTCGACTTCGAGCCTAAAGCGCACTGGGACCTCGGCCCGGAGCTGGGCATACTGGACCTGGAGCGCGCGGCGAAAGTGACTGGCGCGCGCTTCGCGGTGTATTGGGGCCAGGGCGCCAAACTGGAGCGCGCGCTAATCAACTTCATGCTCGACGTGCACACGCGCGAGCACGGCTATACCGAGGTGCTGCCGCCGTTCATAGTGAATGCGGACAGTCTCTTCGGTACGGGTCAATTGCCCAAATTCGCGCAGGATCTGTTCAAGCTCGAGAACACGGACTACTATCTGATTCCCACGGCGGAGGTTCCTGTAACCAATCTGTATCGGAACGAAACGCTGGAGGGCGATCGGCTGCCCATAAAGCTATGCGCCTACACGCCGTGCTTCCGCAGCGAGGCGGGATCTTACGGGCGGGATGTGCGCGGCATTATCCGGCAGCACCAGTTCCAGAAAGTGGAGCTGGTCAAATTCGCACATCCGGACCACAGTTACGATGAGTTGGAGAAGCTGACGGCGGACGCCGAAGATATCCTGCGGCGGCTGGGGCTGCCTTTCAGGACGGTGGTGCTCTCGACCGGCGATACCAGCTTTTCCGCCGCGAAGACTTATGACATCGAAGTGTGGCTACCAGGACAGAACGGCTACAAGGAGATTTCGTCCTGCTCGAACTACGAGGCTTTTCAGGCGCGGCGGGCGTCCATCCGGTTCAAGCCGGCCAAGGGCAAGAGCGAATTCGCGCACACGCTGAACGGCAGCGGCCTGGCGGTGGGCCGTACCTGGGTGGCCATCGTGGAGAACTATCAGCAGAAAGACGGTAGCGTATTGGTGCCGGAGGTGTTGCGTCCGTATGTAGGGACGGACGTGATACAAAGGCCGGAGGTCAGGAGATAGAAGAATGACGGCGATCGCATTGCCGGATTTATCACAGAGGCCGCTTCGGCTGCGGGTGCAGCGCGCGATGACGGCGCCCCCCGAGGTACTCTTCCGGGCGTGGACGGAGCAGTTCGATCGCTGGTTTGCCGAGGCCGGGTCGGTGTTGATGAAGGCGGCGATCGACGGCGTGTTCTATTTCGAGACGCGGTTCGAGGGAATGCGCCATCCGCACTACGGGCGCTTTCTCAGGCTGGAACGCGATCAGCTCGTCGAATTGACTTGGGTCACGGCCGCAACGAAGGGGGCCGAAACCGTAGTGACCGTTGAACTCATGCGCGACGGAAGCGGGACGCAACTCCGGCTGCAGCACGCCGGCTTTCCCGACGAGGAATCCAAGAACCGCCACCAGGACGCATGGCCGAAGGTGCTCGCGCATCTGGACCAACGGATGGCGGCGCCCGGCTGATCCGACCGGGATGACAAATGAGGAGAGTCTGAAGCGGCTGGCGCCGGCAAATGCCGAGGTCGCCGAGATCGGCGTGGGAGGCGGGATCTATTCGGAATATCTGGCGGAAGGGCTGCCGGCTGCGACCCGTGGATGTGTCGGCGCGGCACGTGGAGGCGGCCGCGGCACGCTTGCGCGCCGCTGGGCTGGGCCAGTTCATCGCCGGCATCGCCGGGGAGTCCGCGACGCGTCTAGGCGGTTTGGCGCCGGCGCGTTCGATATCGTATTGATGCTGGGACCCCTGTATCACCTTTGCGAGATGAAAGCACGGCGGCGTGCGGTGACCGAAGCGGCCCGCATGCTGAAGCCCGGCGGGCTGCTGCGAGCGGAAAAGCTTCCACGAGCAATACCTGAGCGACGGCAATCTGGATCCGGAACATGCGCCGCCCATCGGCTTCGCGCACCTGTCCACGTATGCAGAATTTCGCGCGCTGTTTGCGCCCGAGTTCGAAGAGCTGGGGCCTGGCGGGAGTGGAGTCCTTCAGCGCGGCGTGGCAGCCTGCGCTAAACGATCTGCCGGGCGCGGAGGCCGAGGCGTGGCTGGACCTGATCGAACGAACCGGGCAGACCGCGGAAGGGCTGTCCGCATGAAACCCTCAATCGCATTCTATCTGTCGCTGCGCTGCCGGCCGCCGCGGGCCTCCCCACGTCTTGACATACGATTAACATCGTAGTATAGTCGTCGTATATGTCTGAAGGCCCACCCAGACCCACCGACGCAGAATTGGAAATCCTGACTGTACTGTGGAGCCGCGGGCCCAGCACCGTCCGCGACGTGCACGAAGTGATCGCCGGACGCAAACCGGCGCAGTACACCACCGTGCTCAAGCAGTTGCAGGTGATGGCCGAGAAAGGCCTGGTCCGCCGCGACGAGAGGCAGCGGTCGCATGTTTACTCGCCCGCGCGGCCCCGCGAATGGACCCAACGGCAGCTCGCGGGCGACCTGCTGCACCGCGCGTTTGATGGATCCGCCAGAGGCTTGTTGTTGGGAGCGCTATCCGCCCGGAAGACCTCGAAAAAGGAGTTGGCGGAGCTGCGCGGCCTGCTGGACGAATATCAAAAGGGGACACGATGACCACCATTGCACACTTGGTCGAAACGCCGCTGGCCAAGGCTCTCGGCTGGACCCTGTTTCACTCGCTGTGGGAAGGCGCGCTGGCCGCGCTCGTCCTGCTGGCGGCGCTGCTCGTCATGCGCTCGCCGCGCGCGCGTTATGCATGCGCCTGTGCGGCGATGGTCGGCGTGCTGGCGGCGTTCGCCATCACCTTTTGTGTCCTCGCGCCGCGGGAGAAGGGGAGCGCCTCGGCCGTAGCGCACACGATCCCGCGCGCGGCTTTGGACAGCAGCCAAGCGTCGCCGGGTGTGCGAGCGCCCTTCCGCGTGGTGGATCTGCCGCCGTGGCTGGCGCCCTTCTGGATGTTGGGCGTGTTGCTCCTTCAACTGCGCAGCGCCGCCGGTTGGATGGCCGCGGGGCGCTTGCGCCGGCGAGGCGTCTGCAGCGCACCCGATCCGTGGCCCCAACGGCTCGACCAACTCCGCGCGCGGCTGCGGCTCTCGAAGCCGGTCGCACTGCTCGAGACGTGTCTCGCCGATGTGCCGGTAGTCATCGGCTATGTGCGCCCGGTGATTCTGGCGCCCGTGGGTCTGCTGGCCGGGATGCCTGCCAGCCAGGTGGAAGCGATCCTGATGCACGAACTGGCGCATATCCGCCGCCACGACTACCTGGCGAACCTGCTCGAAACGGTGGTGGAAAGCTTCCTTTTCTATCACCCGGCGATCTGGTGGATGTCCGGCGTGATCCGCGCCGAGCGCGAAAAGTGTTGTGACGATCTGGTGGTGGCCGCCAGCGGCGACGCGCATGATTACGCCGCCGCACTGGCTGCTTTGGAGCAAACTCGCTGGCCGGCGAATGAAACCGTGCTGGCGGCAACAGGAGGGAGCCTTATGAAACGAATTCACCGTTTACTTTACCAACCGAAAGCTTCGGCTTTAGCGCCGGTATTCTCTGCCGGCATATTGATGATCGCCGCGGTAGGCGCGATGGCCGCGTGGCAAGCGCAGAGTCCGGCCACGCCGGCAGAGCCACAGGCGAAGGTCGACCGATACGCCAGCTGGCTCAACGAGGACGTCGTCTACATCATCGACGGCCGCGAGCGTACCGCTTTCCTGAGTCTCAAGACCGACCCCGAGCGCGAACATTTCATCAAGCAGTTCTGGGATCGCCGCAATCCCACGCCGGGCGGTCCAGATAACGCATTCAGGAACGAACACTACCGGCGTATTGGCTTTGCGGTCATGCACTATGGGTGGCAGGCTGTTCCAGGATGGAAAACCGATCGCGGCCGCATTTACATCACGTTCGGCCCGCCGGATGAAATTGAGTTTCATACTGATGGCCAGCCGGGCGGATTGAATCTCGAAGCGACCAACGCCCCGACTGAGGAGTGGCTCTATCACTCGATCAAGGATGTTGGCAGCAACGTGATCATGGAGTTCGTCGATACGGCGAGGACGGGCGAGTTCCGGATGACGATGGATCCGAACGCCGATAAGGGGACGTTCGTCCGACGGCCATAGTTGGACAGGCCGGGACCTACGTGGTCAGAATGCGCCGCACCAGTCCGGTGTTTTCGCGCACTTCGTCTTTGAACCGCGGGTACATTCCGACAATCACGGCGTCGGTAGGTTTGATGCCGCCCAGCGCAAAGCGGAAGGCGCGCTCGACCTCTTCGGGGGAGCCGCTGGCGCGCCCGGCGCCGAACAGCTTGAACGCCAGGCAGGGCTTCCTGGTCTGGCGGATCATGCGGCACATACGCTCGGGATCTTTCTCCATGAACGTCTCGCCGATGGGCGACTCGCCGAACTCCGCGCGCGCCTCTTCGGGGGTTCGCGAGACGCGATAGAGGCAGCACTGGTAGTAGTCGACGTCCCAGCCTTCGCCCTCGGCCGTGTCGATGACTGCCGGGTTATGCGTGGAGAGGCCCACCATTGCGCCGGTGTCGCGCACGGCTTTGAGGAAGTCCCTGATTTTGCCTTTTTCGC
Source organism: Bryobacteraceae bacterium (assembly GCA_035511215.1). Lineage (GTDB taxonomy): Bacteria > Acidobacteriota > Terriglobia > Bryobacterales > Bryobacteraceae > Bog-159. The sequence continues at coordinate 29,745 of DATKFU010000384.1, read as the reverse complement.
CGTTGCGAAAGCGCTCGTCGGTGCGGTTGCCGTGGTGCCCAATCGCCAACGGGCCAAGTTTGGCTACCTCGGGCAGGAGTTTGGGGTCCTTCATCAGGGCGAAGTCGGCCAGCAGCACGAGATGCATCTTACCGCCCTCGGCGCGATAGCGTTTGAAATCTTCGACCGGCTGGTCGTTGTAATGCAATTGCCAGGTATTGATACCGTTCCGTTCGCAGGCGTGCAGGACTTCCATTTTGCGGTCCTGGGTATACCACTCGCGCATGAGCTGGTCCATGGTGTGGTTGAAGTGCGAGTAGCCGTAGAACGGGTTCGAGCCGACGATCAGGCGGGTGACGTCGAATTTGCCGAATTTGACGGTTGGCAGCAGCGGCGCCGCGGGTTGGGCGGCTGCTTTACCGGCGGCCGGCGCCAGCGCGCCCAACGTGGCAGCCAGTTGGAGAAAGGAACGGCGGGAATTGGATTCCATATAAATCTTTCAGACCTTATTATATTGTTTATTGCCCGCGGAATCAAACACAGGCATCGGATGCGACGATGCCGGCACGCGGCCACGCATCCTTTTACAATCGGCTTATGCGCATTGTTTTGGTGCTGGTTTTGTACGCGGCCGCGCTGGCCGCCGCCGATCTGAAGGTTGACCACGTTACCGCCGCCGGGAGCAGCCTGAAACAACTGCAGGCTAATCTGGCGGCGATCGGGATCGAGACGGTTTATGGGGGACCGCACAGCAACGGGGCCACCGAAATGGCCCTGGTCAGCTTTCCGGACGGATCGTATCTGGAATTGATGGCGCCGCAGGCGAACGCCGATGCGCAAGCGCTGGCACGCCAGCCGTGGACCAAGTTCATGCAGGCGAACAGCGGGCCTTGCGCATGGGCCGTGCGCGAGCAGGATGTGGCGGCCGAGGTGGGGCGGCTGCGGGCGGCGGGTATCGCGGTCTCGGCTCCGGTACGGAATGGGCGGCAACGGCCGGACGGCGTGCGCCTCGATTGGGAGACTGCGCAGGTGGGCACGGAGCCGAACGGCACGTTTTTTCCGTTTCTGATTCACGACTTCACGCCGCGGGAACAGCGCGCTTTTCCGCAGGGCAAGCCGCTGAACAAGAATTTCGGAGGCGTGACCAAGGTAGTGATCGCGGTGCGCGATTTGGATGCGTCGGTGAAGCGCTATAGCCAGGCTTACGGCACCCCGCCGGCCATCAAGCAGGTGGATCGCGGCTTCGGAGCGCATCTGGCGCTGCTGGGCGGCGTGCCTGTAGTGCTGGCGCAGCCGCTTACTCCGGACTCGTGGCTGGCGCAGCGTCTGGCGCAGTTTGGCGAAGCGCCATGCGCGTTTGTGCTCGAGCAGCGGCGCGGCCGCTATCAGGCGGCTTCCGAAACGCGCTGGTTCGGCATGAAGATTTCGTGGTTCGATTCCCAGAAACTTGGCTGGCGCCTGGGATTCGAGACGGCCGAGAGGTGAGGCGGCTTTTTATGAGTCGCGGCTTACCGGCTGCGATAGCGGGCGACTGCCACCGTCTGCCAACCCCACACGTTGATCAGGTTCAGGCGGAACAGCGCATCGAAGATCGCGCCGGCGGCCCGCATGAGCAGCGAAGGCCCGCGGGCCGCTTCAGCGATGAGCGCCTGTCCACGGAGCGTGACTAGCATGCGGTAGAGATTGAAAAAGGGAAAGCCGGCGGCCCAAGCGCGCTCCACGGCGAAGCCGGCGCTTTCGAGCAGGGTGCTCAGTTGCGCAGGGGTGTAGTGGCGGCGGTGACCAATGTGGGTGTAGAAAGCGCTGTGCCAGCCGCCCGGCACCGTGACCACCAGCTTGCATCCGGGCGCCATGTATGCGGCGGCGTGACGCAGCAGAAAGCCCGGATCGTCAAGATGCTCCAGCACGTCCGAACAGAGGGCGTGCGTGGCGCGGAAATCGAGGCCCTCCGGCAGGCTGCAGCCGGTCCCAATGGGAGCCAGCAAATCGCGTTGCAGGAAGCGTGCGGCAGGCACGCGGCGCGAGGCAATGTCGGCTCCGGTGCGGCTCAATTCCAGACCCAGGAACTGCGCGCGCGGCGCCTGCGCCAGGAACTCTTCGGCGAACTGGCCGGCGCCGCTGCCGATCTCCAGCATGCGCACGGCGGCGCCATCCGGAGCGACGCCAGCGTCATTGCCAAGGAGCTGCAACGCCAGCCGGCGGCGGTAGCGCGTAGCGGGCGACAGGTCCGCTGCGGCGCTGAAGTCCAGCCAGTGGCGGTCCCAGTCGTCTACTGCTTGATGGCCGTAGCGATTAGAATCATGCATAACTTGCGGTACTGCAGGCGGATGCGGCTAGGCTTGAAGCCGGCGCGAACCAGCAGTGGCCAGAGGTCCCGCTTCGAGTAGTACATCTTGTGATCGTCCATCTCGCATGCCGGGCTGGCCCCCAGTTTGAACGCGGACATTTCGAGGATCGGCTTGGCATACCAGGTAGGGACGTTGACCAGGAGCCGGCCGCCGGGCTTCAGCACACGGAAACATTTGCCCAAGGATTGAATCGGATCCCAAAGGTGTTCCAGGACCGAGACGAACAGCACCGCCTCGAAAGCGTTCTCGGGCAGTTCGGGCAGGGCTTCTTCGACCGACGAAATAACGAAATTCAAACGCGGATGGCGGCGGCTTTCCTCGCTGACGTTGAAGTCCACACCGACGCCTTCGATCAGGCGATCGCCGGTGGCTTTCAGGATGGCTTTCAGGCAGGTGGCGTGGTAGCCGCAGCCGAGGTCCAGGACGCGGAGACTGCCGGCCCGCGGGAGGCGCTTCAGGATTTCGCGCTGCACCAGGCGCGTGCGGAGGCGGTCGACGAAACTGCTCCCGTACTGGAGGTAGGACTCCTGCCGCGCGGGGCGATCCAGTTCGATGGAGGCGGGCATAAGGGGCCGAGTATGTATCGGCTGGGTTGGGCTGGGTCTGTAGGGGACAGACGTATCTTAGATCGACGCACCCAAGGTCAGCCCGCGTGGGAGATCAGCGCGAGACCAGGTACGCTGAGATAATCCCAGCGATTGTGGGTGAGTAGCGGCGCACGCGACAGCAGCGCCGTGGCGGCGCCCACAGGCATCGGCGCATTCGATCCGTCTTCCGCCGGATTGAGCTGCAACGGTCACTTCTGCCCACTTCGTGCACAGTCCACGATCGTATGGAAAGACGACGAAGCGTTCAAGGTACTCCTGCAGTCGTGTTCGCCGCGCCACCCCCCAACGAGCTTCAAGAGCCCAGCGGTCCAACTCCGCGACCGTCATGAACGAGATGATCGGGATTCGATCAATCAGGTCGGGCAGGTACTCCGTCGCGGTCGGATGGTTCTTGAAGACAAAGGACACAACATCGGTGTCTACGACGATCGTGCTCATGCGGCGCGATCGGATTTGTCATGCCCACGCCACCGCCGAAGGGCGGCCAGGAATTCCTCGATTGGCTCGTCTTCGGGCCAAAAGTCGCCCAGCAGAATCGTAGGATCGCGAATCGGCTCTATTCGCTGTTGGGCGATCAATTCATCCACTGTAGGATTAGCGTAGAAGTCGTGACAGGGATCAGGGGACCTTTCCATTGCCGCCTGCTGCTCCGAGTATATCAGTCCCGCCGCGCTCATCCATGCGGTCGTCAAGGATGCGCCGCTCCTGGCGGCCGGTGGCACGCCGCCCAGCGACGCGAATTAAAGCCCCAAGCCTGGGCACGACGGGTGTACCAAAACCTTAGTCGCGTCGAGCTCAGAGGAGCGGCAAACACAGTCACATTTTGGTGAGAACAAGGCATCCGCCAAAACAGCAGACCGTCCCGCATTCCGCAAAATGATTGGAGCACCATACCCTAAAGAGTTCTGACATGGTGCTGTTCTAGTCGCTGGACCGCTTCTCCCGCGAAGGCGTTCTGGAAACCCTCCAGCACCTCAGAGCGCTGACGTCCCATGGCGTGAAGTGGTTCAGCTACCGTGCGGAATACCTGCGCTCCATCGGCCCATTCAGGGATGCTGTGCTTGCGATCCTGGCAGCTATCGCCAAACAGGGGCGCGTTAGGCTATCTGAGCGCGTGCAAGCTGGCCTGAGTCGCGCGAAGGCTCAAGGTAAGGTATTGGGACGCCCCAAGGCTGCGGTGCGGCCTGCGCGCGTCCTGCCGCTGCGGGAGAAGGGTCTGAGTTTACGCACCATTGCCGCCGAGACTGGGGTCAGCGTCATGACGATCCAACGTATCGTGGAGGCTGCATGAAGTGCCCCCATCGCGGAGGCAAGTTTCCGCTAACGCCGTCTATCGCCCACGATCATTAAATGGGTTGCGGCAGAGTAGGATATTTTGTCATACTCAGGGCATGGTGCAGAAAATTGCTGTCACCTTGGATCAAAGGACGGTCGCGGACCTCGACCGCTGGGTCCGGGAGGGCAGGTACCCGAACCGCAGCCGGGCGCTCCAATCGGCCGTGAACTTATTGAGTGAGCGCGAGAAGCGGACCCGGCTCGCTCGCGAGCTCGCCAAAATCGACCCCAAAGAAGAAATGCAGTTGGCTGAACAGGGTCTGGGAGACCAAGCTTGGCCCAAATATTGAGAGGCGAAGTCTACTGGGCAGACCTGAACCCCGTCCGAGGCCGCGAGCAGGCCGGGTTGCGGCCTGTCCTTATTCTGAGCCACGACCTGTTCAACAGGAAGTCCGAAACCGTGATCGCGATGGCGATTACAAGTCAAGCGCAGAAAGCCGGATTCCCGTTGACCATGGCGCTTCCGCCGGACATGATGCCCAAACCCTCATGGGTGAAGATCTCGCAGATTCGGACAATTTCCATCGGTCGCCTTGGCACGAGGATCGTGGCACTCGGTCCGGAGATGCTGGACCAGTTGGTAGACGGCTTGCTCGAGCTGATTGGCTAGTTCTTGTCAGTTTCCGCAATCGGCGTATGACGGGAGTGATTGGCATTCCGCAGTTCGGTCGGACCGCGAGCCGGGCCAATGTATGGTAACGCCGTTTTCTTGCCGTTATCGGAAGGCACAATGACGTTCACCAGACGCCGCGCTGGCGCGCCGTCAATTACGACAGGACTGATGAGCGATTTCGTTCTCCGCGACGGCGCGTCGGGTCAAAGGCGTTTTGAAGCGCTGCTCGCCAACCGATACCCTGAAATCGCGGGCCAGAATGGGGGCACCTCTAGAAGTGGCCAACTTCCGGATGCCAACTATAACGCGACTGAGAACCAACTAATCGACGGCTACCCACTGAGGGCGCCTAGCTGGTCCAGTTGCTGAAACATCCCCAGGTCGTCCCGCACGGCAAAGTGCTCGATGATTTTCCCTTCCTTCAGCCGAAAGCGGTGAATGTGCTTCACCTTGAATGTCTTCCCTTTGGGAGCCAGAGTTAGTCCCTGAAAAGCCGGAATCAGTAGTGGAAATTCTCCCAGATGTGTTCCCTGAAATGACGCTTCGCACATCACCAGATCGCCTTCCGCCACTATGAAATCCACCGTGAAGCGCAAGTCCGGGAACGCTGTCCGCCAGACCTGAACAATGTGTTTCACGATTGGTCGAGCATCCTGATACTGCCGGCCAAAGTTCATGAAGCCCTCAGCGAAGAAATCTTCGACCCATCGACTTGGCCGTTGTTCCATAGCTCCTCGAAATGGCGGAGAACACAGATCTTGTTTTCATCAATGTGCATACGATCCCCCGAGCCATTATAGAGGGGGTAGCACCTGCCCATGGGCGGATGACGGCGCTTTTGGAAGTTGGGGCGCTTTGCGCTGGTCCTTCGGTTATCGGTGGATAGTCCCTTCAATCCGCACTCGTCGATCTCGAAAAACACTGGGAGAAGATCGCTGAATCCAGCCGGAAACGCTCGTCCGATGCCTGGCTGACAAGGAGCAGGCCGGAGCAGTTTGCGGGTCCACGATTGTGCGCTCGGTGTAGCCGCTGGCATATGCAATGTGAAGTGGCGGAGTTTCCGATAAGCTCCCGGCAAGTGGGCATGTCGGAAAGTGTCTGGCCGTCCGGGAAGGCAATGGAGAACTGCATAGTGTGCCCCTACGTTCCAGTCAATATGGTTCCATACAACGTTGGGATATAGAACGGATCACCAATTCAAGGGGTTAGGCCATGTTCCCGCGCCTGCCTGAACGCATTCGCGTAGGGTTTCGAGCCGTTTCAGCCACTCCACAAGCTGGTTCCAACTCACAGTGATTAGGGACCCCAAGCGGGCGCCGGCCGCAGAACCGCCCAGACTAGGGCCATCGCCGTTTCGCCCCTTTCCGCTAATACCGTAAGGGCGCTACCGAACGTCGGCTGGAACGCGCTCCCGTGGCCGGCTGAGGCCCAGCCCTCCCAGCCCCCACCGTGCGATAAACTCGTCCATGGCGTCTCGCTTTCATACAACAACGTCATGCAGCATTCGCACATCGCCATCATCGGGGCGCCCCTCGACCTCGGCCAGGATCGCCGCGGTGTGGACATGGGTCCGTCCGCCATCCGCGTGGCCAATCTGAATAAGCGGCTGGCGGCGCTGGGCTATCGCGCCGACGATCTCGGCAATGTACCGGTGGATCAGCCGGAAAGTCTGCCCGAGGGTCCCGACCGCGCCAAGTACCTGCCCCAGATCGCGGTCGCCTGCAAGCGACTGGCGCTCATGGTGGATCGCGCCCTCACCAATAAACAGGTGCCCCTGGTGCTGGGCGGCGACCATTCCGTGGCCATAGGCACCGTAGCCGGCGTTTCCCGCCATTTTCGCCGAAAGAAGCAGGAGATCGGACTTATCTGGATCGACGCCCACGCCGACATGAACACGCCCGATACCTCGCCCAGCGGCAACGTGCATGGTATGCCACTGGCGTGCTGCGTGGGCCTGGGGCCTCCCGAGCTCAGCAACCTGCTTGGATATGCGCCCAAGGTCGATCCGCGCAAAACCGCGTTGGTGGGCTTGCGCGACGTGGATGCGCTCGAAAAGTCCCATGTGCGCCAAACCGGCGTGCGCGCCTTCACCATGCGCGACATCGACGAGCGCGGTCTGCGCTCGGTCATGGACGAAGCCTTCCGCATCGCTAGCGACGGCACCGCCGGATTCCACCTCTCGCTCGATATGGATTGGGTGGACCCGCAGTTTGCGCCCGGCGTAGGCACTCCGGTCCGCGGCGGCGCCACCTACCGCGAGGCGCATCTGGCCATGGAATTGATCTGCGATAGCGGACGCATGCTTTCCATGGAAGTGGTTGAGGTGAACCCGGTGATCGACGAAATCAACCGTACGGCGGATTTGGCAGTCGAAATGATCATGTCGGCCATGGGCAAGAAAATTCTATGAAAACCACAGTCGCCGTAATTTACGGCGGACGCAGCGGCGAGCACGAGGTTTCCATCCGTTCGGGGAAGGCCATCATGGCGGCACTGGATCGGGAGCGCTATGACGTGATGGATTACTTCATCGATCAAGCGGGCAAGTGGGCGCCTGAGCCGATTCTGCCGGAGCCGGGCGCGCATCCGGAGATAGACGTAGTGTTTCCCGTTTTACACGGCACCTTCGGCGAGGACGGCACGGTACAAGGTTTGCTTGAATTGGCGGATCTTCCGTACGTGGGCGCGGGCGTGCTGGCTTCTGCGGTCTCCATGGATAAGGAGATGATGAAGCGCATTTGCATCGAGCGCGGCCTGCCTGTCGTCGAATACGTCGTCCAGGCGAGACATGCGCTGGACCCGGAGCCGATTGCGAAGGGCTTTCCTTTTCCGGTTTTCGTGAAGCCGGCCAACCTGGGCTCTTCGGTGGGGATTTCGAAGGTCCACAATTACGCCGAACTGGAGCCGGCCATGCGGCTGGCCGCCGAGTTCGACCGCAAGATCATCGTGGAGCGCTCGATCGAAGGGCGTGAACTGGAATGCGCGGTGCTGGGAAACGACGATCCTGTGGCCTCCCTGCCGTGCGAAATCCTGCCTTCCAAGGAATTCTACGATTACGAGGATAAGTACCTGCTCGACCAGGCCCAGTTCCGCCTGCCTGCGGAGTTGGGCGCGGCCGAGACCGCTGAACTCCGGCGTCTGGCTGTGGAGTGCTATCGCGCGGTCGGGTGCGAAGGCATGGCACGCGTCGATTTCCTGCTGGAGTCCGCCACCGGAAAACTCTACCTGAACGAGATCAACACGATACCGGGCTTTACCTCCATCAGCATGTATCCCAAGATGTGGGAGCAGAGCGGGCTTTCTTTTTCCGGGCTGGTGGACCGGTTGATCGAACTGGCGCTGGAGCGGCACGCGGCCAGAAAGGCTACGCGCTTCACGCGATAGCGTATTGTACCCTTCCGTTGGGGCGATATTTGACATATCATGTAGACATGAAATACCTAATCACATCCGTAAGTCTTATTTCAGCCTCGCTGCTGATAGGCATCGGCGCGGCCCAGGCGCAGCAGGAGCCGACTACCATGAAGAAGGTGCCGGTACACCACACCAACTCCATTGCGGGCAAGGATCTGTACCGGGAGTATTGCGCCGTTTGCCACGGGACCGCCGGCAAAGGCGATGGACCGGCCGCCAGCGCACTCAAAGTTCCCCCGTCGGATCTGACGCAAATCTCCAACAAAAACGGCGGCAAATTCCCCGAACTCCGAGTGAACCATATCATTAATGGCGAAGCCGGCGGGCCGGTCGCGCATGGGTCCCAGGACATGCCGGTGTGGGGCACGCTTTTCCGGCACATGAGTGCGAACGAGGATGTAGGCACCATCCGCGTCTACAATCTGGTGAAGTATATCGAAGAGATCCAGGCGAAGTAACCGCGCGGAGCGCTTAAATCGCCGGGTCTCGGTTCGGCGCGTGCGCGTCCCGACCGGCGAGGGCGCCACATCTCTACCAGACGCGGCAGGGGTCGGCCGACACCATGGGGTCGCCCACCTTGCATGAGAACGCCTCCTGGAACTCCGGCATGTTCTGCAACACTCCGTTGGCGCGAAACTCGCCCGGCGAATGCGGATTGGTAGCCGCCTGCATGCGGGCCGCCTGCTCCGTCGTATTCTCGCACCAGATTTGCCCGAAACCCAGGAAGAACTGCTGTTGCGGCGTGAAGCCGTCCACTTTCCCGGCCATGTGGTTCGCCAGGCTATCCATCAGCGCCATGTAGGCCAGATGGATACCGCCGTTATCCGCGGCGTTTTCGCCCAGCGTCAGCTTCCCGTTCACATGCGCGTCCGGCGCCGGGCTGAAGCCGTTGTACTCCTTCACCACGCAATCGGCGCGCGCCTCGAAGGCTTTGGCATCCTCCGCCGTCCACCAGTCGCGCACGTTGCCCGCGCCGTCGTACTTGCGTCCCTGATCGTCGAACCCATGCGTGAGCTCGTGCCCAATCACGGCGCCGATGCCGCCGTAATTCACCGCATCGCTGGCTTGCGGGTTGTAGAAAGGCGGCTGCAGAATGCCTGCGGGAAAGTTGATGTTGTTCATATTCGGGTTATAGTAGGCGTTCACCGTGGGAGGCGTCATGCCCCATTCCGACTTGTCCACCGGTTTGCCGATCTTGGCGAAGTTGCGCCGCAGTTCGAATTCCTGCGCCCGCAGCACGTCGCCGAAGTAATCCTCTCGCGCGACCTTGATGCTGCTATAATCGCGCCATTTTTCCGGATAGCCGATCTTGTTGGCCACCGCGCGCAACTTGGCGAAAGCCTGCTCCTTGGTGGCCGGCGTCATCCAGGTGGCATTATCGATGTCTTTGCGCATTTCCATCTCGATCTGGCCTACCATTTCGAGCGCTTTCTCCTTACTCGCGCCATTGAACGCCGCTTTCACGAATTCCTGGCCCAGCGCCTCTCCCAGCGCGCGGTCGGTGGAGCGCACACAGCGCTTCCAGCGCGGTGGCATCTCCTGGGTACCGCGGAGAATGTGCTCGTTGAAGCGGAAGTCCTCGTCGTCGAACGCGCGCGGCAGCGTATCGGCATGCGTGGTGAGAACATGCCACCGCAGATATGTTTTTAAGTCCGCCAGGCTGGTGGTACCGATCGCCGCATCCAGCGCCTTCACAAAATCGGGCGCCACCACGTCCAGTGATTCCACCGGCGGGATGCCGATGGTGGACAGGTATTGCTTCCATTCGAAATCGGGTGTCAGCAGCGCCAGTTCGCCCACCGTCATCTTGTGATAGGTGTTCGCGGGATCCCGCCGCGCCACGCGATCCATGGACGCTTTGGCCAGCGCCGATTCGAACTGCATCACGGCGCGGGTTTCAGCCTCGGGATCGCCGCCCCCGGCGCCTTGCGCCTTCGCCAGCAGCGTGAACATGGTGTGAATATGTTCTTCGTATTGTTTGCGCAGTTCCGCTGAGCGCGCGTCGGTCTTCAGGTAGTAGTCGCGGTCCGGAAGGCCCAGGCCGCCCTGATCCACATGTGCCATCTCCTGGTCCGATTTCTTATCGTCGGGGCGCACGTAGAAATTGAAAAGAGCGCGCACTCCGGCCAGGTGCAGGCGGACCATCTCGCCCGCCAGTTCCCGCTTGGAAGCGAGCGCGTCGATCTGCTTCAGCAGCGGCTCGATAGGCTGAATCCCCTTGCGCTCGATGGCCGGTTCGTCCATGCACGCGGCGTAGAAATCGCCGATCTGCGAGTCCCCCGCTTTTTCCAGGATGCCGCGCTCGATGGCCAGATTGCGGTCGGCCAATTCATTGAAGCGCGCCCATCGGGACTGGTCGGCCGGAATCGGATTATTCTTCCGCCACGCGCCGCAGGCGTACTGATAGAAGTTCTGGCACGGGTTGACCGTAGTATCCATGGCTTTGAGATCGACGCCGGATGCGGAGGGTGCATCGGCGGCCCTGAGGGCGGCCGCGCCTATGGCCGTAGCGGCGGCCGCGGCCAGCAAGCAACGAAGCGTGTACATGCTTTCGATTGTACGCCCAGGCGGCCGGGGCGCTCCAGGACGCTGGCAGCCGGGCCGCAGGCTACTTTAGGAGTTTCAGGTTCTATTCATTGCAAATAACAGTGAATCCTACTACGCTATCTATAGGATGGATCGCCGGAGGTTTATTGCCGCGGGGCTGGCCGGGACTGCGGTGGGTTGCGGGCGCTCGACCAGCCCGTGGCGATTCTTCAGCGTAGAAGAAGCGCGCACGATCCAAGCCGTCTGTGCGCACATCGTTCCCGAGGACCAGGACCCCGGGGCGGTGCGGGCAGGCGTGGTGGTCTTTATTGATCGACAGCTTACCCTGTTCTATAAGCCCCTACAAGCAACCTACCGCCAAGGGATCGCGGCCGTGGATCGCGAGAGCGTGGAGTTTGGCGGGCGCGCCTTCGCGGACCTGTCCGCCGCGCCGCAACTCGAGCTGCTGCGCCGAATCGAGCGCGACCCCGGAACGAAGCCGTTCTTCGATCTGCTGGTGGCGCACGCCATGCAGGGCTTTTATGGCGATCCGCGGCATGGCGGCAATCGGGAGCGTGCCAGTTGGAAGATGCTCGGCGTGGCCTCTCCGCCCCTGCGGGGACGGGCATGAACCGCGTCAACGCGGTGGTGCTGGGCGCGGGCGCTGCCGGCGGTATCGTCGCCAAGGAACTGGCGGAAGCGGGGCTGAGCGTAGTCCTGCTGGAACGCGGCAAATGGTATTCGGCCTTCGACTGCCGCAAAGACGATCTGCGCAATCAACGCACCTCCGTGCTCGGCAACGCCTTCGGGCCGGACGACGAGCGCAATCCGCGCGTAGCCGTCGACCTGCAGGGCCGCGCCCACGTGGTGCGGGCGAGTGGTTCCGGTTATAGCAACAATGCGGCTTGCGTGGGCGGCGGCACGCAGAGCTACGGCGCCATGGCCTGGCGCTACATGGAGCGGGATTTCCGGATGCGCTCCACCTACGGGCAGGTGGCCGGCAGCACGCTCGAAGATTGGCCCATCTCATACAGTGATCTGGAGCCTTATTATGAGAAGGCCGAATGGGAGATCGGCGTCTCGGGCGACGATTCGGGGAACCCGTTTTGCGCGCCGCGCCGCAGGCCGCTGCCTATGCCGCCGCTCGCGCCCAACCGGGAGTTTGAGATTCTGTTTCCAGCTGCCAAGCGGCTGGGCCTGCATCCTTTCCATATCCCGATGCTGCGCAATACCGTGCCGTACAACGGACGTGGGCCATGCATGCGCTGCCGCTGGTGCGTGGGCTTCGCCTGCGAAGTGAACGCCAAGGGCGGCACACAGAATACCGTGATCCCCAAGGCGCTGGCCACCGGCAACTGCGAACTACGCACCGAGTGCATGGCCCGCCAGATCCTGACCGACGCGCGCGGCCGGGCGAAAGGCGTCGAATATTTCGACGCGCACGACCGCCTGCGCCAACAGGATGCCGATCTGGTGGTGGTTTCGAGCGCGGCGGTTGAATCGGCGCGGCTGCTGCTCAATTCCAAAAGCGCGCTGTTCCCGAATGGCCTGGGCAACCGCTATGACTGGGTTGGCCGCAATTTCCAGGGCCATAGCTACACAGGCGCATTTGGCATCATGCCGGCCGATATCTACGACGACCTAGGGCCGGGGGCTTCCATCGCGGTGTGCGATTTCAATCACGGGAACGCGGGGCTGGCCGGCGGGGCCATGCTGGCCAACGAGTTCATCCGGCTGCCGTACCAGTTCGTAGGGATGCTGCCGCCGGACGTGCCGAAGTGGGGCCAGGCGCACAAGGATTTCATGCGCAGCTTCTATCGGCGCGCCATCGCCGTGCAGGGCCCTACGCAGGAGATGCCCATGTTCAGCGCGCGCGTGGAAGTCGACCCGAACGTGCCGGACTATTGGGGCATTCCTGTGGCGCGGCTTTCGGGAGACAAGCATCCGCACACCATCGAGATCGGGGCCTTTGCCGCGGCCAAAGCCGAAGAGTGGCTGCAGGAGGCCGGCGCGGTGCGCACCTGGAAGAAACTGGCGGGGCCGGGATTCACCGGCGGGCAGCATCAGGCTGGCACCTGCCGCATGGGTGACGATCCTAAAACATCGGTGGTAAACCGGTATTGCCAGGTGCATGAGATCGACAACCTGTTCGTGATCGACGGCAGCGTACACGTGACCAACGGCGGCTTCAACCCGGCGCTCACCATTATGGCGAATGCCTATCGCGCGTCGGACCACCTGGTCAAAGGGTGGAAAGGCACCCATTACCGGTGATGCGCAAGCGCCTGTGGTGGACCGCGGCCGCTTTGCCCTGCCTGCTGCTGATGCTGCCGGCCTCCAGCGTTTATTACAAATCGACGGCAGGCGAGGGCTGCGCCCGGTGTCACGAGATCCGCGCGAACTGGAACACCTGGCGCGAATCTACGCATCGCGGGGTGCCCTGCTCGGCCTGCCACGGCGATTCGCTCACCGGCGGCATCGAGTTTCATCTGGGCAATTTCCGCCGGCTGGTCAAACACGTAAGCGGCGACGTGCCGGAGCAGATCCGCATCAAGGGTCTCGACGTCAACGCCATGGTGCCGCGATGCCAGGGCTGCCATCGCCAGGAATTTGCGGACTGGCAGGCGGGTCCGCACGGCGCCACGTTTGCCAAGTTTTTCCTGGATCAAAAGCAGAATCGCCGGCGTCTGCTGATGGACGATTGCCTGCGCTGCCACGGCATGCAGTACGAAGGCGGCATACGCGACCTGGTCACGCCTATCGACACACAAGGGCCGTGGAAGATAACGGACGCGCGATGGACGAATCTGGCCGCGATTCCCTGTCTGGCGTGCCACCAGATGCATCGGCACGGCGAGCCGCTGGGCAAACAACCGGAGCGGGCGCAACGGTCGCCGGCGCGCGAGCAGATCTACCAGCCGTCGCTCGCGCTATTCGACCGCCGCGAGATGGAGCACGTGGCCACCGCCAACCTGGCGCTCCCGGCGATCCTGGACGGCGCACGACCCGTGCGCATGAGCCCGGACCAGCGCCAGGGGCTATGCTACCAATGCCACGCGCCGCTCTCGACGCGGCAGGCAGGCTCGGGCGACGACCGCACGGGCGTCGGCATCCACGAAGGCATCGGTTGTCTAGCATGCCATCAGAAGCATGGGCAGCAGACGCGCGCCTCATGCGCGAATTGCCATCCGCGGCTTTCCAACTGCGGGCTGGATGTGGAGAAGATGGACACCACGTTTCTGTCGGCCAAGAGCGCGCATAATATCCACTCCGCGAAGTGCGTGGATTGCCATACGAAGGGTGTGCCGAAGAAGCGGATCGCAGCGCGGATGTGACATGATTGGGGTCACCTGCTAATCTGAGTAAATCGCGTTGAGCATCGCGGCCAGACGGACTCCGGCTTTGTACAACTGGATCCGAACCACGTCGACCGATCCAGCGCCGTAAGACCGCGGCCCGTCCACCTTTACGTCGCGCAGGCTCTCCGGAGCTTCGGTCGCGCAGTTGCGCGGTTGCACTTCGATGAACCTGTCGATCACCGGGAGGCGCGGCTGCGCCTTGCCATAAACCTCCGATTTGGCGAGCTGGAAAGATTCCGCGGCGATTTGGTCGATGCTCCCGTAATCCTGCCAGTGCCGCATCTCGCCGCGGAAACGGGTTTCCATGGCCGCAACCATGTCGGCGCCATCCTGCGCCATCAGTTTGTTCACCAGTGTAATGTCCCAAACCGCGTGCAGATTCGTCATGGGCTCGAAGCCGATCACATTGACGCAGTTGCCGCCGGCATCGGCATCGCTCGCACAGTGCAGCGGCTGATGAATGTCGCCTGCGAAATGCATCAGGAAGGCCAGTTCCTTCGATTCGGGCCACACGCCGTCAGCGCGATGCTCTTTCAAGTTCACCAGGTACTCTTTCATTTTGGCCACGATGCAATTGCCTTGCGGGCAGCGCTCGGCTATGTGCGAGGGACCTTCGAACAGCCCGATATCGATGTAGTGCCAGGGTGCGGTAGCGCCCTTGCCGCCCGGCATGTGGTCGGGCCAGATCGCCGCGCGCGCCATGGCATCGGCCAATGTATCGGTGGCGCCGGGTGGCTCCGCGCCCGTTGCAGCAAAGCTGGCGTCCAGCTTCAAAAGACCCGCCACCGCCTGGCGCGCGCGCTCCGTCAGATGCGCGGCGGCAATGCGCGCGACGGTCTGGTGTCCTTCATCGCCCCAGCACCACGCTTGGCCAGGGGCAAGTAACAACATGGTGACGATCATTCTCCGCATCGATACAGCCAGTATAATGGCTCCATGAGCAACATGCAGGGAATTACGCAGGGCATCGTGCAAGGTCCACTGGAGCGCCTGGAGCAGTGGGACGATTTCGTCAAAGATCGCTACGATCCGAATCGCGTGCAGGATGGATTCCGCCAATTCACTCCCAAAGCGCCGCCGGTGGTACGCGAGTTCTACCGCCTGAACCACACGCATCAGACGCGCGAATTCGTGCAGCAGAAGAAACGGCAGTACCTGGCACTGGCCCATCGCTCGATGGGGATGTGGGAGGCGCTGGAATACCTGAACACGCTGGTGGACGATAGCGACCCGGATACGGATCTCTCGCAGATCGAGCATTGTCTGCAAGCCGCCGAGGCCATCCGCGCCGATGGCCATCCGCGCTGGTTCGTCCTGACGGGGCTGATCCACGATCTGGGCAAGATCCTTTGCCTCTATGGAGAGCCGCAATGGGCGGTGGTGGGCGATACCTTTCCGGTGGGCTGCGCCTGGTCGGACAAAATCGTTTATCCGGAGTTCTTCGCCGCGAACCCCGACTCCGCGGTGCCGGCCTACCAGACGCGCACCGGCATTTACGAAGAGGGCTGCGGCCTCGACAACGTCGACCTTTCCTGGGGGCATGACGAGTACCTGTATCACGTGGTGAAGGATTACTTACCGCAGGAAGCGCTCTACATGATCCGGTATCACTCGTTCTATCCCGGCCATAGGGAGCGCGCCTATGAATACCTGATGACCGATAGCGACCGGCGTATGTTCGAATGGGTGCGCGCGTTTAATCCCTACGATCTATACTCCAAGAGCGCCGGGCGCCCCGACGCCAAGGCGCTGAAGCCGTATTACGAGGAACTGATCGCGGAGTATTTTCCGGCGCAAGTAAGTTGGTGAGCCATTGCAGATCGGCCAACGCGTGGCGCTTGCCGGGATGGTCGTCAGCGGCGCCCTGGCGGCGATCAAGATTACTGCTGGGCTGATGGGGCACTCCACTGCGGTCGTCGCGGATGGCCTGGAGTCGACGGGCGACGTGTTTGCGTCGGGCATCGTGCTGCTGGGGTTGACGGTGGCCGCCAAGCCTGCCGATTGGGATCACCCATACGGGCACGGCCGCGTGGAGACAGTGACGGGCCTATTTGTCGGCTTCATGCTGGCGATGGCCGGCCTGGCGATTTCGGCGAATGCCTGGCACACGATCCGCTCGGCGATGCCGGGCCGTGCAATGCATGGCTCCGCAATGCCGCCGCCCGCGCTGTTCGTAGTCTGGCCGCTCATCGGCTCAGCCGTGGCGAAGGGACTGCTCTCCAGCGTCAAATTCCACTATGGAAAGAAGATCCGCAGCGCGGCCCTGTTGGCGGATGCCTGGAACGACTCAGTGGACATCCTCTCGGCTCTGGCGGCCCTGGCAGCCGTATCGCTTGCCATTGTGGCGCCGCATCGATTCTCGTCGGCGGACCATTGGGGCGCGTTCGCCGTCGGGCTGATCGTGGTCTTCACCGGGCTGCGCGTCACGCGCGACACGGCCCTGCAACTTATGGACACCATGCCGGACAAGGAAAGCATGGCGCACGTCCGCAACGCGGCGCTGACTGTGCCGGGCGTCCGCGGCGTGGAGAAGT
The DNA here is from genome assembly GCA_035511215.1 of Bryobacteraceae bacterium. Taxonomy (GTDB): domain Bacteria; phylum Acidobacteriota; class Terriglobia; order Bryobacterales; family Bryobacteraceae; genus Bog-159. The sequence continues at coordinate 13,029 of DATKFU010000384.1, read as the reverse complement.
GTTACGCGCGCAAAACCGGCCTGCAATATCACGTCGATCTGCACCTGGAAGTGGACCCCGAGATCACCGTGCGGCAATCCCACGAGATCGCCACAGAGGTGCGGATTGTGATCAAGGAGACGCTGCCGTGGGTGGCGGATGTGCTGGTGCACGTGGAGCCTGCGCCGTAGGTTACGAAGCAAGCTAGACTAGGATGAAACACAATGCGTGACCTCCGTCTCGACGACCAAGACCCTCTCGACCTGATGCAGTCGCTAGTTGCGAAGCAGGAAGTGCTGGACCTGACCGATGAGACCACACCCATTGAGGTGTTGATGACCGCTGGTGGGCTTAGTTCCGAAGGCGCAGCCATCTGAGGATCGCTAATGCGGATTGAAGAGCTCACGATCAAGAACTTCAACGGCTTTGAGCACCGTACGTTCAAATTCAATCCACGGTTCAATCTGCTCGTCGGTGACAACGCCACCGGCAAGACCTCGGTCCTTGACGCTCTCGCTGTTGCAGCCGGTAGTTGGTTTCTCGGCCTTCGTGGATATGAGAAGAGTCGGGGTATCAGCCCTGAAGAAGTTCGCGTCGCCGCACACGCGCACTTGGATAGCTATACTTTCGAAAAACAGTTTCCCTCGCGGATCGAATGTACGGGTGTCGTGATGGGAGAACGCATCAGTTGGGTTAGGGAGCTGCAGCGTGAGGGCGGCCGGACGACGAATGTAAACGCCAAGTCGATAACTGAGGTAGCCGGCGAGGCCGAGCGGCGCGTGAGAAACGGAGAGGAGATCACACTTCCGCTCATCTGTAGCTACGGTACCGAGCGGTTGTGGTTTGAGGCGACGCACCGCGTACGTAAAGCTCCACCAAATGGCGTGGCGCACCGGCCGTCGCGTTTAGATGGCTACCGGGACTGTTTTAACTTCACGATTCAAGAGACAGCGCTCATCGATTGGATCCGGGATCAGAGCACGGTTTCTCTACAAACTAAGCAAGACACGATTGCGCTTGGCGTCGTCAAGAACGCTATAATGCAGTGCGTGGAAGGCGCCAAGTCGCTCTACTATGATGGCCGATATAAGGATTTGGTGGTCGTGCTGAACGAGGGCGGGCCTCAGCTATTTGACAACCTAAGCGACGGGCAGCGGATCATGCTCACGCTAGTGGGCGATCTGGCTTCGAGGGCCGCCATTCTGAACCCTCATCTGGGGGATGCCGCGCTGCGGGAAACGCCGGGCGTCGTCATCGTCGATGAACTGGACCTGCATCTACATCCAAAGTGGCAGCGGCGCGTCATTCATGACCTGAAGACCACTTTCCCATCCTTTCAGTTCATTGCTACGACGCATTCGCCACAGTTGGTCGGTGAGGCCAAAGCCGATGAGGTCATGTTACTGGATGGCGGCGAGACGACGACGCCTCCACGCTCGTTCGGGATTGATTCCAGCCGAATCCTGGAGGAGGTCATGGGCGCTGGATCTCGAGACCAATTCGTCGAAGGCCTTTTGACCGGGCTGTTCAAATCGATCGACGACGAAGACTTCGAGAACGCCAGATGCGAGCTGGCCGACGTGGAGGCGAAACTTGGTCCAGATGATCCTGAAGTGACACGAGCACGCGCGTTGATGACTTTTCTGGAGTCCAAGGTGTGAGGAACGTCCAGAAGAGTAGTGGACCGGTCAGTCTTACGGAGCACCGGGCCTCCACTGGAACGGACTACGACGGTTATCGGGACAAGGATACCCTGCGAGCCTACTTGGTGAACGAGCAGCGAGGGCTTTGCTGCTATTGTCTTTCACGAATTCGCCTGGAACACAGCGCAATGAAGATCGAGCACTGGCACAGTCAGGATAGGTACCCGGCTGAGCGGCTTGATTATTCCAATCTGCTCGCTGCATGCATGGGAAACGAGGGAAAACCCGCTAAGGACCAGCACTGTGACACCCGGAAGGGAGATCGCGACCTTTCACGAAACCCGGCAAATCCGATGCATCGAGTCGAAGATGTGACCCAGTTCACGGGCGATGGACGAGTTGTTTCGAGAGATCCGGCCTTCGGCGCCGAACTCAATGATGTTCTGAACCTCAACTTGGCGTTCTTAGTGAATAATCGTAAAGCGACGCTCACTGCGTTTCAGGACCCACTCGGGCGTGGCCAGTTATCGCGATCAAGCTTGGAGAAATTGCTCCGGACGTGGAACGGGGAATCAGACGCTGGTGAACTTCGACCTTTCTGTCAAGTGGTCGTTTACTGGCTGCGGAAGCGACTGGCGCGCCCGTAGCGCGAACTCGCCAAGTGTCGCGACGAAGACCGGCGTCTATACCGCCTGTTTCCCCGCCGCGGCGTCCAACCTCGCCTGCGCGCGTGCCATGGCGTAGAGGGCAACGGCCGGGTCCACGCCCAACGACGCGTTGAACACTTGCTCCTGCGACCGCTTCATAGCCGCCTGTGCCCGGCTCACGTCGATCTCCTCGGCGCGCTCGCCTATCGTAGCCAGCACCAGCACGCGGTTAGCCAGGATCTCCAGATAGCCGCTGTGCACCGCCAGGTACCAACGCTTGCCGCCAGCTTCGTAATTCAGGAAGCCGGTGCCCAGTTCCGCCAGCAGGGCGGCGTGGCCCGGCAGTATCCCCAAATAGCCGTTGGCGGCGGGCGCCTGCACGGAGGTAACATCCGCGCGCACCAGCAGGCGCTCCGGCGTGACGATTTCGAGTGTCAGCACGTCAGCCATGGGTTTCCTGCAGCGCCTTGGCGCGCTCTACCACGTCTTCGATAGTTCCCTGCATGTAGAACGCCTGCTCGGGGAGGCCATCGTGCTTGCCATCCACGATCTCTTTAAATCCGCGGATCGTGTCGGCCAGCTTGACATATTTCCCCGGCACGCCGGTGAACTGCTCAGCCACGTTGAAGGGTTGCGAGAGGAAGCGCTGGATCTTGCGCGCGCGCGAAACGGCGAGCTTGTCTTCGTCGGAAAGCTCGTCGATACCCAGAATGGCAATGATATCCTGCAGGTCTTTGTAGCGCTGCAACACGCCTTTTACCTGTTGCGCGCAATCGTAGTGCTCCTGCCCGATGATGCGCGCATCGAGGATGCGCGAGGTGGAAGCCAGCGGGTCGACGGCCGGATAGATGCCCAGTTCGGAGATGGCGCGCGAGAGGTTGGTGGTGGCATCCAGGTGCGCGAAAGCCGTGGCCGGAGCGGGGTCGGTGTAGTCGTCGGCCGGCACATAGATGGCCTGCACCGAGGTGATCGACCCGGTCTTGGTGGAAGTGATGCGCTCCTGCAGTTCGCCCATCTCGCTGGCCAGGTTCGGCTGATATCCCACCGCGGAAGGCATGCGTCCCAGCAGCGCCGAGACCTCGGAGCCGGCTTGCGTGAACCGGAATATATTGTCGATGAACAACAGCACATCCTGGTTTTGTTCGTCGCGGAAATACTCGGCGACGGTGAGGCCGGTCAGGCCAACACGCAGGCGCGCGCCGGGCGGCTCGGTCATCTGGCCGTAGACCAGCGCCACTTTGGACTTCGTGTAATCGTGCGGGTCCACAATGCCGGACTCCTGCATTTCGAGCCACAGGTCGTTACCTTCGCGGGTGCGCTCGCCCACGCCGGAAAAAACCGAAACGCCGCCATGCTTCATGGCGATGTTGTGAATCAGCTCCTGAATGATGACCGTTTTGCCGACGCCCGCGCCACCGAACAGGCCGATCTTGCCTCCGCGCAAGTAAGGCTCGATCAGGTCGATCACCTTGATGCCGGTCTCGAACATCTCCTGGCGCGTGGACTGGTCTTCGAACGAAGGCGCGGGACGATGGATGGGATAGAATTTCTTGGCGTCGATCGGCCCCATCTTATCGATGGGCTCGCCGATCACGTTCATCACCCGGCCCAGAGTCTCGTTGCCCACGGGCACTTCCACGGGATGGCCCAGGCTCAGCGCGTGCATACCGCGGACCAGTCCTTCGGTAGGCTGCATCGCGATGGTGCGCACGCGGCCTTCGCCAATGTGCTGCTCCACCTCGCAGATGATATCGATGGGGGCGGGGACGTCGAAGCCCTCACTGGTGATGCGGATGGCCGTATAAACCAGCGGAATCTGGCCCTCGGGAAACTGGCAGTCCACTGCGGGGCCAGTCACCTGGACGACTTTGCCGATGGGGTTACCGTTATTCATATCAACCTCTGGTGCCGGCTGCTAAGTGCTGGGCACCGGTTACTCCGCGGCGGCGGCGCCGCTGACTACTTCGATAATCTCTTTGGTAATGCTCGCCTGGCGCACGCGGTTCATATACAGCGTCAGGGTCTCGATCATATCCGACGCATTGGAAGTGGCCGCGTCCATGGCGGTCATGCGCGCGGCGTGCTCTGCCGCGGCGGATTCCATCAACGCCCTGTACAGCTCGATTTCCACGTAGCGCGGCAGCAGGCTAGCCAGCATCTCCACTGCCGGCGTCTCAAAGATGAAATCCACCGGTTCGGTTTGCTTGGGCAACTCCATCGGCAACACCTGCGCGAACATCACCCGCTGGGCCATCACCGACTTGAATTCGTTGTACAGCAGGTAAACCGCATCGATCTCTTCATTGCGGAAGCGCTCCATCAGCTGCTGCGCGATGGCCGCGGCATCTTCATACTGCACCTTGGCCATACCCAGGTGTTCGCCGGTGATGGGGACGCCGCGCTTGCGGAAGAAATCGCGGCCCTTGCGCCCAATCAGCAGGAAGTCGGTGGTGGCCGGTTTGTGCTGGTCGGCGAAGCGCTGCGCGGATTTGATCAGGTTCGCATTGAACGCCCCTGCGAGGCCCTTGTCGGACGTGATCAGCACCAATTGAACGTGCTGCTCGGGGCGTCGCGCCAGCAGTGGATTTGCGGCCACGCGCTCATCCGAGGCCGCCGCCGCGGCCACATCGGCCAGCATGGCGCGCAGAGCGGCGCCGTAGGGGCGGGAAGCGATCACGCGCTCCTGGGCGCGGCGCAGTTTGGCGGCCGAGACCATCTTCATGGCCTTGGTGATCTGCTGCGTATTTTTCACCGAGCGGATGCGCCGGCGGATATCGATCAGGCTAGGCATGCGCGGTGGCCGCGGGCTGCTCGGCGACGAAGCGTTCCTTGAATTCTTTGATCACCGCCGCGATTTCGGCGCGGAGGGCGTCGTCCAGCGCTTTCTTCTCCACGATCTTGGCCAACAGCGGACGATGCGCGTTGTCCACGAAGCGGTACATTTCCGCTTCGAACTTGCGAACCTGCTCCACGGGAAGATCGTCCAGGTAGCCCTGCGTGCCGGCGAAGACGATCAGGATCTGCTTTTCCACGGGTAGCGGTTCGAACTGCCCCTGTTTCAGGACCTCGATCAGGTGCTTTCCGCGATTTAGCTGCGCCAGGGAGGCTTTGTCGAGGTCGGAGCCGAACTGCGCGAACGCCGCCAGATCGCGGAACTGGGCCATGTCCAGGCGCAGCGTGCCGGCGACCTGCCGCATGGCCTTGATCTGCGCGCTGCCTCCCACGCGGCTCACCGAGATGCCCACGTCGATGGCCGGCCGGATGTTGGAATTGAACAGATCCGAGATCAGGTAGATCTGGCCGTCGGTGATGGAAATGACGTTGGTCGGGATGTAGGCCGAGACATCGCCGGCCTGCGTTTCAATGAACGGCAGCGCGGTCAGCGAGCCCCCGCCGTTATCGTCGTTGAGCTTGGCGGCGCGCTCCAACAGGCGGCTGTGCAAATAGAACACATCGCCCGGAAACGCTTCGCGGCCAGGTGGGCGGCGCAGCAGTAGCGAGATTTCGCGATAGGCCGCGGCGTGCTTGGAAAGGTCGTCGTAAATGCAAAGGGCGTGGCGCTTGGTGTCGCGGAAGTACTCGCCGATGGCGCAGCCGGCGTAAGGCGCGATGTACTGCATGGGCGCCGGGTCGGATGCGGAAGCCAGCACCACGATGCTGTATTCCATGGCGCCCGCATCGGCCAGCGTCTTCACCACCTGCGCTACGGTGGAGCGCTTCTGGCCGATCGCCACATAGATACAGATGACGTCGCCGCCCCTCTGATTGATGATGGTGTCCAGCGCAATGGCGGTTTTGCCGGTCTGGCGGTCGCCGATGATCAACTCGCGCTGGCCGCGGCCAATGGGGATCATGGCATCGATGGCTTTAATACCGGTCTGCAGCGGCTCCTTCACGGGCCGCCTGTCGACCACGCCTGGCGCCAGGCGCTCGATGGGGTTGAACTGCGTGCTGTGGATAGGTCCCTTGTCGTCGATGGGCTTGCCCAGCGCGTCGACCACCCGGCCGATCAGGGCTTCGCCCACCGGCACGGACATGATGCGGCCGGTGCGCCGGACTTCGTCGCCTTCCTTGATTTCGGTAGCTTCGCCCAACAGCACGGCGCCGACCTGGTCTTCTTCCAGGTTCATGGCGATGCCCGCCACGCCGTGCGGGAACTCGATCAATTCGCCGGCCATCACTTTTTCGAGGCCGTGTATACGGGCGATGCCATCGCCCACCGAGATCACCGATCCGGTTTCGGAGACGTCGATCGCCCCCTCATAGTTTTCAATCTCCTGACGGAGGAGAGTTGTAATTTCGTCCGCTCTAATCTGAGCCATTCAAACCTCTTTATTCCGCGGTGTCACTCCGCGGTCAGGCGCTTACCCAGGGCCTGTAGCTGGCCCCGCACGGAGCCGTCGTAAACGGTGGAACCGATGCGGGCCACCAACCCGCCGAGAAGTTCGCGATCCACGGCGTAGCGCATACGCATCTTCCTTCCGGTGACCTGCTCTAATTCGTGCGACACCGAATCGCGCTGCAGTTGCGTCAACTCCCCGGCCGAACTGATCTCAGCGCGAGTGAAGCCCAGGCGCTCGTCCGACAGCAGATCGAACGCTTCCAGAACTTCCGCCAGCATCGCGATACGGCGATGGTCTGTCAGCACGAAGAGGAAGTTGCGAGCGATGCGCGAGATGCCTAGTTTCGCCCCGATGGCCCCCACCACCGCGCGCTTGCGTGCGGGCGGCACCGAGGGCGAAGTGAGCGCGGCGCGCAACTCCGCCGACGCGGCAAACACTTCCTCAAAACCGCGCAACTCGCCCAGCAGTTGGTGCGGGTCTACCCCTGACGTGGAGCCGGTGGCCACATCCACCAGGGCGCTGGCGTATCGGGAGGCGAGGGCGGAGTGCGTCATATTCTAGTTGTCGTGAACGCCGGAACCCGAGTCCGCCATGGCCGCCACGAAACTTCCCACCAGGCGGTCCTGGATTGTGGGCGACATGCGCGCTGCGATCTTCCGCTCCGCCAGGGCTAGGGCCAGATCGGAGGAGTAGCGGCGGAGTTCCAGCGTCGCCGATTTTCCGGCTGCGGCGATCTCTTCGCCGGCGTGCGATTGAATCTTAGCCATCTCGGCGGCGGCTTCCCGGCGGACGCGTTGCGCGTCGGCTTCGGCTTCCTGTTGCGCGCTGCGGCGCAGTGCTTCGATTTCGGTTTGCAGACTGGCGAGGCGGCGATCCACTTCCGCCACTTTCGCGTCTGAGGCGGCGCGTGCGGCTTCGGCATCGGCCATGCCTTTGCGGATTTCGAGCGACCGCTGGGCGAAGTAAGGGCCGCCGTGCTTCTTGATCAGATAGCCCAAACCGCCCGCCAGTAGCAGGAAATTGACCCATCCCCAAAAGACGTCGGGCCCGTGCTCGGTCACGCCCTCCGATTCCGCTACCTTTTGCGCCTCACTTTCGGGCTTCTGAGCGCTGGCCGGGAATGTCACGTACAGCATCAGAAACAGCGCGGCCATGCTGCAGCCTGCCAGGCGCTTCATGCCACCAGACCTCGATTGAGGAGGGCGTCGGCAATCTGGCCGGCCAGCGCGCCGCTCTCGGCGGCCAGGTCCGTCTTGGCCCGTGCGATTTCAGCGGCGAGCTGCGCTTTGGCGTCGCGTACGGCGGCCTCGGTCTGCTCGCGTGCGGCATGCACCTGGGCGGCCTGCTCTTCCTGCAGGCGGCGATGCAACTGCTCCTGTGTCTGGTACACTTCGGAGCGCGCGGCGCGCAGGGCCGCTTCATACTCGGCGGTCTTGGCGGCGGCGCGTTCCAGGCTCTCGGCGGCGCGCAAGCGGGCGCCTTCGGTGGCTTCGTAGCGGGCGTGCAGCACCTTGCCGAGAGGCTTGAAGAAGATGTACTTCAAATAGAAGTGCAGGAAGAAAACGAGGAGGAAAGTAGGGATCGCCCGCAGCAAAATCCCACTCAACGCGTGCAAGGTTGCTTCCATTTTGGATTGACAGGAGAGGCCTGAAAAAGATGCAGCTTTAAGAGGCATAGCTTAGCATCCGCCGCGCGGCTGCGTCAACCGCAATGGACGCTCTTGGGCGGTAGATGGCGTGCCTTCAGTGTGCTCCACAAGACTTGCGCGAGAGAGTAGAATCGTACTGATGGAACGCCGCGCCGATCCCTCATTTGCCGAAACGGTGGCCCAGCCTTCCAGTTCGTCTATCTCGCACGTCTCATCCTCCTCCGACGTCGACGAAGGCCGCTTCCTGCCGGGCACTCTGCTGGGCGGACGCTACCGCATCATCGCACTGTTGGGCCGCGGCGGCATGGGCGAAGTTTACCGCGCCACCGATCTCGCGCTGGGTCAGTCCGTAGCGCTGAAGTTCCTGCCCGAGGAAGCCGCGCAAAACCAGCGCCTGCTCGAGCGCTTTCATGGCGAAGTCCGCATCGCCCGCCAGGTCTCGCATCCCAATGTCTGCCGCGTGTACGACATCGGCCAAGCCGAAGGCGTGCCCTTCATCTCCATGGAGTATGTGGATGGCGAAGATCTCGCGTCCCTGCTCCTGCGCATCGGGCGCCTGCCCGCCGATAAAGCCGTCGAAACCGCGCGCAAGCTTTGTGCCGGACTGGCCGCCGCGCACGGTCGCGGCATTATCCATCGCGACCTGAAACCGCAAAATATCATGATGAACAAGCGCGGTGACGTGGTCATCATGGACTTCGGCCTGGCGGCCATCGCCGATCAGCTTTCCGGCGCCGAGGTGCGCAACGGCACGCCTGCCTACATGGCGCCCGAGCAGCTCAGGGGCGCCGAGGTCACCGCCAAGAGCGACATCTATTCTCTCGGCTTGGTGCTCTACGAACTCTTCACCGGCAAGCGCCCCTTCGATGCCAACACGGTTCAGGCCATGCTGCGCCAGCAGGAATCGGCGCAATTGACCAGCATGACTTCGATCGCCGCCGATATCGATCCGGGAGTCGAGAAGGCCATCCGCCGCTGCCTCGATCCCGATCCGGCAAAGCGTCCGGCGAACGTGCTATCCGTCGCGGCGGCGCTGCCGGGAGGAGATCCGTTGGCTGCAGCGTTGGCCGCCGGGGAGCTGCCGTCGCCGGAACTGGTCGCGTCGGCGGGCAAGCTGGAAGGTCTCGCCCCCAGGTATTCGATCCCCTGCCTGGTCGCGATCGTGCTCTGCCTGTGCGCCACCGTGGCGTTGCGCGCGCGCTACTGTGCCATCATGAACACGCCGCTCGACAATCCGCCGGACGTGCTGGCGCACCAGGCGCGCGAGATGGCGTCGTCTTTCGGTTATCCGAAGAGACCGGCGGATTTCTCGCTAAGGATCGACAATCGCGGCGACCTGCTGGATCGCCTCCAGCTATTGCCGCCACCGCACCGTTGGGGCGACTGGCTGGCAGCCGAGGCGCCCATCTTCGCCAACTACCGCGAGAGCCTCGCGCCATTGTCAGCCGACCCTTACGGCGAAGTGACGCCCGACAATCCAGCCCCCACCCGGCCCGGAATGGCGCACGTGCTGGTGGATGGAGCCGGCCGTCTGCGCGAGTTTCAGGCCAACCCGTACCAGGATGCGCAAGCCCTTGCGCCCCCCGTCGCGCCCGCAACCGTTTTCCACGCGGCGGGACTCGACATGGCTGCCTTTACCGAGGTTCCCGCGACGTTCGTGCCGGCCGGCGCATCGAGCGAGGTGCGTTCCTGGAAAGGACCGCATCCGCGCATCCCCGGTCTGAACCTGGACGTCGATCTGGCTTCCTGGAAGGGCCGCATCACCCAGTTCGCCATCCATTTCGACTGGCCCAAGACGGCCGCTCCAGCCACGCTGGCAGGCTCCATAGCCGCCCGCGTGCGCGGCATTGTGCTGCTGGCCGTAGCGGCGGTGGGCTTGCTGGCGGTGGTGTTACTGGCGCGGCGCAACTGGAGATTGGGCCACATCGATCGCAAAGGCGCATTGCGCATCGGCATCGCCCGCTGTGTGTTGGGACTCCTGGCGTGGATCGGCACCGTGCATCCGGTGGAAGATGAGGCGATGATCCCGTTCTTTTTCGCGAACTGCGCCGCATGGCTGATGTGGGGCGCCGTGCTCGCGCTGCTGTACCTGGCTTTGGAGCCGCTGGTGCGCGCGCGTTGGCCGCATTCCATCGTCACCTGGAGCCGCCTGCTCGCCGGCCGATGGCTGGATGCGCAGTTGAGCTCCCACATCTTGATCGGCGCCGCGGTGGGCGCCGCAGTCTGGGTAGCCGCCCAAGGGTTCGGCGATTGGCTGAACCCCGGAATGGATTCCGGAAGCGGGTGGGGGATCAATTCCGCGCTGGGCGCCCGTCAATGGCTGGCGGCGCATGCCTATGTCATGGAGGGATCGCTGTTTTTCGGATTGGTGGTCTTCTTCTCGCTCTGCGGCCTGCGCCGGTTGGTGCGCAAAGACGTGCCTGCCGCCATCCTGGCCGCCGCACTGCTGATGCTCGGAAACGGCGGCGTCTTTAACTCGAACGCCTGGAAACTGGAGGCTGCCATTTCCATCAGCATCTATTCTGTGCTTGTTTTTGTCTTGCTAAGGCTCGGACTGGTGGCCACGATAGCCGCAGTCTACTTCATCGACGCCTTCAATATGATCACCCTGGGCACGGATTGGAAGACCTGGTACGCTCCGTCCGGAATCGCGACCTGCCTACTTCTGTTGGGTATCGCGCTCTTCGCCTTCTGGCGTTCGCGCGGTTCGCATGAGTTGTTCAGCGCCGCGGCGAATCCGTAAAGCGGAGCCCAAAAAGAAAAACCGCATCGGAGCTGCTCTGAGGACCGGCTAGAGCCTCTGCCGATGCGGCTCGCCCAGGTCGGGCTGGGATCCGGCGGCGGACCATCTGGTTGGACCGGCATTCCTGGTAAGGTCCGCGTCCAAACTTTCCTCGCCACGAATGCCAGATGACTACCGCAACCTCAGACCCCCGGGGAGATCGTATAAATCCGTTTGACAAAAAAACCCCTCTGTTGCAACCAACAAGGGAAGGCTAGCGAGCCCACATGCTGTTACCGGCAACGGCTCCCGCAAGCACGTTGTCTCGTTGTGCTCGTTCCTCTTCCGCCTGCCTGTTGCAGCAGAGGGCAGGTTAAAAGTTACTACGCCAATTCATCACCGAAAATAGCAATCGGATAGCCAACTGTCAATGCTTTGTATCCTGCTGAAATCGCGCAACGTCTGGGGATGTACCTTTCCATTGGCCGTGGACGGCTGGGCGGGCGCTGTGTCGCTATGACACAATCGGTGTGAATGCATCTTCGCCGGATATCAGCTTACGCGCTGGCCGCAGCCGCCTTGGCCGGCATGGTCCCCCGCGCCGCTCTGAGCATCGCCCTGAGCCAGGACGAAACCCATGCCGAAAGCCTGCGGGCCGATGCCGCGCACCCGCGTATTTTCCTGGGTGCCCGCCGGCTTCGCCTGCTGCGCCGCGAGCGCGAACGCCAGTCGTTGCGCTGGAACCAGTTCCATCTGCTGATGGCCGGCAAAGCTCCCATGCCCGAACCGGGGTTCGCCCAGGCTTTGTATTATCAGGTATCCGGCAGCGCCGAAGCCGGCAGGCAGGCTGTCGCCTGGGCGCTCGGTCCGGGCGCCGATCTGCGCCAACTGGCGCTGGTCTTCGACTGGTGCCAGGACATTCTTACCGAGGCGCAATCCAAGACCCTCGCCGCCAAGCTTGCCCGCGGCATCCAGCCAAGCCGCCGCGACTCGTCGGTGTCCGCGATCCGATCCCGCCTGCTGGCCGCGGTGGCGTTATCCGGGCATCTGCCGGACGTTCCGGAACGGGAGATCGATCAAGTGGTGCACAAGTGGTGGGAAGGCCAGATCCTGCCCGCCGTTAACGCCGGCCGCGAGGCGATTGCGCGCGACGACGGTTACGCTCTGATGGAAATTCTGCACGTGGTCCGCGACAATTTCAACCAGGATCTGCGCGAGTCTGCGCCCCGGTTTTTCACGGATCTACCCCTGGTGCAGCTTCTGAGCTACTATCCCGCCACTTTTCCAGCGGGCGAAAACGACTACCGCATCCCGTCCGCGCCGCATGCTGGCGCTGCGGGCGGGAGTCCTGGCCAGCCGGACCTGCGCCGCGCGGCCCTCTCCCGCGCCGCTGAGCTGAGTATGGTGGCTTACGACAGCAACGCGCCGGGCAGCCAGGTGCTGCAAGGCTGGCTCATGAACGACCATTTCCTGCTGCGCGGCACCTTCGGCGCGCCCTATGAGTTTCTGTGGGCCAATCCGTACCAACCCGGCCTTAGCTATTTCCAGGCTCCCCTAGTAGTGCGCGACAGCCTCTTCGGACGCTTGTTCGTGCGGTCCGGTTGGGACGAATCCGCAGCGTGGCTGGGATTTTTCTCGCACGAGCTGCAAATGTTTCACGATGGCGGCGTCACGGTGCTCGACCCGAACGTCGCCGCGGAGCCGCTGGATCTGGAGCGGGCCGTGATTCTGTTCGGCGCGCATACACAGAAATTCAAGGTTGCGGCGGCAGGGAAAGAACCGGTGTTCGTTGTGGGACTGAAGCCCCAGCGGAATTACGTGATCGAGGTCGACGACGAAGAACTTATGGAGGAACAGACAGACCCGGGAGGGATACTGGCTTTGGACTTGCCGCATGATACCGAGGTCGGCGTGCGGTTGAGTGAGTCCGCACACCAACCCAGGTAATTTGCAACTGCACCTGTTCACCCGGTAGGGGATCAGTAGCCGGCTTAAAGCCGTCCCCCCGCTGGGGGGACCCCAGGGCAGAATTGCCTCTCCCCCTCTC
>DATKFU010000383.1:0-31581 GCA_035511215.1 Bryobacteraceae bacterium | reverse complement strand
GGCTGGACGCCAACCAAGGCACGGTGACCGCGCAGAATTATCCGGGAGCGGGTCTGGCGGTTTCGGCAAATGGAGCCAACGGCGGAATCGTATGGGCGATCGTACCGACGACCGTTACGAGCCCCCTGGATGAGGGGACCTCGCAGGTTGAGGGGACGTTATATGCTTTTGACGCAACTAATGTCACCTCGCAACTGTGGATGAGCACGGACTATTGGTTTTCGACCAAGTTCTCGATTCCTACGGTTGTTAACGGAAAGGTCTACGTGCCCACATCGGCTTCGCCGGCTGCGGCGAGTCCCGCGTACTCGCCAGCGCTCCGAGTTTACGGACTGTGCGCCAACTGCGCGCAGGCTCGCACTTAGCGGCCGGTCCGCAAAGTGCGCACAGAGGCGCGACACTCATTGCATCGCCGGCGGCTTGACTCCCTTGCGATAGCCGCCAAAGCCGAACGGGAGCGGCTGGTACTCGCCCACCAGGTCCACATTGGATCTCGCGGGGATATGCGCCTCCATTCCGAGGGCCCAGTAGCAGGCATTCACGATCATGCGGCGCACGCCTTCGTTCAGCAAATCCTGCGAGGCTCCCATGGTAGTGGTGAATATACGCGCAGCCTTCCCTTGCGCTCCGGTATACGTCTTCACCCAGGCTATGGGTAGCATGGGATCGTTGGGCTTCCCAGGCGCGGGCGGATCGTCCGGGTGCATGCCGTCGAGCACCTGGCCGAGCACCAGGGCACGGCTGTCGCCAGACAGCGGCAGGCGTACCTCATACACATCGGTCGGACCCCAGATGTCGCCGTCGCGAATGCCGCGCAAGATAGGATGGTCCTCCGCGCCCTTGACAAGTCTGCCGCGCGTGCTCTGCACGCCGTGGCGGCCATGGTGATCGATCCAGGTCTCGCCTAATACCTGTCGTCCGAAGCCGCCGTCCCATTCCTTACTGTTCCAACTGTACCGCCGGTAGGTGGGGCTGCTCTTCAGGTCAAAGGCGTGTGTGGCGGTGCGCAGCCCGACGATAGGGCGGCCGGATTCCACGTAATCCACAATGTGCTTCATCTGCCTGTCGGGCAGGTCGCGGAAGCGCAGCAGCATAACCATCAGGTCCGCCGAATCCAAAGCGCCCAGCCCCGGAATGTTGGTGCGCAGATCCGGTTTGATAGCGCCATCGGCCGGATCGATGGCATAGAGCACGGTGCAATGGAAACCATGGCGCAAGGATAGGATTTTCGCCAACTGCGGCAACCCTTCTTCCGAGCGGTACTCCTCGTCTCCGCTCACCAGGACGACGTGTTTGCCGTCGCCGGGCCCAGTGGGCGCCCCGGCCGCGCGCAATTGGCTCGCGAGCAGCGAAGCCAGCAGGCCGCGCCGGGTCATCGTACGAATACCAGGTAAATCGTCATTGCCACTCCGGTCACCGCCAGAATCAAAGCAATCGCCACCGCCATGGTCACTGGCCTATCCACTACGCTCTGGCCGCGCTTTACCGCACGCACGAAATGTATGTGCTGCAGCGCCGAGAACAAGTTCACGATAACGCCAATCAGGATCAGCGCGGTGCCCACCCACAGCGTAAATCTCGCGGAATGCAGACTGAGCGGGTGTTGACTGAATTCTATTTCACGCAGGAACAAGCCAAAGCGGGCCACCACGAAGCCGAACCCCATCATGGCCAGGCCGGTTCGGATCCACGCCAGAAAGGTGCGCTCGGCGGCCAGGTAGACACGCGGATCTTCGGTAGCGGTGGCGTGTGTCGGAACTATTTGCGGTTCGCTCGGGTGCATCCCGGACCTATCTAACCTAGCCAGGGGGATCTACCGGCGCCGCGCCCAAAGGCTCGTGGGCCAGGTCGATCCACCGGTTCCCAGTCGTATTGCGCACGAACACGGTCCCCTCGGCATGAAATCGGCGGGGTCCTTGGAATTCGCGCCAACGGCGCGCGGCCAGTTCGACCAGCCGTTCCACTTCGCCCGCCTCGATCTCCTGCGCCAGAGTCACATGCGGGTGATACGCGAAGGATTCCTCGTGAGCCAGCGCACCGCGATTCAAGCTTTGGTGCATCTGGCGCAACTGGCCGGCGCCGCCTTCCACGCTGATGTAGACGACATCGGTGAAGTCGAATTTCTCGATTCGGCCCAATTCGATGTCGAAGGGCTCAAAACCGCTCACGATGCCGCGAGCCACCTCAATGGCGGCCTCCGGAGCCACCGGCAGCGGCCGTGGCGGAAGCACGCTGATGTGCGCGTGCGGATTGCAACCGGGCACCATTTCCCGCCGCAGATCGTCCAGAAAGGCGCCTAGCGGATCCGGCAGATACATTACCAGCGCGTAGAGGCTTTGCAGAGGAATCCCATCTTGTTCTGAATCCATCTTGTGTCGGCTGTACTGTCGATTATGCCACATGCGCGGGTGCCAGAACCCGGCACCCAGCACCCGGGACCCCTGCCCCCTGTTATTCTCTAGTTGGAAATGTCAGATACCGCGCCCCGCAATCCTCTGTTGAACCTGTCCTTCAGAATCCCGTTCGACCAGATCCGCGCCGAGCATGTCCAACCAGCCGTGGCCGAACTGCTGCGCGATGCGCGGCAACGCATCGATGCGCTGGCGGCCGACCCGCAACCGCGCACATTCGACAA
Organism: Bryobacteraceae bacterium; assembly: GCA_035511215.1. Taxonomy (GTDB): domain Bacteria; phylum Acidobacteriota; class Terriglobia; order Bryobacterales; family Bryobacteraceae; genus Bog-159. The sequence goes on along the minus strand of DATKFU010000383.1, from coordinate 28,946 downwards.
CACATTAATGGCGCTGGATGCCATCACCGAGCCGCTGGACGATGCCATGGCGGTGGTGCGACACCTGGAATTCGTGGCCACTTACCCGGAATTGCGCGAAGCGTACAACGCGGTGCAGCCGGAGGTCAGCGCATTTTATTCAGGTATTCCCCTGCACGCGGGCTTATGGCAGGCCATCCGATCGTACGCGGCGACGGACGCGGCGCGGGCGTTGGCCGGCACCCGGCGCCGCTATCTGACCAAGACCATCGACACATTCCGGCGGCACGGCGCGGACCTCGATTCCGACGGCAAAGCCCGCCTGGAAGCCATCGACATCGAGCTGGCCACGGTCACCACTAAGTTCTCCCAGAACGTCCTGGACTCCACCAACGCCTTCGAACTGTTGATCGCGGACGAAGCCCGGCTGGCCGGACTGCCGCCATCGGCTGTGGCCGCGGCCCGTGCCAGCGCCGAGCAAAAGGGCCTTGACGGGTGGCGATTCACTTTGCAAGCGCCCAGCTATACCCCCGTAATGACGTACCTGGACGATGCCGGAATTCGTCAGAGGATGTACCACGCTTATGCGGTCCGGGCCAGCCAGGGCGAGCACGACAATCGTGCGCTGCTGAGCCGCATTCTGGAATTGCGCCGGGCCAGGGCGGAACTGCTGGGTTTCCGCAATTTCGCGGACCTGGTGCTGCACGATCGCATGGCCCACACCGGCGAGCGTGCCGAGGAATTCCTGAAAGACCTCAAGCGCAAGACCGAGGCGCAATTCGCGCGCGAGAACCGCGATCTGCTCGAATTCCGGCGCAGCCTGGAGGGTCGCGACGCACCCGAGCTACAGCCCTGGGACGTGTCCTATTACGCCGAAAAACAGCGCGCCGCGCTTTACGATTTCGACGAGGAGGAATTGCGCCCGTATTTCCCGCTCGAGCACGTGGTGGATGGACTCTTCCAGACCGTACACCGGCTCTACGGCATTCGCGTGGCGCCGGAGTCCGGCGTTCCCGTGTGGGACCCCCAGGCGCGTTACTACGCCGTGCAAGACCGGGATGGCAGTTTCATCGGCGGGTTTTACGCGGACTGGTATCCGCGCGAGAATAAGCGCGGCGGCGCGTGGATGGATGCACTGATCACCGGCTATCCGGCCCCGAACGGCTTCAAGCCCCACCTGGGCCTGATCTGCGGCAACCTGACTCCGCCCCTGGCGGACCGGCCTGCGCTGCTGACACACTACGAAGTGACCACTATCTTCCACGAATTCGGGCACTTGCTGCATCACCTGTTGAGCCGCGTTGAGGTGCGCGGCCTGGCGGGCACCAGCGTAGCCTGGGATTTCGTGGAGTTGCCCTCACAGATCATGGAAAATTGGACCTGGGAACGCGAGCCGCTGGACCTGTTCGCGCGCCACTACCAAACCGGCGAGCCGATCCCCGAAGAGTTATTCGAAAAGATGCTGCGCGCCCGCAACTTCCGCAGCGCCAATACGCAGATGCGGCAACTCGGTTTCGGCTTGGTGGACCTGGCGCTGCACATCGATTACGCGCCCGCGCGGGATGGCGATGCAGTCGCCTACGCGCGCGCGATCCTGCAGCAATACTCGCCCGCGCCGCTGCCGCCGGACCACGCCATGGTGGCTGCGTTCACGCACCTGTTCTCGAGCCCAGTGGGTTACGGCGCCGGCTATTACTCGTACAAATGGGCGGAGGTGCTGGACGCGGACGCCTTCACGCGCTTCCGCACGCATGGCATCTTCAGCCCGGAAGTGGGCGCCGATTTCCGCGACACGATCCTGGCGCGCGGCGACAGCGAAGATCCCGCCGAATTGTACAGGAAGTTCATGGGGCGCGAGCCGGACCCGAACGCGCTGCTGGAGCGGTCGGGCCTGCTGGCGAGGTGATTCGTTCTAACTCACACACTTGCGCACCGCTTGCCCCCGAAGTTCCTCCAGCAATGCGCGCACGGTCTTGCGGGTGACCGGGTCGCGCAGTTCCGGAGCGAGATCCGCCAGCGGCGCCAGCACGAAGCGGCGGCCGCGAAAACGCGGATGCGGAAGCTCGAGCGCCGCCGTCGTCACCACCGCATTCCCGTACAATAGGATGTCGATGTCGATGTTGCGCGGCCCCTTGGGCGCCAGGCGCCGGCGGCCAAGCTGGGTTTCGATCTTACTGGTGCGCTGCAGCAACTGTAACGGGAACAGATCCGTTTCGGCTTCCGCCACCAGATTCAGAAACCAATGCTGGCCGGGCACATCCATGGGCTCGGTTTCGTAAATCGGCGAGACCCGCCGGACGTGCAGTCGCGGCGATTCGAGCGCGCGCAAGGCCGCCTGCAACATCGCCTCGCGGTCGCCCAGGTTCGAACCCAGTCCCAGGTAGACCGTCTTCATAAGTTAGTAGCCCCCTAGAACAGCGCGGGGTGATCGCTCCGAAAGCGCCGCTGAATGTTGAAATATTCGTACGCCGCATCCGTGGCCACCCGCCCGCGCGGCGTGCGGTTCAGGAAGCCGAGCTGAATCAGATAGGGCTCGTAAACTTCTTCGATGGTATCGGCCTCCTCGGAAATGGAGGCGGCTATGGTGTTCAGCCCGACCGGCCCGCCGCGGTATTTTTCGAGGATCGTCAGCATGATTTTCTGATCGATTTCGTCAAGGCCGAAGCGGTCCACTTCCAGCAGGTTCAGCGCGGTCTGCGCCACGGCCTGCGTGATGCGGCCGTCGGCGCGCACTTGCGCGTAGTCGCGCACGCGGCGCAGCAGCCGATTGGCTATGCGCGGCGTTCCCCGGCAGCGGCGCGCCAACTCTTTGGCGGCATCGTCGTCGATGCCCACGCCCAGCAGGCGGGCCGAGCGTTCCACGATAATTGTCAACTCGTCCACCGCGTAGGGATCGAGCCGCAGGACCAGGCCGAAGCGGCCTCGCAATGGCGCGCTGATCAGCCCTTGCCGCGTAGTCGCCCCAATGGCCGTGAAGCGCGGCATGGGCAGCGAATGCGTACGCGCGCCCGGACCAGCGCCCACCAGGATGTCCACCCGGAAGTCCTCCAGCGCGGAATACAGCATCTCCTCCACGTCGGGCATCAGTCGGTGGATCTCATCGATAAAGAAAACCTGCCGCGCGCGGATGTTGCTCAGGATGCCGGTGAGATCCAGTTTCTTTTGCAGTACCGGACCAGACGTGGTGGTGATGGGGACTTGCAGTTCTTCGGCGATGATGCAGGCGAGCGTGGTTTTGCCCAGCCCCGGCGGACCGTATAGCAGCACGTGATCCATGGCTTCGCCACGCAGGCGGGCGGCCTCGATGGCGATGCTCAGGTTCTCCTTCAGCTTTTTCTGGCCGGCGAAATCGGCGAGGCTGCGCGGGCGGAGTCCAGCTTCGAACTGCGCATCCTCGGGCTGCCGCGCGCCGGAAACAAGTTCCCGATCGGGCATTACGCTTCAGCTTACCGTACCAGTTCCAAGGCGCGCCGGAAGAGCGGCTCGAAGTCCGTTTCGGGCGGGGGTGGCGCGCCCGCAACGCGCGCCTTGCGCACGGCAGCTTCGGCGGCGGGACGCGCGCAGCCCAGGTTGAGCAGCGCCGAAAGGACGTCCTGCTCAACGGCTGTCAATACCCCGCTGGGCGCGCCGGACCCGCCGGATGAAGCCGCGGATTCGTCGCCGGAGGGCGCCGGCATCTTGTCGCGCAGCTCCAGAATCATGCGCTCGGCCGTCTTTTTGCCTACGCCGGGAATCCGTACCAGCCGGTCGACTTCGCCGCGCCGGATGTTGGCGATCAGGTCCAGCGCGGGAATGCCGGAAAGCACCGCCATCGCCATTTTCGGACCGATGCCGCTCACCGAGATGAGCTTTTCGAACAGCGCCTTCTCGTCCTGCGTGAGAAAACCGTACAGCGCCAGGACGTCTTCGCGAACGTGCGTGTAGATGCGCAGACGCACCTCCGCGCCCGATTCGGGCAGATGCGCATACGTGGAGACTGGAATGGTTACTTCGTAGCCTACGCCGCCCACATCTACTACTGCCTGGTTCGGATGCTTTTCGAGCAGCACGCCGCGCAACAGAGCAATCATAAGATTGTATTGTACAGTGGGGCTAATAGCCTCTCCGTTGGCGGCGCCCCCGAACGGGTGCGATCAACCCAGGTTCAATACCAGTTTCAACGCGCGGTCCACTTCAGCCTTGCGCGGGCGTCTGATCATCCCGCGGGGGGTGGCTGGTGGCCGGTTTTTGCCGCGTGACCTCCCGTTCTGAGTGGGGCAGGCTCGGAGCCTGCGGCGGCCTCGTAGGCCGCCCGACGCGCGGGCACGCCGATAGTTGGTCTTGCCATCATTAGATTGGCGCGAGGTGGGGCAGCCCGTCACCTTCGGCGGCGGCGAACTTCCGGGCGATCGCCGCATTCTCCGCTTGAATGGCCGGGTCGGAAGCCATCGCCGCCATGGCCCTCCGGAATGCCCTGGCTTTGCGGCGCTCCACTAACTCACGCAGGGCAACTGGTAAGAGCCGGTTCAGGTTCCCCTGGAGATCGGCGGGGGCGACCACCGCCGCTTCCTCTACCAAGGTGCGCGGCAGGGCCACGCTACGACGCACAGTTCTGGTTACCACTCGAGCTTTCATGATGAACACATCTTATGACACCCTTTGTCACCCCATCCACACGCCCGGCATCGCGCCGGCGAGGCTGCGCAGGCGCATTCCGGCCTCGATTATGAAGCCAACTAGACTGCCGATTCGTCACCGCGCCGCGCGCGGGAACTACCTGCCGCGCCTCCGCGCCGTGCGAACATCGTCACATGGCCCGCCGCCGCTTTCTGGTCGAATATATCCGCGACAGCTCGGCCGAATTGCGGGGCGAGGATGCCCGCCACTTGGCCAGAGTTTTGCGCGCCGAACCCGGACAACAATACGAGGTTTCCGATGGCGCGTGCGTCTACCTGGCCGAGATCGCCGCTGTCGAAAAGGAACGCGTGATCTTCCGCGTCGTCGAAGCTCTTGACACGCCGCCGGCGCCGGTACGGCTCACACTCTTCGCCGCGATCGTCAAGTTCGATCGTTTCGAGTGGCTCGTCGAAAAAGCCACCGAACTGGGCGTTGCGGCGATCGTTCCGGTGAATGCCGCGCGCAGCGAGAAGGGGCTCCTGGAAGCCGCCCGCAAACGGGCCGAGCGCTGGCGGCGCATCGCGCACGAAAGCAGCCAGCAGGCGCGTCGCCTGCGCCCGCCCGAAATCGGCGAGCCACAGCCACTGGCGGGGGCTATCGCGGCAGGCATGGGCCTCCGTTATTTTCTGGACGAGAAACCCGGCGCGCCGCCGCTGCTGAGCGCCTTCCCCACACACGCGGAACGCCGCGGTTCGGATTCGGTGGTGTTGCTGACCGGCCCGGAAGGCGGCTGGACCGACGCAGAAAGGGCCGCTGCCATCGCCGCCCAATGGACGCCGGTGTCGCTCGGACCCTTGATTCTGCGGGCTGAAACCGCCGCCATCGCCGCCGCCGGCATCGTCACCCATGCGTGGTGGGCATCTCAGTTAGAATGAAGAGTAGGAAAGCATTCTTGCACACCCCGTTCGATCTACTGGCAATATTCATCGTCATCCTCACGCAGTGGCACTTGAGCCGGCAGCTATTGGCCGCCGCCGCACGCCGGTTCTCCGCACGCGCGGCGATTGCCGCACGCTACGCCGTGATGGTCTTCTACGCCCTCATGGCCGCCGCATTCGCGTTGAGCTTCTCGTTCCTGGTCAGCCGCTTCAAACTGCCGGCCAGCCCGGCGCAGCTGACCGGTGCGGCAGCGCAGATCTGGCTGTTCGGTACCACCGCCGGATACCTGGCCTACCGCGCCGTTCGATTTGTTGCGGAGCGGTTCTGGGGCCCCACTTTCTCTCCTTCGCGGCGGCGGCTGCTCAACGTCACGGGAGGCGCACTGCTGGCCGCACCGTTTGCCGTCGTAGGTTACGGCACGTTCGTCGAGCGCCTGGATTTCCACGTGCGGGAAGTTGAGATCCCGGTTCCCGATCTCGCTCGCGACCTGGATGGACTGCGCCTCCTGCACTTGAGCGACATCCATCTGAGCGCTTTCCTGAGCGAGAACGACCTGGCTCGCGTAATCGACAGCGCCAACGAATTGCGGCCGCACCTGGCTCTGGTGACGGGCGACCTGATTACCGCGGCCGGCGACCCTCTGCAGGTCTGTCTGCGGCAGATCGCACGCCTGCGCGCAGACGCCGGCATTCTGGGATGCATGGGGAATCATGAGGACTACGCCATGGTCGAGGACCTCACCGAACGGGAGGCCGCGCGTCTGGGCATTCCCTTTCTGCGCGCACGCGCGCAGCCGCTGCGGTTTGGCGGCGCGGTGCTGAACGTGGCCGGCGTTGACTACCAGCGGTCCAACCGGCGCTATCTGCCGGGCGCGGAGCGGCTGGTGCTCCCTGGCGCCTACAACTTATTGCTATCGCACAATCCCGACGTCTTTCCGGTGGCGGCTCAAAAAGGATACGATTTGACGCTGGCGGGCCACACTCACGGCGGCCAGGTGACCGTGGAAATTCTGCACCAGTCCCTCAATGCGGCACGCTTCTTTACGCCGTTCGTGTATGGATTGTACCGGCGCGGCGCGGCTGCGGAATATGTCACCCGCGGTATAGGCACCATCGGCATCCCTGCGCGAATCGGCGCGCCTCCCGAGATAGCGCTGCTGCGCTTGAGAAAGGCGTAAGCGGCAGCGTGCGATACCTGATCCTGAGCGACATTCACGCCAACTGGGAAGGACTGGAGGCGGCGCTGGAGCATGCCGACGGCAAGTACGATCAGGTGCTTTGCTGCGGCGACTTGATCGGCTACGGCGCGGATCCCAACGCGGTCGCCGAGTGGGTGCGTGAGCACGCGGCGGGTGTGGTCCGGGGCAATCACGACAAGGCTTCCGTGGGACTCGACGACCTGGAATGGTTCAATCCGGTGGCGCGCGCCGCGGCTGTTTGGACGCACCGCGAGCTGACGCCGGAGAATGCCGCATATATCCGCAACCTGCCCATGGGCCCGTTGACCTTCGATGGCTTCCAGATGGTGCACGGCTCGCCGCTCGATGAAGACGAATACATTCTGGGCGTGTCCGACGCCAGTTTAGTCTTCGGCTATCTGGAGACGCCGCTGACGTTCTTCGGACACACGCACCTGCAGGGCGGCTTCATCTGGAACCGTGCGCGCGTGGAAACCATCGAAAAGACTCCCGCGGCGGAAGAGCGCCTGACGCTGGAGTTGGATCCGGAGTGCGCCTACATGATCAATCCCGGTTCGGTGGGCCAGCCCAGAGACGGCGATCCGCGCGCTGCCTATGTGCTGTACAACCCGGAGGAGAGTTTTCTGATTTACTACCGGCTGCCGTACGACGTGGCGAAAGCGCAGGAGAAGATCCGGCGGGCTGGGCTGCCGCCGCTGCTCGCGGACCGCTTGGCAGCCGGGCGGTAGCTAATGAGTCTCGCATGTTTATGTGGGGCGGACCTCCAGGTCTGCGCGGGTCCTCCAGGACCCGCTCTGGCCGGCGTGGACGCCGGCTGCAGAAGTCCTGCCCCCACTATCAATGCAGATGCGGTTTCGGGAAAAGTAAGTGCCATTGGGCAGGATTGCCCGCCTTACAAAGGTCGTCACCGTATTCTGCGAGACACAAATAGGATCGGACCATTACCGGTTCAAAACGGCGGGCCGGCGGCTAACTACATCCCCAGCATATTGGCGTGCAGCTTCACATATTCGTGCTGCTGCGCCCAGAGGTCCAGCGGGATGGCTGTTAGCTCATCCACGACCGGCACCGCATGACCGTTCTTCGAGAGATCCACGGTCTTGATGTAGTAGCGGCAAGAGTCGCAAGCCTCCACGCGTACATGCGGGAACTGGTCGGATGTGTAGACGGCCAGCTTCTCCACCGTCTCTTCGGCGCATGCCGGACACACGATGCGCCCGATGTTCCACTCCGTCGAGCAGAAGGAACAGATCAGCGACCGTTTGGCGCCATCCCCTTCCGGCCGCAGGACTCCGGCAACCGGTCGCGCGGAGCAAAAGGGACAGCGGCCGAAGATCTCACGTGGAGGCGCAGGCTTGCCATGGTCGGCCTGATACTCCGCATAGGGTTGCAAGAAGATGCAAGCCAGCAGTTCCGCTGCACGGCCAGGCCCCGGCTGGAATTCCGAGGCGGCCCCCCAGAAGGAGGTAAGCGCCCCCAGCAAATCTGCGGGCTCGCGATTCTTCAAATCGCCGGCGCATTGCGCCAGCGGCTCGGGCGCAACCGCGGCGATATGGTCCAGAAAGCCGGGGAACTTCGGCAGCAATAAATGCAAATCCGCGCCCGTTCCGGGCAAGCCCGCATAAAGGTCCTTCTGGAAACGCGCGACATGGCCGTAGAACCGCAGCACTTCGGCCGCATACGGGTGTCCGGCCGCCAACTCATCCGCCCGCCGGATGCGTTGGTCCCACTTGGATCGCATCATTTCCGGCCGGAGGCGTCTCCGGTCACCTTGTCGTACCAGAGCCGGTGATGGGTCTTCGCCCATTCGGGCGACACCTCGCCGCGGATGATGGAGGTGAATCCGCCGCGCACCATGGCGGTGCCCATGTATACGTGGATGATGAATCCGCCGATGGTGATCAGCGCGGCGCCGACGTGTACCGCTACGGCCAGGTAGCGCAGCCAGCGCAGACTCCATGGGATGGATTCCACGAACCACAATCCAATGCCCGAAAGCAGCAGCAGAATCGCCCCATAGAAAATGAGCCAGAAGTACAGTTTCTGCCCGTAATTGAAGCGGCCGATCGGTGGAAGATTTTGGTCTTCATTGCGGATATAATACTGGATCGATTTCGACCAGGCGCGGTCGGCATCGGTCGTCAGCATATCTCGCCGCCACATCTTATACATCCAGAAAACGGACGCCGTGAAGACCAAACCTAACCAGGGATGCCAGAAGCGGGCGACCGCTCCGCCACCCACCAGAGCCGCCAGCCAAAACAGGTAGGGCGACCAGAATGCCAGGCCCGTAACCAGGCAATAAACATAAGTAAGGCCGGCTATCCAGTGATGCACGCGTTCGCTCAGCGTGTAGCGCAGTATCGCAGGCCGGCGGTACGCAGTTGGCCGCGGGGGCATTACTTGCGAGGTACTCATGGCCGGCTATTTCCGTCCCTCTCCGGCTCTACCTGCTTGGGGCCAAAGCGCAGATAGTGCAGCGTCACGCCTATCACGCCCCCAATCATGGCGAGATTGCCAATCCACTTCAGGGGGCCTTTCCAAAACTTGACCACCCACGGAATGCGCGGATTGCTGGGCAGCCCGCCATAGGCCTCCGGGTTGGTCACGTCGTGCAGGACATAGATGACGCCGGTGCCCCCCACGCCCGCGGGATCGTAGACGCCGGCCTTGTCGAAGCCGGAGTGCTCGCGAAGTTGCCGCGCGCGCGCCTCCGCCAGTTCCTTCATGTCTTCCTTCGTGCCGAAGTGCAGACATCCAGTAGGGCACGATTTGATGCAGGCCGGTTCCAGCCCCTCGTTCACGCGATCGGAGCACAGGGTACACTTGAACATCTTCTCGGTATGCTGGTTGAACTTCGGAATATTGAACGGACATCCGCTGACACAATAACCACAGCCGATGCAATGGTCCTGCTGGAAATCGACGATGCCGTTGATGTATTGCACAATAGCGCCGTCGGCCGGGCAGGCGGCCAGGCAGCCGGGCTCGGCGCAATGCATGCACTGGTCCTTGCGCATCAGCAGCATCATGCTGCCGTCTTCGCGCTCGTGTTCGTTGAACTTGATCAGGTTCCAATAATTCCAGGCCGTCTCCGGCATGGTCTGATAGCTGTTTTGAAATACCGTTTCGCGGAAGCTGTAACCGTTCCACTCGAGACAGGCCACCTCGCAGGCCTTGCAGCCGATGCATGTGGTGGTGTCGACAAGCTTGCAAACCTGCTCCTCGCGCTCGACCCCGGCGCCGGGAGCGCTCCCGGCATGGCCGGAGATTCTGCGAATATTCAGCGTGGCCTGGCTCATGCCTTTTCCACCTTCACCAGAAAGCCCTTGAATTCCGGGGTATATGCATTGGGGTCAACCACCGTGGGCGAGAGCCGGTTGGCGAGCGTGCGCGCGTTCCTGCCCGCATCTTCCTGGATGCCACGGAAGCCCTGATGGATGGGCAGGCCAACCTGGTAAACCTTCTTGCCGTCGATATTCATGGGCTTGATGCGCTTGGTGACGAAGGCTTTGGCGATGTAGTAACTCCGCGCACTCGTAATCTTCACCAGCTCGCCGCCCCGAATGCCTAACTCATCCGCCAGCTCGACAGGCATCTCGACGAATGGCTCCGGAATAAGTTGCACGTTCACCGGATTGTTCTTCGTCCAATAGTGGTAGTGCTCAGTGAGCCTGTAAGTAGTGCAGATGACATTGAACCCTTCCGCCGTAGTGCCATACTTATCCGCCGGCGTAGTTAGCTTTTTGACTACCGGGTTCTTCGATTGCGCTGGGTGCAAAGCATTTTGCACGGGACTCTCGAAGGGTTCGTAATGCTCGGGGAAGGGTCCATCGGCAAAGGCTGCCAGAGGCGCGAAGATACGGCCGATGCCTTCCGGAGTCATGATGAACGGCCCCATGTGATCTTTGGGGTGAGAATCGGGTTTGAAGTCGGGCACATCCACACCGGTCCAAAGTTGGGTCTTCTCGTTCCACCAGATCTGCTTGCGAGTGGGGTCCCAGGGCTGCCCCGCCGGATCGCAGGACGCCCGGTTGTAGAGCACGCGGCGATTGGCCGGCCATGACCATGCCCAATTCGGATACACACCTAAGCCGGAAGGATCTTCGGTGCCGCGGCGGGCGAGCAGGTTGCCCGCTTCAGTCCATGATCCGCAATAGATCCAGTTGCCGCACGACGTAGTACCGTCGTCCCGCAGCCACGCGAACCCGGGCAGTTGCGGGCCGGCCTTGGTAACTTGCTGCGTCTTCGGATCGGTCACATCGCCCAGCGCCTTGCCGTTGATCTCTTTGGCAACCTCACCGAGCGAAGGATGCTGCGGGTCGCTATATGCCCACGTCACATGTGTGATGGGATCGGGAAACTTGCCGCCCTCTTTGGCATAGAGTTCGCGCACCTTCAGGAAAACCTGGGCAACGATGTCCTGGTCGAGGCGCGCCTGGCCGGGCGGCGGCACGGCGGCGTTCTTCCACTGCAGCCAGCGCGCCGAGTTAGTCATGGACCCGTCCTTCTCGGCAAATCCGGCGCACGCCAGACGGTAGACGGTGGTGTTGATGCTCTTCATCTCCTCCTTAGTGATGCCCGGCGAGTTCCAGAACTCGCTGGTTTCGTCCGGATAGATCTCGCCCACCACCAGCCAGTCGGCCTTCTTCAGAGCCTCTATATTCTTCTGCGAATCCGGCCCGATAGCCACGCCGTTCATGCCGAAGGCGAACAATCCCTTCACGGAGCCGCGGTACATCTGGTCCCAAAGCTGCGTCCACGAGTAGTTGCGATCTACCTTCGGCATGTAGTCGAACGCGAAATCGTTTTCCTTGGTAGCCGCGTCGCCGTACATGGCTTTCAGGTACGAAACCGCGAAGCGCGGCGTGTTCGACCAGTAGTTGAACGAATCCCACTCAGCCGGTTTCGACGCTGTGGGGGTGGTGCGATCCGTATAAGCCTTCAGGCTCGTATCCGCCGGGGCGGGTACTTTCAGGTAGCCGGGCCAAATGTCGAAGACGCCGCCCATGTCGGTGGCGCCCTGGATGTTCGAATGGCCGCGCAACGCGTTCACCCCGCCGCCGGCGCGTCCGACGTTGCCGAGCAGCAATTGCAGCATGGCCGCGGTGCGGATAATTTGCGTGCCGAAAGTATGTTGCGTCCAACCCACGGCGTACATAATGGTGGCGACCTTTTTCATGTCGCCGTCCTTGCGGATGGAAGTGTACAGCTCCGCAGCCTTCAAGAACTGGTCTTTCGGTATGCCGGTGATACGCTCGACCATCTCGGGTGTGTAGCGTGAATACTGCGTCTTCAACAATTGGAAGACACAGCGGGGATGCTGCAGGGTCATGTCGGAATTGACGTTTGGGGGCAGCCCCGGCTTTGCCTCTCCAGCCGGGCCCGCGGCTTCGTAATTCCACGTTGATTTATCGTAGGTCTGGCTAGCTGCATCGAAACCCGAGTACAATCCGTCGTCGGGCAGCTTAAAGCCTTCCTTCACGATGAATGCCGCATTGGTGTAGTTGGCGAGATAATCTTGCGCGATGCGATTGTTCTCGATGGCATAACGGATCACCCCGCCCAGGAACGCAATATCCGCGCCGGCGCGAATCTGCAGGAACAGATCCGCCGTGGCGGCCGTACGCGTGAAGCGCGGGTCGACGACGATCATCTTCGCGTTGCGGTTCCGCTTGGCTTCAATCGCCCACTTGAAGCCGCAAGGATGATTCTCGGCGGGATTGCCGCCCATGATCAACATCATGTCGGTATTCTTGATATCGACATAACCATTGGTCATCGCACCGCGTCCGAACGTGGGCCCCAAACTGGAGACCGTGGGTCCGTGTCAAACACGGGCCTGGGTTTCCAGGTAGCAGACCCCCAGGCTGCGCATGGCTTTTCCGGCGAGGTAATTGAATTCGTTGGTATCCGTGCAGCCGCCGATCCAGGCGATGCTCTCACAACGGTTCACGGTGTGGCCCTGCGCGTCCTGCTCGATGAAAGTCGCGTCACGCGTCTTCTTTACCCAGTGCCCGATTTCATCGATAGCCTGCTCCCAGGCAATGTCTTCCCAATGATCCGAGCCGGGCCGCCGGACCTGCGGCTTCAGCAGTCGCCGCGGGTTCAATATGTCCTGCTGCAAAGAAGCGCCCTTAGGGCAAAGCGTGCCCCGATTGATGGGGTGGTCCGGATCGCCCTCCACGTGGATCACCTGCGGCGTGACGTTCTTCGCTTTGTCGCCGATGGTGTAGATAATGACGCCGCAGCTCACGGAACAATAGGGACACGTGGAGCGCGTCTCCGTGGCGCGCGCGATCTTGAGCTGGCTGAGCTGGGCGTATGCGGGCTGCAGATCGAATCCCAGCCACGAAACGGCCGAGCCGCCCAGCGCCGCGACTTTCAGAAAGTCTCTACGGGTGCCATCCATCGTTCCTCCTCCTTGAGCGAACCCGACGGTTTTCGCTATTATAGCCCAAGTATTACAGGCAACCGAGGCGCAAGCATACGCGGTGGGGCAGACCTCTGGGCAGACCTCCAGGTCTGCGCGGGTCCTCCATCACCCGACGTGACCCGCTCTGAGGAACTTGCAATATTACTCGACTTGCGCAGAAACACGCGGAAAGGTGGGCGAAAACCGAACTAGCGATTTTGCAAGCACAAGAAAGCACAGCAATGGCATTCCTGCAAGATGGTGGCCGGAAAGCGACTCCCACAAGCCATCCTACGCCAGACCGACATACGCCCCCCAGTTCGGTTGAGCACCAAGCATAGACGACCAGGCCGCGCGGTACGCGGAGTCGATCTACCCCATGGTGGCCGAAGCCATCGCCGAAGCCTTTATCTGCCGCGCCGTGGCTCCAACCTGTGCAGCCGCCACCACTGCGCATACTGGCAAACCTGCGAAGTCGAGTAGGCGGAGAGGTGAAACCCGGTGAAACCCTGAAGAGGCACCCCTGAAGAGGCTGCGCCCCGCAGCCCCTTCAGATATACTGGAAGAAAAAATGACCATCGATGAACGCTTAGCCCGCATCGAGCACGTCACCGCCGGATCGGACGAACAGCGCCGCAAGGACCGCGAGACCGACCGCGCCCTGTGGCGCGGCACCCAACGCCAGCTCAACGAACTCACATTTAAGCTCGCCACCTTCGCCGACGAATCGCGCGCCGCCGACGACCGCCTACGCGAACGCATCGAACAGTCGGACCAGAGCGCCCGCGAACGCGACGCCCACCTCGGTGACCGCATCGAGTCCCTAACCTCCTCGATCGGCGCACTCATCGCCCGCCTGCCACTGGAGAAAAACCCATGACAGACACACAACTCTACCTCGCCATCGGCCTACCCCTGCTGTTCAACGGCGCCATGCTCACCCTCCTCAACAGCAATATCAACGCGCGCTTCGCCCGCCTGGAAGCCCAATTCGACATCCTCACCGGAAAGTTTGCCGAACTGACCGACCGCGTCACGCGGCTGGTAGAACGCATGGAACACCGATAATAAACACAGCCGCCGCGCGCGCCCGATACCCTCAGATCGAAGCCCATCCATCGAAAGAAGGCGGACGCGCGCCGCTAAAGGAGCGCGCCCGCCACCGTGGCTGCAGCGTCCGGATTGAGGAGGCAGCTACGGCGCCAGGGCGCAAGCGTCCCGCATTCTGTTCTCGTTGTGTTAGCAAAGCATTTGAACTGAGGGGGATCTCAAGGGTGGAGCCCTAGGCACTAGGTGCAGAGCCGGCCTCGGTTTTGGCCCGCTTGCCGGATACATTCCCGCTCGCCGCGCCACGAGGGTAGATCCTATGACCACACTGCGACAAGAGTGAGCGCGGATAGTCTGGCAGCGGCTGCAAGCGGCGACCCCCAAATGGAAGAAGCGCCTTGCTGCTTCCCCAGTGACACATTTCGAAAGAATATCTACCCCGTGAATTCAATGAGTTCCAGCCTGCGCCGCGACTCTCCCACATTACCTCATGCAATCCTTAAATCAGGGAGGGCGCCGCTTTCATCGCGCGGCTGCCTGATGGAAAGCGCTGCGCAGCGTTCCATGCTCGGCGTCTGGGCCTCAAAAACCCGGCCGCCAACCGTAATTTACCCGTGCTACGGCGAAGCCCATGCTACAGCATGCTACAGGATGTTACAGCATGTCACAGCACGCGACAGCATGTCACAGCACGCTACGGCACGCAACGCAATGTTACACAAAGGAGCCCTTATCATGGCAACCGCAGCGCAAACCAACGCCAACCGTCAAAACGCGAAGAAAAGCACCGGACCCCGCACCCCCCAAGGCAAAACCGTCTCCAGCCGCAACAGTCTGGTCCATGGCATGACCTCCGGCAAGTTCCTCCCCCCAGATGCCGATCCCCAGGAATTCTTCCAGCTCCTCGACCAGTTCCGCGCCCGGTTCCAGCCCTTCGACGAAGTCGAGGACGCCCTGGTCGCCGCCGAATTCAAAATGCGCTCCGTCCGCTACCTGGATGCCGGCCTGTTCCACTACCAGGCCGAAACCAACCCCATGCCGGAACAGTTCAACAAGGCGGGCCGCTCCAACCCCCTGGCCTGGGCCTTCCATGGCGATTCCGCCTACTACAACTCCTTCTCCAAGCTGATGCGCTACGAGGGCTGCCTGCAGCGCGAGTTCTCCCGCGCCCTGCGCGACCTGTCCATGCTACAGGCCGACCGCCGCGTCTGCCAAGCCGAAGCTAACGCCGAAGCTGAAGCCTCCGCGTCCGCCCAAACCCAAGCCGAAGCCGCCCCAGCCGCCCCTGCCGAGCCGGAATCCCCTGCAGCCGCACCAAAAACCGAAGAAACGAATCGAACCCAATTCCCCAACCGCAACGCCGCTCCCGGCAGTGGTTTCGAGGCCGATCGACCCCAAGACCGCAACCCGATTCCTTTCCCCGGCCCCTCTGGAGGCTCCCCAAAGCCCTAATGTGACCCAACGCCCCTCCCATCCCGCCCTCGACCCCCTCCCAACGCCCGTATTTTCCTTGTCGACCTGCCGATCCCCGGGCGTCTTTGCACGAAACCCAAAAGTGGCGATGTTTACGACAAACAGGTCCTATAATTCGTGCTAAAGCAACCTAGCCATCCGCCGCCGGCGCGCTGCATGGCGCGCTGCAAACCGGCTCCCTCACCACCACTTTCACCGCCTCCCAAGGGCTTCTGCCGATGATCCCCAACATGTTCAAGATCTCGGGCGAGCTCACCGCCACGGTCTTCCACAACGCACGAAGGATGGCACAATGCATCCGCATGACGCCATAATTCTCCGGCGGGAACGAGCGCGCGTCCTACTCTCCGGCGCGAAGCAGGTTCGGAGCGAGGCCACGCAAAATCTCTAGCGCAGCCGCCCGGACTTCAGGGGCCACCTTGCGCAGGTAGTCGGGCGTTTGTTCGCGCACTGCGCGCAACGCTTCGTAGAGCGGACGCCAACGCTCGCTGGCTCCTGTGCGCTCCAGTATCTCGATCACCTCATCAGTGTGACCAGTCTTTACCGCCCCGCGAAAGAAGCCGTCGGAGAAGAACGCCGATTCGTTGGCCGCCAGTAGCTCCAGCAGTGCTGCGAGCTTCGGGCCATTCCCCAGCGAGGGTGCGGACGCGCGCCAGCAGGAACTGAGCCTCCCGATTGTCCGGCGCCAGCTCGCCGGCATGCTGCGCCAGCTTGACCAGTGCGGGAAGATCGGACGGCGACTCCGCGAGGCGATCGCCTATCCGCAGGGTGCGCTCCAGGTCCCAGGATCTTGTCGCGTCGATTTCGAAGGCGCGCAGAGCGGCTTCGGCCGCCTCTTGATGCCGGGAGGGAAAGGGTTCCAGTGTCTGTCCGAGGTTGCTCCACGGAAAAGCACTCCGTGGGTTCAGTTCGATGGCCTTGCGATAAGCGCTTTCCGCCTCTCCCGGACGCTCAAGGCGTTCCAGCTCGACGCCAAGATTGTTCCAAGGGGCCGCATACCGCGGATCGAGCTCGATGGCGCGCCGATAGGCTTGCTCCGCCTCCCCGTACCGTTTTAGTTCCCCCAGCAGAATGCCGAGATTGTTCCAGGGCAGCACATTCGCCGGATCGAGCTCGATAGCGCGCCGATAGGCTTGCTCCGCCTCCCCGTACCGTTTTAGTTCCCCCAGCAGGTTGCCGAGATTGTTCCACGGGTCTGCATCCCGCGGATCGAGCTCCATGGCGCGCCGATAGGCTTGCTCCGCCTCCTCGTACCGTCTTAGGTCCCCCAGCTGGATACCGAGATTGTGCCAGGGGAGCGCATACCGCGGATCGAGCTCGATGGCGCGCCGATATGCTTGCTCCGCGTCCTGCGGACGCCCCCGGCGTTCACTCAGCAGATTGCCAAGGCCGTTCCAGGCCCCCATTTCAAAGGCTCGCTCCCCCGTCATGGCCCGAAGCGCCGACTCCGCCTGATTCATCTCGGCTTCGGAGAGTTTCTCCGTATTAAGCCACGGGTTCGTTCTACTGGAGATGGCAATGAACGGCAGCCAACGAAGGCTGCGCCTTTTTGCCACCGCAATGGCGTTCTCATAATCGTACACGTCCGCCATCTCGCCACCCGCGAGGGCCTCGTAGAGTCGCGTGATATCCGCCTCTTGCCCGCGATAGAGTTCCCGCATCCGCTGTTCGGCAAGTTTCAACCTTTCGTACATCTCCCCCAAGGGGGCCGGGCCGAGCGAGGGCAGTTGTTCCACGATGCGCGCCTTTTCCATCAGCGAAAAATGCGGCGACCCGCCCAGCACCCGCCAGAATTCCGCCGGATCGCTGCCACCCCAGTCAATTTTCGAACCGAGGACCGTCGCGCGCAATTCCCGAAGCTGCTCCATCCGTGCTTTCTTGTCCTGCAACTCCTCCGGAAGATCGCTGAAATCGATGAGCCGCCGCACGCCATCGTCCACCACGGCGTGCAGGCCCGCGGATTCCAGGCTCCGCCGCAGGAAGCGGTCCGGTACGGCCTGCGAATAAGCCAGCGCCATTTCCGCGTAGCGCTCCCGCCCCAAAGTCTCAGGGTCGCGTTCCAAAAAGCCGCGGGCGCGCGTGTCGAGTTCCTCGCGGTTTACCAGGACTCCAGAAACCTTGCCAGCCACACCAGCCTGCGCCTTACGCGGCGGCTGGCGCGCATCAGATACCAGATATTGAAAAACCGCTCCGCGATCTGAAACGCATTCTTCTTCTCCCCATACCAAGGCGTCTTCTCCACCACCCCGAAATCTTCCAGCCGTTTCAACTGCGCCGAAATCTGGTTCACTCCCAGGGCGCCCAGGCGTTCGGTCAGGTCCGCGGCCGTCAACGGATCCCAGTGAATGGCCATCGCATCGACGATTTGCTGCGCTTGCGGCGCCAGCTCCTCGAAGCGCGCTTTATAAAGTGCCGTATGCGCATCGAGAAGCTGCTCCAGATCGCGCTGCACATCGCCCTCCGGCCCCTGCGCCAGCACCTTGAACAGCAGCACCAGGGTGCGCGGATTGCCGCCGGTTAGCACCCGCAGGGCTCTGATGCGCCCGGGCTGGTCGCGGATCAACTTCGCACGTCCGCGCTGCCTGACCGCTGCGCAAGTTGGCAGAGAGTTGAAAAAGTCTCTGTCTCGTCGAACCCCCTCAACTCGTGTACTTGGAAGAAGTCGTAAAATGCCCGCCCGTGCTCATATAAGGCTTCGAGTACGCGGCTGGAGGCGCCCACGATGTGCAGCCGGTGCTCCCCGGAGATGACCCGGCGGAACTCCCATTCTTCGTCTTTCTTTAAGCGATCGAGGACGATGTCGATGTTGTCCACCAGCAGCAGCACGCGACGCCCCAGGCGCTCCGCTTCATCGAGCAGCAGACGCAGCGTCGCTCCGGAGCGCTCCGCGCCCGCGGCAGATACCTGCTCCACGCCGGCGTCGAGCGCTTGCGACGCCGCGCGGTCGCCGCCACGGTCCAGCGCGTCGCTCAAAGCGTCCACGCAGTTCAGCCAGAAGTCGGCCAGACCCGCTACGTTGTATTGCTCCTCCGGAAAGACCAGCGGAACCCATGCCGCGGCCAGCGCCGGATCGTCCTCCACTGCGAACGCCAGCCGGCGCAGCAGCGTGGTCTTGCCCAGGCCGCGCTGGCCGATGATCAGGTGATGTTGCGGCGAACTGGCGGGCCCCTCGCGCCGCAGATCGTCGAGCAACCTATCCAGCAGAGGCTGGCGCGCCACGAACCCCCGAATGAGATCTTCCTTGCGCAGCAGAGCCGGGTTGTAGATCGCGATGATGAGCGGCCCGTTGCTCGTTGGGTCAGTCACGCGTCTCCTCCGGCGGGGCCACCCGTCTCAGCCAGTATTCGCGGAGCAATGGCGAGCGGAAGCGCCAACCGCCATCCTCCACCAGGTATCCGTCGTTTTGAAATACATCCAGCAGGTAGCGCAGTTTGTCTTCGCGGTGCGCCGGATCGGCGATCGCCTTGGCCAGGGCCAGGCTCAACGCGCCTCGCCGCGAGCCTTCCGCCTCACGGCAGCATTGGTTCAGCAGGGCCAGGGCGTAATCCGCGTCGGGCCGCCCGAGCTCGTCGTATAGCCGCTGCCTCCAATAGTCGAAGTAGTTGCGATGGTGCGGACCCAACAGGTCCTCAATCGCCCGGTCTACATCCGCTTCAGCCACAGCGCCTCCGATGTGGCGCAGTTCGTGAAAGACCAACTGCAGGTAATAGGGAGTGGGCCAGCCGACCCGCGCCACGATGTGACGCCGCGCCCCATCGCCCAGATCGACGTGGTGCGCCGCGGCGAGCGCCAGCAGCAACGCGTCGGCCGTCGGGGTGTCGAAAGCGCCCAGCTTCTCGATGCGCAGATCGTTGATCGAATCCGCCATATTCAAGCGGGCTGCCACTGTGTCGAGACCGATCGATCCGGCCAGGAGCCAGCGAATGCCGGCATATTGCAGGCGCAGACGGCGCATCCAGTAAAGAAAGTCACGCACCCGCGCGCGCTCGCTAGCCTCGTCGTGGTTCAGCAGCTACGAGAACGAATACCGGCAGTTCATCAACCTGGATCAGCCAGCGACCCTCGAGCTTCGACAGCGCATCGGCCAACTCTTCGCCGAGCCTCGTCCAGGACGTTTCGTCCTTGCTGAACTCGAGCGTAAAGCCTCCGCCGCCAACTTTCTGCACGCGCTTCAGGGTCTGGCCCAGCCAGCTTTCCTTAATCTGATTCCACAGCCGATCGCCGGCTTGGGTATCCAGGATCGCGCCGTAGAGCCGCTGCACGAATCGCAGCTCGTCGGCGGAATCGGAGACGTCCACGTATGCGGTGGCGAAGCCGTACTGGGCGGCGTCTTCCCCCATCTTCTTCATTAGCGAGGTCTTTCCGACGCGCCGGGGAGCCAGAAGGAGGAGGCTGTCGGTAGCGAGATCGCTCCAAAAGGCCTGCATCTCATTGGCGCGATTGAAGAAATCGTCACCTTTGGCTATGGCGCCGGTTACGTTTCTCATGCCTAAACCCCACTACAGAATATTTGTACAACGATTATTTTGTACAATAAATTTGTAGTGCAGTCAAGTCCGCAGCGCGGGCACGCCGCAAGATGCCTTCCCCAAAAGAGTGTAGACTTTTACGACAAACAGGTCCTATAATATTGTTTAGAGCAATCTAGCCATCCGCAATCCGAGGAAGAGGGGGAAGTTTTGACCAGTTCATCCAGCATCACCCGGCCGAAGGTCACCATCGACGGCAACGAAGCCGCGGCTTACGTCGCCCACCAGATCAACGAAGTCATCGCCATCTATCCGATCACGCCATCGTCGCCCATGGGCGAATGGGCGGACCAGTGGTCCGCCGAGCTCAAGCCCAACATCTGGGGCACCGTGCCCTCGGTGGTCGAGATGCAAAGCGAAGGCGGGGCCGCCGGCGCGCTGCATGGCGCACTGCAGACCGGCTCGCTCACCACCACTTTCACTGCCTCGCAAGGCCTTCTGCTAATGATCCCCAACATGTTCAAGATCGCCGGCGAACTCACCGCCACGGTCTTCCACATCGCGGCGCGCACCCTCGCCTCGCAGGCGCTCTCCATCTTCGGCGACCATGGCGACGTAATGGCCGCCCGCGCCACAGGCTTCGCCATGCTGGCCTCCAACTCCGTGCAGGAAGTCATGGATTGCGCGCTCATCGCCCAAGCCGCCAGCCTGGAAGCGCGCGTACCCTTCCTGCACTTCTTCGACGGCTTCCGCACTTCGCACGAAGTCGCCAAGGTCGAACAGCTTACCCCCGATGACATGCGCCTCATGATCGACGACAACCTGGTCCAGGCCCACCGCGCCCGCGCGCTTTCTCCCGACCATCCCGTCATTCGCGGCACCGCCCAAAACCCCGACGTCTTCTTCCAGGCGCGCGAAGCTTCCAATCCGTTCTATCAGGCATGCCCCGCCATCGTGCAGAAGGCCATGGACAAATTCGCCCAGATCGCCGGCCGCCAATATCGCCTCTTCGACTACTTCGGCGCTCCCGATGCCGATCGCGTGATGGTCATCATGGGCTCCGGCGCGGAGGTGGCCGAAGAAGCCATCGCGCACCTCAATGCCTCGGGCGAAAAAGTCGGCCTCGTCAAAGTGCGCCTGTATCGCCCGTTCTCCATCGAACATTTCATCGCGTCCCTGCCGCCGTCGGTGAAGACCATCGCCGTCCTCGACCGCACCAAGGAACCCGGCAGCTCCGGCGAGCCGCTCTATCTCGACGTGGTCAACGCGCTCAGCGAGGCTTTTATCACAGACGGGGTTACGGGCAAGCGCGTCATCGGCGGACGCTACGGCCTCTCCTCCAAGGAATTCACGCCGGCCATGGTGAAGGGTATCTTCGACGAGATGTCCAAACCCAAACCAAAGAATCATTTCACCATCGGCATCCTCGACGATGTGGGCCACACCAGCCTGACCTACGACCCTGCTTATTCCAGCGAAGTCCCCGGCACCGTGCGCGCGCTGTTCTACGGCCTGGGCGCGGACGGCACCGTCGGCGCGAACAAGAACTCCATCAAGATCATCGGCGAGGAGACCGCCAACTACGCGCAGGGATATTTCGTTTACGATTCCAAGAAGTCCGGCGCCATCACGGTTTCGCACCTGCGTTTCGGACCGCAGCCGCTGCACTCCAGCTATTTGATCTCCAATGCGAATTTCGTGGCCTGCCACCAGTTTTCGTTCCTCGAGCGGCTGGATGTGCTGAAGTGCGCCGAGCCGGGCGCTACGTTCCTGCTGAATAGCCCTTTCGGCCCCGGCGATGTCTGGGATAAACTGCCGATCACGGTCCAACGCCAGATCATCGCCAAAAAGCTGCGCTTCTACGTGATCGACGGCTACGAAGTCGCGAAAAAGACCGGCATGGGCGGCCGCGTCAACACCATCATGCAGACCTGCTTCTTCGCCATCAGCGGCGTGCTGCCGCGCGACGAAGCTATCGCGGCCATCAAGCACTCTATCGAGAAAACCTACGGCAAGCGCGGCGAGGCGGTGGTGCAGAAAAACTTCGCCGCTGTGGATGCGACGCTCAGCCACCTTTCGGAAATCCAGGTCCCCGCGGGAGCCACGTCCAGCTTCGACATGCGCCCGGCGGTCCCGGCCGGCGCGCCGGAGTTCGTGCAGAAGTTCACCGCGCGCATCATTGCGGGCGATGGCGACGATCTGCCGGTCAGCGCCATGCCGCTCGACGGCACCTTCCCCACCGGCACCACGCAATGGGAAAAACGCAACATCGCGCTGGAGATTCCGGTTTGGGATGAGGAGCTGTGCATCCAGTGCGGCAAGTGCGTGCTGGTCTGCCCGCACGCCGTGATCCGCGCCAAGGTTTACGAGCCCGCCCAGGCCGAGGGCGCGCCCGCCACTTTCAAAACCGTACCCGCGCGCTGGAAAGATTTCAAGACCATGCGCTACACGCTGCAAGTCGCGCCGGAAGATTGCACCGGCTGCGCCCTGTGTGTGGCCGTCTGCCCGGCCAAGAGCAAGAGCGAAGTGAAGCACAAGGCGATCAATATGGTGGCGCAGGCTCCCCTGCGCGAGCCGGAAGCCGCCAATTGGGATTTCTTCCTGCAGATCCCTGAGATCGACCGCCGCCGCCTGACCCAAAGCCTGGTCAAGGACAGCCAGTTGCTCCAGCCGCTGTTCGAGTTTTCCGGCGCCTGCGCGGGATGCGGCGAAACGCCCTACATCAAGCTGATGAGCCAGCTTTTCGGCGACCGCGCGATCGTCGCCAACGCCACCGGCTGCTCGTCCATCTACGGCGGCAATCTACCCACCACGCCCTACTCAGTCAATAGCGAAGGCCTGGGGCCGGCCTGGTCCAATTCGTTGTTTGAAGATAACGCGGAATTCGGACTTGGCATGCGGCTGGCCATCGACAAGCAACGTGAGTATGCCGGCGAACTGGTAGCGCGCCTGGGCGGCCTAATCGGCGAAGACTTTGCGCAGTCCCTGCTCGACGCCGACCAATCCACCGAGGCCGGCATCTTCGAGCAGCGCGCCCGCGTCAAGCTGCTGAAGCAAAAGCTGGCCAGTGCCAACACCCGCGAGACCCGCGACCTGCTCAGCCTGGCCGACGCGCTGGTCCAAAAAAGCGTCTGGATCGTCGGCGGCGACGGCTGGGCCTATGACATCGGCTACGGCGGCCTCGACCACGTGCTTGCATCCAACCGCAACGTCAACATCCTGGTGCTCGATACCGAGGTCTACTCCAACACCGGCGGCCAGATGTCCAAGTCCACGCCGCGCGGCGCGGTCGCCAAGTTCGCGGCCGGCGGCAAGCCCGGCGCCAAGAAAGACCTGGCCATGATGGCCATGAATTACGGCACCGCTTACGTGGCCAAGATAGCCATGGGCGGCAGCGACAGCCACACCATCAAGGCTTTCATGGAAGCCGAATCCTACGAGGGCCCGTCCATCATCATCGCGTATAGCCACTGCATCGCACACGGCTACGACATGGTCCACGGACTCGATCAGCAGAAGGCGGCCGTGCAATCGGGTTACTGGCCGCTGTTCCGGTACGACCCGCGCCTGGCGGCCGAGGGCAAGAATCCATTCCAGCTCGATTCGCGCCCGCCCAGCATCAAGCTGAAGGATTACGTCTACAACGAGACGCGCTACACCATGCTGGCCAAGAGCAATCCGGACGAAGCGCATCGCCTGCTCGATCTGGCGCAGCAGGACGTGCTCGACCGCTGGAGAATATACGAGAACATGCTGCACATGCCGCTAAACGGCGCGACCGCTGCGCCGGCGCAACAGGAGGCAAAACAATGATCGACCTTTCCAAAACCATCGACCTTTCGACCACGTATCTGGGATTGAAACTGAGGAATCCGCTGGTGGCCTCCTCCTCGCCCATGTGCGCGGACGTCGGCAACATCCGGCGCATGGAAGACGCAGGTGCGGCGGCCGTGGTCCTGCACTCGCTGTTCGAGGAGCAGATCAATGTCGAAAGCAACGAGCTGGACCGCTTCCTTTCGGCTGGAGAAAGTGTCAGTGCGGAAAGCACCACGCAATTCCCCGACATGCTCGATTACAATCGCGGCCCCGAGGCCTACCTGAAGCACATCCGCAAAGTTAAGGAAGCCGTGCGCATTCCGTTGATCGCCAGCTTGAACGGGACATCCGTGGGCGGCTGGCTGAAGTATGCCAAAGAAATGGAGCAGGCCGGCGCCGATGCGCTGGAGTTGAACATCTATTACATTCCGGTGGACCCCGATGTCACCGGCGATCAGGTCGAACGCAAGTACTGCGACTTGGTGCGCGAGGTGAAATCCGCCGTCCACATCCCCGTGGCCGTCAAGCTGGGCCCGTACTTCAGCTCGCTGGTGAACATGGCCAAACGTCTGGAGTCGGCGGGCGCCGATGGCCTGGTGTTATTCAATCGGTTCTACCAGCCCGATTTCGACCTGGAAGCACTGGAAGTCGTGCCCAACCTGATTCTGAGCAACCAGTACGAATTGCTGCTGCGGCTGCACTGGATCGCGGTGCTCTACGGCAACGTGCGGCCGGACCTGGCGCTCACCGGCGGAGTCCACGCCGCCACCGACGTCGTGAAAGCCATGATGGCGGGCGCCAAAGTCGCCATGATGACTTCCGCCCTGCTGAAGAAAGGTATCAGTTACCTGGATACCATGCTCACTGAGCTGCTCATCTGGCTCGGCGACCACGAATACGATTCCATCCGCCAGATGCAAGGCAGTATGAGCCGCAATGCCGTCCCGCAGCCGCAGGCGTTCGAGCGCGCCAATTACATGAAGGTGCTGAGCTCTTACGCCATGCAATAAAGCCATTTAAAAAAATTAGAGGGCCGTTCTGCGTGAAGCAGTTCGGCCCTCAAAACAACATTTGACTTTAACCTGAATTTACCGATGACCGCCGCCACCGCCGTGGCCACCGCCACCGCCGCTGCTGTGGCCACCACCGCCACCGCCGCTGCTGTGGACACTGCCGCCGCTGCTGTGCACGCTACCGCTCGAAGCAGGAGCGCGATAGCTGGGCGCGGCGCGAGTTCCACCGTAGCTCCGGCCAGCATAAGACGGGCTGGCCCGATATGCTCCGCCGCCGTATGACGGGCTCGCGCGGTAGCTTGACGCGCCGCGGTTTGCCCCGTAGCTGCCGCCGTTAGACGGGCTCGCGCGGTATGCGTTGCTCCCGCCGTATGTTGAGGCCGAGCGGGAAGTTCCACCCGCTCCAAAACGATTCCAACCGCCGGCCGCCTGCCCGGCGCTCGCCCGCGGCGCCGCATTGTACCGCGCACCCGCGGACGCAAATGAGGATCTCGCGCTGGCGGCCGAAGCCGCACCGTATCGGCTATTCAGCGCTCTGTTCGAATAGGGAACACCCAACCGGTTGGCCGGATTGTGCGCCCAGACCCCGCCGGCTCGAAATGCTGGCCCACCGAAACCGAAACGGCCGAAAAACGCGCCGTTCAGAAAGAGAGAGTGGCCGAACCAGTTACATCCCCAACCCCAGCCGCCCCATCCCAGGCCGCCGAAGAAGCCTCCAAGGTAAATGCCCGGGCCAAATCCGTATCCGAATCCATACCCGATGTCCAGGTAATCCCATGGGGGATAGTAGCCGTACGCCGGCGGTCCCCAGATATATTCGGGGTTGTAATAAGGCACGTAGACCATCTCCGGATTGGCCGGCTGAATATCAATCGCCGACTGGTCTCCCTGCATCTCGTTCGTCACCGTCTGCTGCCCGTTCGACCGCAGTTTGCCGGACGACTGAGCTTGGGCGCGCATGCGCTGCACGGCATTCATTACGTCAGCCTGCTGCGCGAGAAAGGCGTTCCCCAAGTCGGTCGTCCAACGAATGTCGGAGGCCAACCGGGTCACCACATCCGGGAAAACCACTAGCGCCTGAATGCTCGGGTCCCAATTCTGCTGGCGCGCGGCGTCCACCAGCTGAGGACCCTGAAGATTGGGATACCGTTGCAACCACTGGGCCGCTTCAGCGATCTGGAGCGGATAGGTGGACGCGGCAAGGATCTGGCCAAGCAGTCGATCCGGATATAAAGCGACAGGTGCAACCAAGGTATCCAACTGTTGTGGATAAAGGAGTTGTGGTTGAGCTTGCGGGCCTTGCATCGGCGGTCCCGGCTGTTGCGCGACCAGAAGACCGCCCGCCACTAGCGGAACCCAAACCAGGCATAGCGCCTGGCGAACAACCGACTGAATCCTGATACTCTTCATGATCCACCTCCCTTGGGGTTTCACACTACCGTTAAGGGCACGCTGCGGGCCAAACCGCAACGTGTTGACCACTCAAGGTGTTTGACGCGGCGGCGGCGCGCTACGTTGGTGCAAAAGCACCGCATAGGTGGATCGCGGCCAAAAACTCAGGCGCCGGACATGGTAGGTGTGGGGCAAGCGTCTACGCCTGCGGCGGGTCTCCAGACCCGCCCCTCTCCGCAACCTACGGTGGGTTTTCGACCGAGCAGAAAGCCAGCGGAAAGCCAGCCGAACAGCGCAAACCTAGCGAGCTTCGAGCACAGCCCCGGCCCGCGGCGCGCGTCCCCCTCGCCGGCCCGCGGCCCCCTCGCCGGCCCGCGGCCCCTGTCCCCACGCCTTGCTCAGCGCCAGCGCCGCAAATGCCGTCGCCGTATCCTGCATGAACGGCGACTGCATCGACCCTGCCGCATACAGCTTGTTCATCGGGTCGGCCGGATCGGCGGAGGCTGCCTGATGTTCTGTCCACGGCCCCAGCGACTTGATCGTCCACCCGCAATCCGCTTCCTGCCTCTCCCAAATCTCCTCGATCGTCGCTTTCCGGGACGCCTCCGGCAGCGCATCCGGTAGTTTCGTGGAAGCCCACAGCAGCATCAGGCGACTGTGCAGCGGCTGCGCCTCCCGCTCACGCGCGAAATACGCGTTCAGTTCGGCAATCCGCTCCTGCACTTTCGGTTGCTTCCGGTACTCCGCGGAAGCGTTGCCGGCAGCCAGCGCGGCCAGCGTAGCGCCGTAAAACGGGGAAGGCGGCATCTCGTACGGGTCCGCATTGAGATTGAACCATGGCCATGCGCCCCTGCCCGCTCCCTGCCTCGCCTGCAACAGCCATAACCGGTCGAACGCCTTCTGCGCATCGGCGTCCAGCGCCGCGCCGTCGTCTGCCTGGCTCAGGAAGAGAGCCGCGAACACAGCCTCCACGCCCAGGGCTTGCGAGGCCACCGGCTCAGCCGTAAAGCCGCGTTTGATCTCCTTCGCATCCAGCAGGCCGGCTCTCGACCGCAACCCATCCAGCAACACGGTCTCGGATGAAGTGGGGCCGGTTTCGCCCAGCACCCGGCGTAGCGCGGGGCGCGCCAGCAGGTAAGTCGCACCCGTGTGACAGGACAGGCACGTTCCGCCGGTGACAGCCTTCGCCGCCGGCCACGCAAACCATTCCTGTTGCCTGGCATCCAGATACTTCGCGGCCAGGCGCGGGTCCCAGTCTCCAGGCAAGGAAAGTGCCATCAGCGCAAAATATGTCAATGAACTTGAGTATTCTCATCGGAAACCATCTTACCGGCCGCGCTCGCCGCAGGTCGCGCAGATTCGGATTCGCCACAGCATCTTCGGACGAAAAACGATCCCTGGAGCATTGAGCCGCTAGCCATGCCGCCCGGAACTCGCTTCCCGATACACTTCTAGAACCTCGCGGGCCGTACGGTCCCAGCTATAGCGCGCCGCCTGCGCCTTGCCCTTGGCGATCAGCTCGCAGCGCAGTTCCTCGTCGAGCAAGCCCTCCTGGATGGCGCGCGCGATCTCGAAGACGTTTTCCGGGTTCACCAGTAAGGCGGCATCGCCCAGCACCTCCGGTAGCGCACTCACGTTCGATGCGACTACCGGCGTGCCCGTGGCCATGGCTTCGAGCGGCGGCAGCCCGAAGCCTTCGTACAGCGACGGGAAGACGAACAGCGCGGCGCTCTCGTAAAAGATACGCAGCGCTTCGAAGGGGACGAAGCCGAGGAAACGCACGGCCTTTTCCACGCGCGTCTGGATGACGGCGCGGCGCACCGAAGGATAACGCGAGATCTCGTCGCCAATGATAATGAGGTGCAGGTCGCCGTAGACGGGATGGCGCGAGAGGCGTTCGCGGGCCACCGCAAACGCTTCCACCAGCCGCGGAATGTTCTTCTGCGGGCGGATGTTGCCGGCATAGAGCAGAAAGGGATAGTCGATCTGGTAGCGTTCCAGGACGCCGCGGACACGGTCGGCTGCCGCGGGCCGGAAGAAATCCGGATTGGGAGCATTGTAGGCCAGGCGGATGCGGTCGGCGGGAATACCCAGGGCATCGTGGACGTCGCGCCGGGTAGCTTCCGAAACGGCCATGATGCGTTTGGCGCGCAACAATCCGCGGCGCAGCAGGTAGCGGCGCGCCTGCATCCGCAAGCTGGACCCTGTGCCGAACAGCAGGCTGGCCATGTCGTGTATGGTCACCACGTAAGGCTCGCCCATCAACAGCGGCACGCGGTTCAAAGGGATGTGCACCACGCTGGGCGCCAGGCGATGCAGGAACAGAGGGAACGCCAGGTGGTTCAGGGAATAGGAGTCGTTCTTTTCGTAGGTGACTGTATGAAAGTTGGCAGGCAGGCCCGCGAAGGCGCTCTGGTCATTCTGGTCGCCCTGGTGGTGCGGCAGAGCCACCAGGATGTATTCGTCGGTTTCGTCGATGGCGGGGCCGAATTTCTCCTTGGCCAGAATGATGCCGGCGCGCGGGCCGCGCAGCGTCTTGTGAGTGGTGGTGGTCACAATGTCGGCATACTCGCACGGGTTGGGGTGCAGGCCGGCGGCCACCAGGCCCG
>DATKFU010000382.1:0-3762 GCA_035511215.1 Bryobacteraceae bacterium | reverse complement strand
TTCTGCCCGGCGGCATTCTCCAGTTCGCGGATGGCGGCGGCCAGGTTGTTAGCGTCCAGATTCGCGCGTCCCAAATCCGTGTGGCACAGCCAATGGTATTTGGCGGGAACGATTTTCATCGCCGCGTTCAAAGTCTCGATGGCCTGCTCCGGCGATCCCTGCCGCATTTGGAGCGAAGCCATCGCCAGCAGCGCCGGCCAGTGTTTCGGGTTGTTCTGCACTTCCTTTTGGAACTCGCCCCGCGCCGCCTCCAGATCCGTTTCCATCAGGTAGAGCCCATAAGCGTAGTGCACGCCGGGCTCGTTCGGGTACTGCGCCAACAATTGGCGGTAACCGGCCGCCGCCGCGTCGGGATGCTGGCTTGCGAACGCCCACGCCGCCTTCCCCGCCAGGTCCACGGTCGCGCGTCTCTGCGGGGAAAGCTGGGCCATGTCGTCCGGGATCGCCAGCGCGCAAAGGCCCATGGCCTCCTCCACAGGCGGCGGATTGTCGGCGTGCTTGGAAAGCGGCTGCAACTGCGCCAGAGCTTCATCGAACGCCGAAGACCGGATCAGAAGCTGCGCGGCCCGCACGCGCACGGCAGTCTCAAACTGGACGTTAGTGCCCAGCCCCAGATCCTCGCCTCTGCCCACATCGGCCAGCGCCTGGTCCTGGTCCTCCAGTTGGGACTCGCTGAGGCCCAATAGGGCCCACCCGGTCCCCACTCCCGGCGCCATCTCGACGCCTTTCCGTAGCGCATCGGTGGCCTCGGCATAGCGCCCTGCCTGGTATAGCGCGCCGCCCATATAGAGCCATCCTTCCGCCCATTCCGGCCGGATGGCCAGGGCCTGCTTGTACAGACCGGCGGCCTCCTCGGGACGGCTGTCCAGGGCTGCCTGCGCGCGGCGCGCCAGATCCTCGAACGGCTCCTTCCCAGGCGTCTGCGCCCACATCCAAGGCACTGCTAGAAGTACCCAGCCCCAGAGGTTTTTCCGCCCAACCGGATTGCACATGGTATCCACCCTAACCATAACGCAACTCGCTATCCTGGAATCGATGCGCATCCTGGCCCTGATCCTCGCCGCCGGCGCCGCTTGCGCGCAATCCTCCACCCCCGAACAGCTCTTCAGGGATGCCGTGGCGGCCCAGCAACACGGAGACGATGCGCTGGCCGTCCGCAAATATCAGGAGCTGCTGAAGCGCTATCCGGACGCCGTCGAGGTGCGCGCCAATCTCGGCGCCGCGCTGGCCAAGCTGGCGCGCTATGACGAAGCCATCGCGCAATACCGCGCCGTGCTCGCCAGGAAAGACAATCCGGATCTGCGGCTCAACCTGGCGCTGGCGTACTACAAGAAGGGCGCTCTCAGCGAAGCCGTGCAACAGCTCAAGACGCTGCAGGGCGACACGCGCGTGGCCACGTTGCTGGCCGATTGCTATACCCGCCTGGGGCAGGATGAACAGGCGATCGCGGTCCTCACGCCAGTGGAGGCGGCGCACCCCGACGATCTGGCGGTGGCCTGGCTGCTCGGCTCAGCCCTTATTCGGGCAGGCCACCAGCGCGACGGCCTCGGTCGCGTCGACCGCGTGGCCCGCCAAGGCAACCGTCCCGAGGCGTACCTGCTCGCCGGCCAGACCGCTCTGAAGATGAACGAGTTCGAGCGCGCCCGCGACTATGCCGATGCCGCCCTGCGCCTGAATCCGCGGCTGCCCGGCGGGGATACTTTGCGCGGCACCGTGCTCACCTACCTGGGAGATACCCAGGGCGCCATCGCCGCTCTGCGCAAGGCCGTCGAAGCCGACCCCGGCGACTTCGATGCGCAGGTGGGCCTGGGCGCCGTTCTGCACAATGACCGCGATCTGGACGGAGCGCGGCAGCATCTCCAGCGTGCGCTGCAGCTCAAGCCCGATTCCACGCTGGCGCGCTACGAATGGGCGCGCCTGGAGCGCACCGAAGGCCACGTCGACGCGGCTGTCAGGGATTTCGAGAAAGTGGTGCACGACGATCCCAACTGGGCGCAGCCCCACGTCGAGTTGGCCGCTCTTTATTTCCGCCTGAACCGCCAGGAGGACGGCGATAGGGAGCGCGCCACCTTCGACCGGCTCACCGCCGCGCAGCAGAAATAATGTGACTCAGCCGTGATAATGTGGCTCAGCCGTCACTCCCGAACAAGCCGCGAATGCTACCGCAGTTTCGCCTTGCGGTTGCTACGCTCGCAAGTCCCACGGCCGCAAGGGCTAGCGCCAGCCCCGCAAATACGTTGTGCGGTTCGTAGCCCATCGGCGTATGCATGAGGCGGACAAAGCTCTTCTTGGCCGAACCTGCGGCGGCCAGAAGAACACGCATAACCCGGTCGCCGCTGTTGCTGGAGGTTCACGCCTGAAACAGGCCATGTAGACAGCCGCTTACTATTCACGCTCGCGTCAATCGTAGCCGGCCCCAATAAGTACTACCTGGAACGATCTACTCGCTCGTTTTCCAAACGGCTCTCTGAGTGCTCTAGCCTGGGCATGGGTGGATCCAGGTTCGCTTTGGCCACCATGGCCGTAAACGTTTCCGCCCATGCAGTTGCGGGACGGGCACGTTGAAGGCGTATTCGCCGTTCTCGTGAACCATGCCGAGTCCACTGCATCCATCCCCCATGCACCCAGAGAAGCGGGCATACGAGTGACCGCCAACGACTTCGGCACGGGTTACTCCAGCTTGAGCTACCTGCGCAGGTCTCCGATAGGTGGCACCAAATTGACCAGTCGTTCGTCAGGCAGATTGCCGGCGCCGGGGACGCTGCGGCCATTGTGATGACTTGGGACCTAAGAACGACGTCGCAACCACCGTCGCCTGTTCTTCATTGTGCTGACTTGGTCCATCGGTACCGATAATGGCGTGCGCGATCAAGATCCGTAGATATCACATCCTGGCGCTCGCGGCAGCCGGCATGATGGCTAGTCGCCAGGGCGGGCATGCCGAAACAACCTCCTCGGATCTAACGCAGCCGGTTCTGACCCACATCGACCAAATCCGCAGGCTGACTCCAGAGCAGGCCCGCAAAGGTCTCTCCGTACGCCTGCGCGCTGTGGTTACGTCCTTCGATGTAGTCAACATTTTCGTGCAGGACCCCACCGGGGGAATATGGGTAACAAGAGCACGCGCAGGGTTGACGGCGGAACCTGGCCAACTCCTGGATTTACAAGGAATTACGACCCAGACGGACTTTGCTCCGGACATCGCCGATCCGCGCTGGAGCGTGGTCGGACGAGCAGCCCTGCCGAAGGCCCAGCGAGTTTCGATGGACGATTTGGCCTCCGCCAGGTTTGATAGTGAATGGGTGGAGTTGGAGGGCGTTGTGAGATCGGCTCAAATTACAGAAGGTCGCATCGGCTTCATCCTGCAAATACCGGGCGGGCGAGTGGTGGGCTACATTCCTGAGAATGGAGGCATACCGCTGCGGGTTGGTGGATTCTCGCGTTGCAATTCAGGGCGTCTGCGGCGCGATTGCGAATAACGCCTTTCAAACCGTAGGGTCAACCTCTTTGTGCCCGACGCCGACAAAATCCGGATACTAGAAGCCGGACCAGCCGATCCGTTCGCTCTACCTGCATGGCCGATCGGAAGATTGCACCAATTCAACTGGTCGGGCCTGCCAGGGCATAGCCTCAAAGTCCAAGGGGTGGTGACCGCCCGGTTCCCGGGAAACGACCTGTACATCGCGGATCAGAGCGGTAGCGCTTACGTTGCCACCACGCACACCTCCCAACTACGGCCGGGTGATCGGATCCATCCCCACC
>DATKFU010000381.1:0-3208 GCA_035511215.1 Bryobacteraceae bacterium | reverse complement strand
GGGACGGACAGAAGTTCGGCGGATACGGGGCGAAACTTTAGGAGCTTCTTATAATCGACCAGCCTTTATAATCGAGGTGATGCCAAAAAACAGTTTCGGCGCGGCGGCGAAGCTGCGCTCCGGCGCAGCGGAATACGAGATTTTCCGGCTGGCGCGGCTAGAGGAATCGGGCGCGGGCACGGTATCGCGCCTGCCCTTTTCCACCAAGATTCTGCTCGAAAACCTGCTGCGCAACGAAGACGGCAAGCGGGTTTCGGCGGACGACGTCAGCTACGTGGCGCGCGGCGATTTCGGCGGCGACGGCGCCGTTACCGAAGCTAAGGAAATCAGCTTCATGCCGGCGCGCGTGCTGCTGCAGGATTTCACGGGCGTGCCCTGCGTGGTGGACCTGGCCGCGATGCGCGACGCCCTGGCCGCGATGGGTTCCGACCCCGAACGGGCGAATCCTTTGATGCCGGCCGACCTGGTGATCGACCACTCGGTGCAGGTGGACCAGTTCGGAACCAGGGACGCATTTGCGTTCAACGCGCAACTGGAATTCCAGCGCAACCGCGAGCGCTACATGCTGCTGCGGTGGGGGCAGACGGCTTTCCGCAATTTCCGCGTGGTTCCGCCGGATACGGGCATTGTGCATCAGGTGAATCTGGAATACCTGGCGCCGGTGGTCTTCCGCAATGGCGGACAGGCGTATCCGGATTCGCTGGTGGGCACGGATTCCCACACCACCATGATCAACGGATTGGGCGTGCTGGGCTGGGGCGTGGGCGGCATCGAGGCCGAAGCCTGCATGCTGGGCCAGCCGGTTTCCATGCTGCTGCCGCCGGTGGTGGGTTTCAAGCTGCACGGCAAAATGAACGAGGGCTGCACCGCGACCGACCTGGTGCTCACCATCACGCAGATGCTGCGCAAGAAGGGCGTGGTGGGCAAGTTCGTCGAGTTCTATGGGGCCGGCCTGAGCGCGCTCAGCGTCGCGGACCGCGCCACGGTGGCCAATATGGCGCCGGAATACGGCGCGACCATGGGCTTCTTTCCAGTGGACAGCGAGACGCTCGCCTATCTGAGATTCACCAATCGCGACGCCGCATTGATTGCCCTGGTGGAGGCATATACAAAGGAGCAGGGCCTATTCCGCACGGACGAAACAGCCGATCCACAGTATGCAGACACGCTGGAGCTCGATTTGTCGAAGGTGAATCCCTCGATGGCCGGGCCGAAGCGTCCGCAGGATCGCGTCGAACTGCCGGGGGTGCGCGCGAATTTCCACGCGGCGTTTAACGGGGCCAACTTGGGAGTCAGCGGCGGCGGCAATGGCAACTCCGTGAACGGCTGCAGGGCGGATCAACTCAGCAACGGCAGCGTGGTGATCGCGGCGATTACAAGCTGCACCAACACGTCGAATCCTTCGGTGATGCTGGCCGCGGGCTTGTTGGCGAAGAAGGCAGTGGAAAAGGGCCTGACGGTGAAGCCGTGGGTGAAGACGAGTCTTGCGCCGGGGTCGAAGGTGGTTGCGGACTACTTCGAGAAGGCCGGGCTGATGTCTTACCTGGAGCGGCTCAACTTCCACTTAGTGGGGTTCGGCTGCACCACCTGCATCGGCAACAGCGGGCCGCTGCCCGACGATGTGGCCGAGGCGGTGACGCGCGAGAATCTGGTGGTAGCGGCCGTGCTCAGCGGCAATCGCAACTTCGAAGGCCGCATCAATTCGCAGGTGAAGGCCAACTATCTGGCATCGCCGCCGCTGGTGGTGGCTTACGCGCTGGCGGGTACGGTGGATATCGATATCTCGGCTGACCCGCTGGGGCACGATCAGAGTGGGCAGCCGGTTTACTTGCGCGATATCTGGCCCACCGATCAGGAGGTGCGCAACACTGTGCGCGATTCGATTGGCCGCGATATGTTCGAGCACGAATACGCGCAGGTGTTCGATGGCGACAAGAATTGGAAATCGATGCCTGTGCCAACGGGCGGAATCTACCAATGGGACGATTCGTCGACTTACATCAAGAAGCCGCCCTATTTCGACCACATGGCGGACCCGGAAACGTTCGTGCAAGATTTGCGTGACATGCGCGTGCTGGCGCTGCTGGGCGATTCGGTGACCACGGATCACATTTCGCCGGCGGGGTCGATTCCGAAGGATAGTCCGGCGGGAAAGTATCTGATCGGGCAGGGCGTGAAGCCCGTGGATTTCAACTCGTACGGCGCGCGCCGCGGCAACCATGAAGTGATGGTGCGCGGGACGCTGGCGAACATCCGCCTGCGCAATCAGCTTGCGCCGGGGACGGAAGGCGGATGGACATTGCACCTGCCTGGCGCAGAGAAGATGTCGATCTACGATGCCTCGGTGAAGTATCAGAAGGACGGCGTCCCGCTGACGATTATTGCGGGCAAGGAATATGGCTCGGGCTCGTCGCGCGATTGGGCGGCGAAGGGCGTGCTGCTGTTGGGCGTCCGCGCGGTGATCGCGGAGAGCTTCGAGCGCATCCATCGTACCAACCTGGTGGGGATGGGGGTGCTGCCGCTGCAATTCCGCGAGGGCCAGAGCGCCGCCAGCCTGGGTTTGACGGGCAAGGAGACATACCATGTGGACGGGATTCGCGCATCCTTGAATGGCGGCGGACGCAAGGCCGCGGTGCGCGCGGTGGCGGACGACGGCAATACGACGAAGTTCACGGTGGATGTCCGCGTGGATACGCCGCAGGAGGTGGAATATTACAGGAATGGCGGGATACTGCCGTATGTGCTGAGGCAGTTGGCGGCGCAGGTGTAGGTGAGTGTCCGTTTCTGGGACTGGGGTCGTTTCGTAATCTGGGGTTCGGGTCGGGGGTGTGGCCGGTTTGGGTGGGCTGGGACGGGCAACGCGGACGTGCCGAAGCTGAAACTATTGGTGGCCAAACCGAATACGGAAAGTGCTTTGGCCGCCGATGAACGCGGATATACGCCGATAAGTAAAAGCACGATTCTTATCGGTGTTCAGTCGGCCGGGGGAGCACCCATCGCGTGCACCGTCGATTGGGCGCGCCGCTTCGACCACATACAGCAACACACCAGCCAGCACCTGCTCCCGGCCGTCTTCGAGGAGTTGTTCCAACCTCAAGACCGTCAGCTTTCACCTGGGTGCGGAGAGCGCCACCATCGATATCGAAGGCGGCAGCGTGGACGCTCGCACTATTCTTGAGACCGAGCGAAGCGCCATCCAGGTGGTCTT
>DATKFU010000380.1:0-7983 GCA_035511215.1 Bryobacteraceae bacterium | reverse complement strand
GCCAACACTAAGCGCCTCGTCAACACCAGCCTGCCGCCGGACGTCGAGCTCGGCGCAGGATGGGATGCATGCATTGCTTCGCTCGGGCGGCCCGCCGCCCAGGATGGGATCAAAGCGCTGATGGCCCGCGGCTTCCACAAGCCGGGGGATGTCGAGAATCGGCTCGGATACTATTTAGGCCGAATCGCCGGCTAGGCCGGCGGACGTGGTTCCGAACTCCGGCCGTTGCGGATGGGACGCGCTCGAACTCAAGCTTGCTGCCGGGACACGGAAGGAAAATTGGAAGTGAAAAAAGACCAGAAGAGGGCATCCGATCATTCCCAGCTTTGAGCCGGGTGAGGATTGGTTCTACGATTACGAGAAGCGTGGGATGATCAAGGGTGTGCAGTTGCTTCCGCCACATTCGCATCCGGAGGATCAACCATCACCTGGACCGGCAGGGAGAGTTCCAGCCAATTGGGAATCGCTGCTGCGCTAGCGGGCGACGGCCGATTTTTTATGAATGGGAACGGGACTCGGGACAGCGTATTTGTAATGAGCACCGTATCGAGAGGAGCCATCAATGAACGCGGTACAAGTCGAACAGAAGAGCTATGAGATGCCCCCGCGCGAGGGGTTCACCGTCGCACATTTTCTAACCGTCGCCGACATCGACCGGTCGGCGCGCTTCTATGAGAAGGTCTTCGGCGGTCGCATTCTGAGCAGCGGCGACAGCGAAGGCGCGCCCGCGTACATTCAGATCGCGAATACTTGGCTCCTGCTCAACGTCGGGGGCGGGCCGACCCCCGACAAGCCGTCTGTGACGCTCAGCGTCCCCGACCCGGATAAGATCAACAGCTTTATGAATATCCGCGTTGCGGATATCCAAGCGTGCTATGAATTGTGGAAAAGTCGAGGAGCCGAGTTCATCACGGAGCCAATACCCAAGTACGGCGAGATTCGCTGCTACATCCGCGATCCGGACGGTTACATTATCGAGGTCGGACAGAGCACCGAGCTCAAGTACGGTTAGCGCTCGGCCGGGACGGGATGCCGGCCATGTGCATTTGCTGCGCCGAAAGAACTACAGACGGCCGACAGCTACTGTCGGCTTTAATCGACCAGACAGCCGCTAAGTCCTAATGAAACCTGGTGCAACCTAATGTAACCGAAATCCAGGCACTAGCCTGGCCCGCCGAGCCAATTTGCGCGATTATCAAGGGATGCCGCCAACCTCGGACGATCCGGTGCAAGGCCTCGCATTGCTGCCCCTGGATCAGGGCGAGGAGATCGAGCGCCAATGGCTGCAGAATACCCTGGCATGGCTGAAGATCGCCCCGCCGGAGGTGCGTACCGAACGCCTCCGCCGTCTGGCCGAGGGCATGCGCAAGCTGCCCGACACCCAGCAGAGATTCCGGCAAATATGGGGCAAAGCCTGCCCTGCACGGCTGTATTCCGAGGCCGGATTCGCGGAAGCTACCTCGCTGCCGCGCGAGCTGATCGCGCGCCTCAAACGGCGTATACTCCCTCAGTTGGAAGACGAGCTCGACCTGTATGCGGCACTTCATGCGACAGACCCGGATGCCGCGGATGCCGATTGGATCGCCGGTCTGGATGAAGCGGATGCATCCGAGTGGCGCGATTTGCTGGGCAGCTCCGCCGGACACATTCTTGCCGCCATCCGCCTGCTGGCCATTCGCGCCGCGTCGATCGGGCTATCGAGAGGCGTCATGAAGGTGATGCCGCACCGTTGTGAAGCCGAATCTCCCTTTCTAAACCTGCTGGATGCCGCGGACCAGTTCGCGCGCTCTCCGGGCGATCGAGCTACCCGCGAAGCGCTCAGAGAAACGATCTTCAATTGCCGCGTCTCGACCGGCATCTCGCACGCGCGGCTGGAGGAGATGGGCGTTTCTTCGGACCTCGTCTTCCGCCTCGATCTGGTTGTCGCGCAGTTGGAAAGGATGGACGCGCTGTTGCGCCTGATCTCGGGTGAGCAGGACGGGCGCGCATTCGCGTCCATGCTGGTGCGGGGCTTCACCGAGGAGCGCGGGGCGCGCAGCCTGGTCCGGAACAGCGTGAACCGGCTTGCAAGCCAGATCGTGATGCACACCGGCAAGAGCGGCGAACACTATATTGCCGGGTCCCGCCCGGAGTGGTGGAAAATGGGCTACGGAGCTATAGGCGCCGGAGGCATCACGGCCTTCACCGCATTGTTCAAATACGTTTTCGCCTCCATGGCGCTGGCGCCGCTGTGGACCGGAATCGCGCATAGCGTGAATTACACCGCCAGCTTTGTGCTGATGCAGTTACTGGGCTGGATGCTGGCTTCCAAGATGCCGTCCATGACGGCGGCGGCACTCTGCGCGGCGATGGAGAAGGACGACGGGATGCGCACCGAAGTGAGCGTGGTGGCCGCCATCACACGGACTCAGACTATTGTGACCGTGGGCAACTTGCTCGGCGCGATTCCAGTGTCGATCCTGATCGACGTCATGATGCAATGGACGATCGGCAACCCTTTTCTTACCCGCGAAGCCGCGCTGCATGGACTCAGCTCCATGAACCTGGTGCGGTCCTTGACCATACCGTTTGCGGCGCTTACCGGATGCTTTCTGTGGCTTTCGAGTCTGGCTGCCGGATGGACCGCCAACTGGATGGCACTGAATCGCCTTCCGACGGCCCTGGCGCAGAGCCGAAGATTGCGGCGGTCGTTCGGCGCGGAATCGGCGGTGTGGCTGGCGAAGTTCGTCGAACGTAACCTCAGTGGGGTAGTTGGATATGTATGCCTGGGCCTGCTGCTGGGTTTGCTTCCGTTTGTCAGCATCTTCGCGGGCGTGCCGGTCGAGGTCCGGCACATCACTCTGGCGAGCGCATCGCTTGCGTATGCCGTGAGTTCGCTGGCATGGAGCGGTCTGGTGCTTTGGCGCGATATGTTCTGGGCAGTGCTGGGGCTGGCTGCCACCGGGCTGCTGAACTTCAGCGTGTCATTCGCTCTCGGTTTGTGGCTGGCGATACGTGCGCGGAATCTGGATACCAGCGGCCGCAGGAAGTTGATAGCCGCACTTTGGAACGAGTTGTGGAGGCGTCCGTCCCGGTTCTTGTGGCATTTCTGAAAGTACCCTTAGTGGCTCTCATCGCCGGGAGTAAGCGGCGGCAAGTATCGCCGCACGCCCCAATCGTACGCCGCGGCGCCGATGATCCCCCCCAGAATCGGCCCGACGATCGGCACCCAAAAGACCATGCTGCCGTCAGTGAGGCCGTTGTTCTTGAAACCCGCAACCACGGTGAACAGCCGCGGACCGAAATCGCGCGCCGGATTGATGGCATACCCGTGCATGCCGCCGAACGACATTCCGATCGCAACCACGACGGCGCCCACCAGCACCGGAGTCAAATTGGCGCCGGGCGGCTGATTGCGCGCGTCGGTCAGTGCCATCACCATGAACAGCAGGATGGCGGTCCCCATGGTCTGATCGAGCAGGCCGGCGCTGGGGACCTCGGGAAACGCCGGGAAGGTAGTGAAGACGCCGGCGGTGTGATCCAGGTGCGGGTCGGCTGCATGGAACGCCGGCAGGTAGTTCCAAAACACGAGCGCCGACGCCAGGAATGCGCCAGCTATCTGGGCCAGGACGTATGGCGTCACTTTACGCCAGGCGAAATCGCGGAAGATAGCCAATGCGATGGTGACGGCGGGATTCAGATGCGCGCCGGAGATGCGGCCCGCGACGTAGCAGCCCATGGTCACAGCCAGCCCCCACCCGATGGTGATGTTGGTGAAGCCGCCATGCACGACTTCGCCGGGCATGCCTTTGCCAAACAGCACCACCATGGCGACCACGCCATTACCCAACATAATCAGGATCAAGGTGCCCAGGAACTCGGCGGCCAACTCCGCGCGGAGAGAGGTTTTTTGCACGCGATGGGCATTCTATCACCCTGCGATCGTCTCTGTCGCACGGCGGCGGGCTATACGGTTCGGAGGAGCGCGCGCCAGGCATCCACGCCGCCGTACAGCGGATGCACGCGCACGATCCCGCGTTTCCGCAACAGCAGCGCCGCACGGGCGCTGGAAGCTTCGTTTGGTCAACTGCAGAACAGGATGATATCGCGGTCGCGCGGAATATCGCCATGGCGCGTGTCCAGGTCTTCGAGCGGAATGCGCAACGCCCCCGGCACGGAGTCCACTTCACTTTCGAGAGCGGTCCGTACATCCACCACCACGATCTCTTCGCGGGCCTCCAGCTTTTGTCTGAGTTCCTCCGGAGTAATGCGCGCCACCACTAATTGTCTGAGGAAGCGCCGGCGTTGCAGGAACTTCCAGCCGATCCACCCGGCCAGCAATCCCGCGGCCACTACCACGACACCGGAACCCGTGCGCGCCGCGTAGTCTCCCACCTTGTCGAGTTGGCCGCTGAAGATGTAGCCCAAGCCGGTAAATGTGCCGATCCAGATCAGCGAGCCCAGCGTATCGAACACGATGAAGCGGCCAAGGCTCACGCCGGATATGGCCGCCAGCGGCGCGGAGACGGCATTGAGGCCGGGCACGAATTTGGCTACCAGTAACGACCGGATGCCGTAGCGCTGATACGCTGTCTCCGTCTGGCGCACGCAGGAGTCCGGTTCGAGCGCAACACGGCAGATGAAGCGCAGAACCTTTGCCCCCCGCCGCCGTCCGAGCGTGAACCACACGTTGTCCGCGATCACGCAGGCGGCCACGCCAGTGAGGACGATCCAGTGAGGCGTCAGGCGCCCGTTCTTGGCGAGCGCGCCGCAGGCCAACAACAAGGGCGCGGATGGCAGCGGCAAAGCGCCTTGCTCGGCCAGGATCCAGAAAAACAGCAGCGTGTATCCATGCCGCACAACAAAGTCGAGAGTGTGAATCACGGGAGGGCCGCCACGCCGCGCATACGGGTATCGTAACAAGAAGGTAGAAGGCGCTGTACCGTCTATCGCTAATTGCCAAAACCGCCGAATAACTACTCGGAGGTTATTGTGCAACGTACCGTCGCATTTCTGATTCTACTCACCGCTTTTCTTCTGCCGGCATCCGCCGCCGACAAGGCATCGCGCTGGCGCGCCGTCTGGCACATCAGCCAGGCTATGCTGGCAGGGGCCGATGCCGCCGATGCGGCTAGTTCCTGGGGAAAGAATGAAGCTAACCCGCTGGTGAAAGCAGGACAGACCTTTAGCTACGGTTCGCTGGCGATCAAGCTGGGCGCGCTGGGTGGTGGCATGGTCGCGCAGCACTACATCCTGCGCAGGTCTCCCAATAAGGCGCCGTTGTTCGCAACCGCGAACCTGGCCGCCGCCGCACTGTTAGGCGTTGTCGCCAGGCACAACATGGACGTGCCGGTGGCGAAATGAGAACCCGCCCCCTCACGCTGTAGCGAGCTTCGGATCACGGCACCGGCAGCAGTTGGATGCCATTCTGTTCCGGGCTGGGTTTCTCTCGCGGCTCCTTTGGGAGTTCCGGCGCCGGCGGCGGCTCTTGCGGCTCCTGCTGGTAGGGAGAAATCTTCGGCGGGCGCGCGTCCGGTTCCAATAACCAAACCGTGCGCTCCGGATAATAATGCCGCAGGCTCTCGTTTTCCGCGGCGCCGCGGTCGGCCGCCCAGACCACCGGCGCATTGTCGATATTGGCCGCGTTTTGAATCCATTCCTTGAAGCGGTGTTGCGGCCAGTAGCGCACGAACACCAGTTGTTTGCCGGTGGACCGTGCGAGGCGGTCGCGTACCGCTATCCGCCCTTCCGGATCGCCGTGATTCACGTCGTCCCAGGCGTCGTATTGCAGCATGGCGACGGATGCGTTCGTATTCGCGAACAGGTGGAAGCCGTACCAGAACAGAAACTGCGCGGCGCAAAACAACGCCAGGAGTTGGGCGGCTTCCCGGCCCACTGCGGATCCGCCTATCGTCACCCGGCTGAGCCTCTCAAGCCCAATCACGCTCACCAGCACGAACAGGCAAGTCTCCGCCGCAATGTAATGCGGATAGAAGTAAGGGTAGAAGTTATCGCCCAGGCTGAAGGCCGCGAGCGCCAGGGCCACCCACACAAACCGCCACTGTCGCAGCGATGGCAAAAAGAACGGCAGAGCCAGGTACAGCGGAGGCAGGAAAAAGAAGCGGTAGAAACGCACCTGGCTGACCATGCGCGCCAGATAATCCTTGATGGTGTCCGTGTTCTGTCCATGCGTGGCGGCCTGCTCTGCATAGTCGAGCTGCTGGCGGGGAGTCAGCTCCCTATGCGGCACGGGATTGGGCTGTACCGTAAAGGTAGTGGGTACGCCATACTGATACCGGCTGAGCATATATGGAAGCGTAGTCAAACTGCCAGTGACTTCTTTGTTCTGGAGCAAGGTCAATCCGGCAGCCGGCAAGAAGGTAAGAAACGCCGCCGCTGCCACCGGCGCGAGTTTTCCCCAGTCTCTTGGCCCGCGCAACGCCGGCAGAAAAAAGACGACGACGGCCGCTACGAGCAGAATACATTCGAACGGCCGCGTGAGTAACTGGATACCAATCCCCAACCCTAGGACGATCGCATCCCGAATGCGCCACCTCGCCCGCAGCCGAGGCAGCGATCCAAACACCAGGCAACCCGCAACCGCCGAGACCGCGCCGCCCCAATAAGTGTTCATCCAATACCGGAGCGGCCCGAACTGGATGACCGTCAACAATCCGCCAACCAGCGCCCAGCCGGGTGTCGTCCAGGCCCGCAGCATCCAGTAGCACAGCGCGGAAAGCGCCGCCACGGAAAGCAGCACGCCGGCCCACGGAAGGCCGAAAACCGTGCGTCCGAGCGCCAGCGCCAGGCCCTGCCCGACCGGAAAGATCGAGCTGTAAGTGGGTTCCTGCAACACGAAGGTGGTTTCGAAAAAGCGATGCTGCGGATGGGTGGGGTTCGCCAGCCGGAAGTGGCCCAAGGTGTCTGCTTCGAACAGATGCGAGAACTCATCGGAGCCGTTGGGGGTGGGTACCGGGCTCTGCGCGAGCATTGCCAGCCGCAGCGCAACGGGCAGGATCGCGAGCGCCAGCATGCACCATCCCGTGTGTGACGCCACCCTTCGCGCCCAGCCGCCCAAGCCCGCGTGGGCCGCGATCAACAAAACCAGCAGCGCCGCCAGCTCCAGCTCGATAAAATCGCTCGCGCCGAAGCCTATCGGATTGTGCAGCGGCAAAAATGAGCGGAAGAGCTCAAACATCGAACTCTTCCATTCTAGCGTCGTTACGGCTTAAGACAAATTTAATCAAAAATAGCTTGCTCAAGCGGCGGAACCTATGATACCATGCTCAAGGTAACATCTATCTCACTGGAAGGAGGCGCTCATGCAACGTAGTCAAGACGGGAACACCGGCATTTTGGCAGAGAGCCTTCGTCCGGCTCCCGCCAGTCACTCTGTAAACTGTCCCCTTTAAGTCCTTGCGCCACGGGCCGCTCCCTTTTGGCCGCGACCCGGTAACGCACGCGGCTGGGTAGTGCACGTTTCATATCTTACAAGGAATTATGCTGACTTTGGTCGAACGGCAGGCATCCCGGCCGATTCGGGAAAGCCCTATTGCCGTTGAAGATCGGGACGGATTGACACCCGCGCAACGGGTGGCTGCGGAGCGTTTGCTCGCCGCTATCCGCGCAGGCAATATCGTTGTGCTTAAAGCGGGCGATGGCACGGGAAGAACCACGGTCGTTCGCGCCGTCGCGGCCGCCACCGGAGCCGCGTCGATCGGCGCCAGGGAGTTCATGGGCGTTTTGGCGAAACATCAAACCGCCGCTATCGAAGAGGCTTTCCTTTCACTCATGGACAGGGCTCTGGACAACCATGACTTCGTGGTTCTCGACGACCTGCATCTGCTCAAGGCCGTGGTCAACGCCTGCGACTACCCGCGCACCTATCTATTGGATGTCGCCCTGACCGCGATTCTCGACCGGGCGACTGCACGCAACAAGCGGGTACTGTTCGCCATGGACCACGGGGACGCGCCGCAACCGGTCGAAAGCCGCGCCTTCATT
>DATKFU010000379.1:0-15602 GCA_035511215.1 Bryobacteraceae bacterium | reverse complement strand
CATGCAGTTGAGATGCCGATCTCGTTTCAGATGTTTGAAATGTTGAACTTCGGGCTGCCGCCACGCGAGGCCATCCGGCGGCTGATGGAGCGCACCCTAAAGGAAGAATAAATTTTTGTGCGTTATTGCGCAACCTTTCATGAAACCTCGGGTTAATACTCATATGGGGGTAGCCGCGGTAGCCGCCATGGACTATGACGCCGAGCTCATGCTTCGCGTCAAGGCTGGGGATGGTATCAGCTTCGGCGTCCTGCTCGAAAAGCATCGCGCCTCGGTGGTTCACTTCCTCTACCGGGTGGTTCAAGAGCAAGGCGTCGCCGAGGAACTGGCGCAGGAGGTTTTCCTGCGTGTATATCGCGCACGGGCTAGTTATGAGCCGACTGCCACGTTCAAGACATGGCTTTTCCGGATCGCCGCGCACTTGGCGTTGAACTGGCTGCGCGACGAAAAACACCAGCGCGACCAGGAGCGTCTGGATGATGTGTTGGCGGATCTCCCCGGCCGCCAGATTACCGATGGGCGGCTCTCTGTGGAGCAAAAACTGGTGCGCCATGTCGGCGTACAGGAGGTCCGGCGGGCGGTAGCCCTATTGCCTGAAAAGCAACGGGTGGCCGTGCTGATGCACAAGTATGAAGAGATGGGGTATAGCGAGATCGCGAACGCACTGGGGTGCTCGGAATCCGCAGTAAAATCGATGCTTTAC
This sequence comes from Bryobacteraceae bacterium, assembly GCA_035511215.1. Lineage (GTDB taxonomy): Bacteria > Acidobacteriota > Terriglobia > Bryobacterales > Bryobacteraceae > Bog-159. The sequence goes on along the minus strand of DATKFU010000379.1, from coordinate 14,899 downwards.
CGTGCCTATCGACTGTTGCGCGCCCATCTGGCGCACATGAGAACGACATGAATTGCCCAATCGCAGATCATAACCCGGAATTGCTGCTGGCCTATGCCGCCGGCAGGCTCGATCTGACAACCACCGGCGCGCTGGAACAACACCTCGCCGGTTGTGCCGCGTGCCGTTCGGTGGCGGCCGGCCAGATTGCTGTGTGGAAGGCTCTGGACGCCTGGGAGGCGCCCGCGGTCTCGCCGGATTTCGACCGGCGCCTGTATCGCCGGATCGAGCAGGAAGGACCGCTTTCGTGGTGGGATCGCCTCGCTCGCCCGTTCCGTGCCATGCCCCTCCGCCAGGCGTTGCCCCTGACGGCATCGGCCGGCCTGCTGCTGATGGCGGGCCTGATTCTGCACCGAGATTCGGGCCCCATCACGCCAGTTGCGCCGCACCGTGAGATCGTGCGCGCGAAGCAGGTGGAGAGGACCCTGGACGACCTGGACTTGCTGCGGCAGTTTGGCGCGTCCGGCTCCGCGGAAGGCGTGCATCGCGATGCCTTGTGATTTTGGGCGTGCCACGCTTCTCCGGTTCGGATTCGTTACCCTGCAGGTAATGGCGCTGGCGGCTGCGGTCGCCGGGCCTGCTCAATCCCAGCAGGAGCCGGACAAGGCCGCCGGGCAGGAGCTGATCGAGAATTCGATCGACCGCTGGAACCGGATGTCCCCCGAGGAACGCGAACAGGAACTTGCCAAGCTGCCGCCCGACCGCGCGCGCTTGATCCGGCAGCGCATCTGGCAGTACAACCACCTGCCTCCGGAAGAACAGCAGGCGCTGCGCGAGCGTTACCGAACCTTCAGCAAGCTTCCGCCGGAGCAGCAGCAGATCGTCCGCGATCGCCTGCGCGAGTTCTCTCAGTTGCCCCCAGGGCGCCAGCCGGTGTTGCACAATGAAGTCAAGCAGCTTCGTCTCCTGCCGGAAGCCCAGCGCCAGGCGCGCTTCAACAGTGACGAGTTCCGCGGCCGTTTTTCGCCACAGGAACGGCAGATTATCAAGGATCTTTTGGCATACCTCCCGAATCTGCCCGCCGAACCCGTTCATACGCCGCCCAAGTGATCTGATGCACGGCCCCGGAACCTGGTCGAATCGGCCGGCAGGGCTATGAAACCGCCTGCTGGGCATGCGCCTTTAGCCATCGTGTACGATGGTAATATCCCGGCAAAATGGATTCGCAAAACTTTGATCTGAAGCAGACTATCAATCTGCCGCGCACCAGCTTTTCGATGAAGGCCAACCTCGCTCAGGCCGAGCCCAAGCTGCTCGACCGCTGGGGCGGCGAGGATATCTACGCCCAAATCCGCGCCGCGCGCGCCGGCCGCCCCACTTACATCCTGCACGACGGCCCGCCCTACGCCAACGGCCGCATCCACCTGGGCACCGCGTTCAACAAAATACTGAAGGATTTTATCGTCAAGTCCAAGACCATGGCCGGCTTCGACGCGCCTTATGTCCCGGGTTGGGACTGCCACGGCTTGCCTATCGAAATCAAGGTCGACAGTGAGCTCGGCGCGCGCAAAGCCACGATGACGACGGCCGAGATCCGCGCCGAATGCCGCAAATACGCCGAAAAATACGTCGATCTGCAGCGCACGGATTTCAAGCGTCTGGGCATCTTCGGTCGCTGGGACAATCCATATCTCACCATGAGCGCGCATTACCAGTCGGTAATCGCCGGCGCCTTCGTGGAATTTCTGGATCGGGGCTACGTTTACAAGGGCTTGAAGCCGGTGCACTGGTGCATGCGCGACCGTACTGCCCTGGCCGAGGCCGAAGTCGAATACTCCGGCCATTCGAGCCCGTCCATCTGGGTGCGCTTCGCCCTGACTTCCGATCCCGCGCAAATCGATCCCGCGCTCGGCGGCCACCGCGTCTACGCCCTCATCTGGACTACCACGCCCTGGACCATTCCGGCCAACATGGCCATCGCGTTTCATCCCAAGTACGAGTATGTCGCGGTTGCCGTAAACGGTCCCGTTTACATCGTTGCCGCCGACCTCCTCGACGTCACTGCCGAAAAGTGCGGCTGGGCCGGGTACGAAAAGATTGCGCGCTTCCCCGGTTCGCGTCTCGAGGGCGCCGTATTCCATCACCCGTTTCTGGAACGGGATTCGCTCGGCATCCTGGCCGATCACGTTACGCTGGAACAAGGCACCGGCGCCGTCCACACTGCGCCCGGACATGGCCAGGAGGACTACGTGGTCGGCCGCCAGTACGGTATCGAAACTTATTGCCCGGTGGATGCCGGCGGCCGTTTCTATCACGCCGAAGGAGCCGCCGGCCGCTTGCCCGACGAGCTGATTGGCAAAACGGTTTGGGAAGCCAACCCCATCGTGCTGGAGATCCTGCGCGCGCATCATGCTTTGCTGGCCACCGAAAAGATCGAACACAGTTATCCGCATTGCTGGCGCTGCCATCGGCCTACCATCTTCCGCGCCACCGAGCAGTGGTTCATTGGCATGGAACGCAACGATTTCCGGCAGCATGCGCTGGATGCCATCCGCCAGGTGGGCTGGATGCCCGAATGGGGCCAGGAACGCATCTCCAACATGATCGCCACGCGCCCGGATTGGTGCATCTCACGGCAGCGCGTGTGGGGCGTGCCCATCATCGTCTTCTACTGCGACCATTGCCGCGAGCCGATCGTCGATCGTAAGATTCTCGATAGCATCGTGCGGCTCTTTGCCGAGCATACCGCCGACGTCTGGTACCAGCGTACCGCTGCCGAATTGCTGCCCCCCGGCGTGGCCTGCGCCAAGTGCGGCGGCACGGAATTCAGTAAGGAGAGCGACATTCTGGATGTCTGGTTCGATTCCGGATCGAGCCACCTGGCGGTGCTCACGCCCGCCAACAAGCTGAGCTGGCCCGCGGACCTCTATATCGAAGGCGGCGATCAATATCGCGGTTGGTTCCATAGCTCGCTGCTGGTGGGCGTCGCACTCCGCGGAGGCTCTCCTTACCGCGCCTGCGCGCTCAGCGGCTGGGTGCTGGATGGCCAGGGCCACGCCATGCACAAATCGCTCGGCAACGTCATCGAACCCGAAGAGATCATCAAGCATCACGGAGCCGATCTCGTCCGGCTATGGTCGGCTTCCGTCGAATTCGACGAAGATGTGCGCGCCTCGGAAACCATCCTTACGCGGCTGCAGGAGGCCTACCGCAAACTGCGCAATACCTTCCGGTACTTTCTGGGCAACCTTTCCGGCTTCGATCCGCGCGCCGATGCGGTGCCCGTGGACCAGATGCTGGAGCTGGACCAATGGATCCTGCTTCGCGCCGAATCACTGGTAGCCAACTGCCGTGCCTGGTATGACGAATTCGCGTTCCACAAGGTCTACCGCGCGCTCTACGATTTCGCTACGGTGGATTTGAGCGCGGTCTACTTCGACGTGCTGAAGGACCGGCTGTACACCGCCGCCACCAGGTCGCTTGCACGGCGTAGCGCGCAAACGGCGCTCTACCGCCTGGAATACGCGCTGGTGCGGCTGGTGGCGCCCATCCTGGCCTTCACCGCCGAAGAAGTCTGGACCCACATGGGGCAGCCTGGCAGCGTGCACCTGGAGCTGTTTCCCGAAGCTGCCGAGTTGACCGTGGGCTTGTCCGATGCCCACCGGAAACGATTGGAGAACTGGGACCGTCTCATGATGGTGAGGGAAGACGTGCTCAAGAGCCTCGAGCAGGCACGCCAGGAGAAGTTTATTGGCGCGCCCCTCGAGGCTCGGGTACGATTGACGGCCAACTCCGACCTTTATCCCCTCTTGCAGGAGTATGCCCCAGAATTGCCGGGATTGTTCATCGTCTCCCAGGTACAGGTAGAACCGGCTTTAGCCGGTCAATCCCCACAGGACTCCGGCCTGCATTCCGTATTGATCGAGCGCGCCGACGGCGTCAAGTGCGAGCGTTGCTGGAAGTACACCACCGATACCGGCTCGGACCCGCGCTTCCCCACCCTCTGCGCGGCCTGCGCCGCCGCGGTGAAAGAGATGGGCCATGCCTGACAGCCGCTTGAAATTCTACGGCCTCTCCGCGGCGGTATTCGCCGTCGACCGCCTGTCCAAATCGATCGTCGAGGCGCGCGTCTCCCCCTTCGACGTCCACCCCGTCATCCCCGGCTTCTTCGATATCGTACATTCGCAGAACCGCGGCGTGGCCTTCGGGCTGATGAACGATTCCACTTCGGCATGGCGCACGGTGGTCTTGATCGTGTTCGCGGCTGCGGCGCTGCTCCTGGTGGCGGGGCTCCTCTGGAGGGCGTCGCGTCTGGACCGCTGGACCGCCATGGGCCTGGCCCTGGTACTCGGCGGCGCGGCCGGCAACCTGTTCGACCGCATTCTGTGGGGCCGTGTCACCGATTTCCTGGAATTCTACATTGGCGACCTGCACTGGCCGACCTTTAACGTGGCCGACTCCTGCATCGTGGTCGGCAGCGGCCTGCTGCTGCTCGAGTTGCTGCGGCCCAAGCGCCAGCCGGCGGGCGCCTGATGTTTCCGCGGCTCTTCCACATCGGAAGCTATTCCCAAGCGACCTATGGAGTGCTGGTCGCCTTGGCTTTCCTGGTGGCGATATCCGTGATCGCGCGCCTGGCGCGCCGCGCCGGCCTCAACAGCGACGCGGTGGTGAACCTCGGCATTGTTTGCGGGCTGAGCGCCATCGTCGGCGCTAAGATCATGATGTTCCTGGTGGATATCCCCTACTATGTCCGCAATCCCCGGGAGATCTTCTCCATGGCCAGTCTTCAGGCCGGCGGCGTTTTCTATGGCGGCCTGATCGCGGCTTTGATTGCGGGCATCGTCTACATGCGCCGTTACCATCTGCCGACGCTCCCTACGGCCGACGTTTTCGCCCCGGGCATTGCGCTGGGCCATAGCATCGGCCGCCTGGGCTGCTTTGCGGCGGGTTGCTGTTGGGGCCGCCCGACCGGATTGCCCTGGGGCGTGACCTTCACCAATCCACTAGCTCAACAGCTTGTGGGCGTGCCGCTCGACGTCAAGCTGCATCCCACGCAGTTGTACGAATCGGCGGCCGAGTTTGTGATTTTCGGCATCCTCTGGTGGCGGATCCGCAGGCGGCATGCACCCGGCGCGATCATCAGCTTGTACCTGATTCTGTATTCCACGGTCCGCTTCCTGGTGGAGTTCGTGCGGGACCATCCCGGTGAGCCTAACCCTTTCGGCGGCCCGCTGAACACTTCGCAGTGGATCTCTCTGGCCCTTGCCGCTTTGGGCGCGTCCTACTTCCTGCGCCATGTGGGGCGCGCGTCCACGCCTGCCGCGGGTCTCCAGACCCGCGCCCGCTGACGTTCTTCCTCATCGAAGAATATCGAATCCCGCGATGTGGAAATGCTCGTCGAAAGTGAACGCTTTCCGGATCGACAGCTTTCGCATCAAGGCGAAGCTGACACAATCGATGGCGTTGGCCCCCGCCGCTCCCCATCGCGCGAACAGGTCCCACCCATCGGATTGCATGGCGGCGTCCGGGTAGACGATCGAAATATCCCTGCTCAGACGCGTCTCCCGCAGAAAGCCGATTGCCGCGGAAAAGAACCCGCGCGCCTGCAGCAGCGAGATCGTTTCATTGATTACGAAAGTCGAAGTGAAGAACGTGGTGCCCGGCCGCACGGCCCGCAGCGCCCTTTCATGCCATTGATCGCGCGGCATGATGCGCGCAATATAGAAGCTGGTGTCGACAAACGCGGTCACTTGTAGAGGATCTCATCGACGCTCTCGGAAAGGTCAGTGTCGGGAGCGCCAACCAGGTTGGTAATGGAGGCGAACGGATCGCCGCAATTTGCGGATCTCGTTTGGCGCAGCCGAACCACCATCGTTTCGCGGATGAGTTGCGCCAGTGGCAGTTTCTCTCGCTGGGCCGCTTGCTTTAGCTCGTGTGCCAGGTCGTCGGGCAGCGTAATCTGGAACTTGACACTCATGGCGTCATTATACGTCCATAATGATGCCGATGTCAAACAGGCCTAGACGCTCCACGCGATTCATCGTCCAAACCCGCATGCTTTGGTAATGCTAAGGTGATACTAGATTGAACCTGGAACGGAGGAGTATGCCTTTTTGTCGGAGTTGCGGAGCGCAGGTGAGGGCGCGTTCTGCACCATCTGTGGAACTCGCGCCATACCAGCGAGGCGTTGCCACCTGCCACTCCGCCCCCATTCGGCGCTGTTCAAGCCGCGCCCGCCACTGCACGCAAAACTAGTCCCATCGTTTGGATCCTGGTTGCCGTGCTGGGATTGTTCGTGCTATTCGGCCTCTTTGTGCTCGGCGGCAGCCTTTTCCTGGTCCATAAAGCCAAACAAGCTGGGTTCGATACGGAATTAATGCGCAACAACCCGGGGCTGGCCACTGCCAAGCTGCTGGCTGCGGTCAATCCGGATCTGGAAGTGGTCTCAACCGACGGACACGGCGTTGTGACGATCCGTCAGAGGTCCACCGGCAAGACCATGACCGTGACCTTCGATGATATGAAGCGGGGAAAATTCACCTTTCGTGGGGACGATGGCGCCGGCTCGGAGTCGCCGACTATGGGGGCCAACCCGGCTACGTTACCGTCCTGGCTCCCGGCGTATCCCAATTCCAAGCCAGCGAGCGTCTTCAGCGTGAATCGCGATCAGAACACTTCGGCCAGCTTCAAATTTCAGACAGAGGACGCCGCCCAGGACGTAGTCGCATTCTATGAACGGGAATTGAAGCGGAGCGGATTCCACATTACCGCGACCATTACGGGCGGCATCGGCGAATCTTCCGGCGGCGTTGTTTCCGGCGACGATGCCGCTGACAAGCGCACCGTCGTGGTGGCCGTAGGGACCGGGAATGATGAAACTACGGTCAGCGTTACTTATTCTCAGAAATAAGTGGGCCGGCCGGCCCGATCACCCACTCGGCCAGATCTTCCATGCGATCCACCAGCAGATCCGGCGGCACCGTCTGGAGCGTCTCCGGCTGGAAACCATAAGTAACGCCGCAAGACTTCACGTGCGCGTTCTGCGCCGTCCGGATGTCCACCGAACTGTCTCCCACCATCATCGTGCCTTCCCGTGTCGCGCCGAATTCCTCAATCAGCGTCTCCACCCCGATGGGGTGCGGCTTCTTGAATTCGAAACTGTTGCCGCCATAAACCTGCCGGAAATGTCCGCCGATCCCCAGCCCCTCCACGATCGCCCGGCTGATCTTCACCGGCTTGTTGGTCAGAACGGCCATCCCGATACCCGCATCCCGCAGCCGGTCTAGCGCTTCCCGCACGCCCGCGTAGAGCACCGTATGGTCCAACATGTGATCGCGATAATACTCCAGGAAGAACTCCAGCGCTTCCTGCACCTGGGCTTCGGTGGCCTCCGCTCCCAACACACGCCGGATCAACACCGGCGCGCCGTTGCCCACGTAAGAGTAAACCCGCTCGTTCTCGATCGGTGGCATACCCATGTGGCCGCGCGCGGCATTGGCGGCATGCGCCAGGTCCAGTTTGGAATCGATCAGCGTACCGTCCAGATCGAAGATCAGCAGATCCATTACGCCGTGGCGGCCTTCCCGCGCGTCCGGGACTCCCCGCGCACGGGTTTACGCCGCGCCTTAAGCGTGCCCAGCTTGTACTCCGCCATCTTCCGTTGCAGCGTGTTGCGATGAATCCCCAGCAGCTTGCTGGCGGCCGAGCGGTTCCCGCCCGTGCGCTCCAGCGTCCTTTCGATCAGAGTCTTCTCCAGCAGTTCGACTACCTCTTCCAGAAAAAAGCCGTGCCCCACCAGATGCTCCACCAGTGCTTCGAACTTCTCTCTCATCTCATCTCATGCCTTTCCCGCATCCGGCAATGCCCGAATGCCCTTCTTCAGGGCGTCGCCCCAAATCGTCTTCACCTGCTCATAGCTCTTTCGGAATCCATCCTTCAGCTCATGCGGCGCGACCGCGCTGACCACCCGCGCCGCGTCAATCACGTACGGCGCCACGCGCGAATGAATCACCGCATTCGGCGGCGACTTGCCCGGGGTGAACGCCAACAACGCCAGCACCAGGGCGACCGAGACCAGCAATCCCCGCACTGCGCCAAAGCCCGCGCCCAGCAGCCGGTCCACGAACGACAATCCCGAAACCTTCATCAGCCGGCCCAAGACGCGGCCCACAATCGCGCCGAGTATCAGCACGCCGAAAAACACAAGCAGAAAGCCGCAAAAATTCGAGACTCCCGGCGAGCTGACGTAAGGCTGCAGAAACGATCCAGCCGTGCCATAGAACCAGATAGCCAGGACCAGCGCCGCGACGATCGACAGCAGCCCTACCACTTCACGCGTCAAGCCCGTGGAGAAGCTGGTTGCCACCGATCCCACCAGTACCAGCAGCAGCACGATGTCCAGCCAGTTCATAGCTCCTTGCCCGTCAATACATGGTACGCCTGCCGGTACTTCTCGCTGGTTTTGCCGGCCACCGCATCCGGCAGCGGCGGAGCGGGCGGCTTCTTGTCCCAGTGGATCGATTCCAGGTAATCCCGCACGTACTGCTTATCGTATGAGAACTGCGGGCCGCCGGGCCGATAGCTTTCCGCGGGCCAGAATCGCGAGGAATCCGGCGTCAGCACTTCATCGCCCAGCACCAGTTCGCCGTCCACGAAGCCGAATTCGAATTTCGTGTCGGCGATGATCACGCCCTTGGTCTCCGCGTAAGCCGCCGCGCGCGAGTAGATCCGCAGCGTCAGATCCCGCAAACGCGCGCCCAGTTCCGCTCCCACCAGCGAGCACATCGTTTCGAACGGGATGTTCTCGTCGTGGCCGCTTTGCGCCTTGGTGGACGGCGTGAAAATCGGCGCGGGCAGGCGGTCGCTTTCGCGCAATCCGGAGGGCAGCGGAATGCCGCAAACGGTGCCATGCGCCTGGTACTCCTTCCAGCCGGAGCCCGCCAGATATCCGCGCGCCACGCATTCGATCTCCACCATACGCGCGCGCTTCACCAGCATCGAGCGGCCTTCGAGTTGCTCGCGGAATTGCCGCAGCGCCGCCGGATACTCGTCCACATTCGCCGTCAGGAAATGCGTAGGCGTCATGTCGCGCAGAAAGTCGAACCAGAAAATGGAAAGCTGCGTCAGGACCCTGCCCTTATCGGGGATGCCGGTAGGCAGGATGTAGTCGAACGCCGAAATGCGGTCGGTGGCGACGATCAGCAATCGTCCGTCCACTTGATAGACATCGCGCACTTTCCCTTGCGCGTGCCTTTCGATTCCGGGCAGTTCAGTATTTAGAATGATGGTGTCGAACATCACAGATTTTCAGGGATCTCTATCGGGGGAGTAACTCAAATAATAATAACGCGCCTCCCGCATTTGTCAAATGCCTATTTTCGTACCCGAGGTCCCATTACGTATGCACGTCACTGTCGTCGAATAGCGATTGCGCCAGACCGCTGGAACTGCGCTCCCACGCGCTGGTGCGCCAGTTGTCGAGTGCCTTCGAGACGCGCATCCAGCTCGTCTGGCTCAACATGAACCGCTGCCCCAACGCAAATACATAAGGCTCGTAGAGGCGGCGCGCCTGCGCCAGTTTGGTGTCGAACTCGGCGGCATTGCATGGCGCGATTCCGGCCGCCGCCAACCCCGCTTTGAATTGTGCCAACGCCTCCGCGGGCAGGCGATCCGGTTCCGGTGTGCGTGGCGGCGCATTCACAATCTGCGCCAGGTCCACCACCGTGTGCCGCGCCATGGCGAACGTCAGCCGGGCCTGCCAGGGAGCCAGTCCGTCGATGCCGGCAATCACCACCGCGCAGACATCCAGTATTGCGGTGAGCGCCGCCAGCCACGATTGATTATCGTGCTGTGACCGGAAATACGCCAGTACCGGATACGAAATGTAGGTCTCCAGCAGGTCCGCCGACCAGATCTCCCACTCGCGTAGCAGGTCGTCCATGGCCGCCAGGCCGTGGCCCGTCGCGTAACGCCGGAAAAGTTCCGCGGCAGTGGGAGGCGATCCGGCCCGCGCGTCCAGCAGCAAAATACTGGTTTCTCGCTTCGCAAACGACTGGTACAGTACCGGCAGGTAGCTGATCACCAATGCCAGAAAACCGAAGCCGGTGCCGGCCTCCAGCACCACCATCGCGCGCTCCATGCGCGTCCGCGGTATTCCCATTCCCAGGGTGATGAAGGTGGTGCCGCTAAGGTAGAGGCTTTCGGAGAAATGCATATTGGGCGGTCCCAGGTACCACTGCACCAGGGCAAAGGCCAGGATCATCCCCACTGCCCACACCACGATCAGGAACAACAGCGAGAGGGGTCCGTAAAAACTGAGATAGCGCTCGCGGCGTCTGATCGAATGCACCCGCCGCGCCAGCCACGACCACACCGTCCAGGTGGAGAGATAGAATAGCCGGCTCAGCCGCAGGCGCCGCGCCACGCGCCGCGGCAGAATGATGACCTCGAACGCATCCCACAGGATGATCAGCAGGACTATGATTCCGAAAATGGCCGCCAGCACAAGCATATGTACCGCACGCTCTCAGCGTGCCGTGTCCCCACTCGTCGGGACGCCGTCCGCCAGGTTGGCGATCTCACCGTACACCGGTTTTAACGCCGGATAAATAGCCCCATAAACCCGGTGTGCCTCAGCATAAAAGGAAGCCTCCGCCGGGCGCGGCGCAATCGAGTCCACCTCGCGGATCGTCGCGCGGCAGACTTCCGGAACCGAGCTGTACTCGCCGGTGCCGGCCAATGCCAGCAGCGCCGCGCCGTAGGCCGAGCCTTCCTGCGTTTCGAGCGTCACCACCTTCTTATCGAAGATGTCCGCCAGCAGCTGGCGCCAGAAGGGACTGCGGGCGCCGCCTCCGGAAGCACGCACGGACGCAACCGGCACGCCCAGTTCGTCGATAATATCCAGGCAATCGCGCTGGCTGTAACAGACGCCTTCGATGATGGCGCGGATCAGATCAGCCCGCTGGTGCCGGGCGGTGAGTCCGATCCATCCGCCGCGCGCGGTGGCGTCCAGATGGGGGGTGCGCTCGCCCATCAAATAGGGGAGCCAGAAGAGGCCCTGCGCGCCGGCGGGAGCATTGGCCGCTGCGCCGGTCAGATCGTCGTATCCGGCGCCGGGCGCCAATTGGTTGCGGAACCATTGCAGGCTGAGCCCCGCGCCTTGCGTCACCCCCATCACGTGCCACTTGTCGCGCACCGCATGGCAGAAGGTATGAACGCGTCCTGCCGGATCGTAGGCCACGTGTTCCATGTGGGCGAAGACCACGCCGGAGGTGCCCAGCGTACACGAGACGATGCCGGCTTCCACGATCCCATTGCCCACCGCGCTCGATGCCTGGTCGCCGCCGCCGCCTACGACGGGCGTACCCTCGGCCAGCCCTGTGGCCGCAGCTGCGGCTCGGGTCACGCGGCCGGTGACATCGCTCGATTCGTGGCTGGTGGGCAGAATGGCGCGGTCCAAGCCCAAAGCGTCCATCATGTCGCAAGACCAGCGCCGCGCCACCACGTCGAACAGCGACGTGCCGGAAGCGTCCGACACTTCGCTGGCGTACTCAGCGGTAAGTTGGAAGCGCAGGTAGTCCTTGGGCAACAGCAGGTGGCGGACCCGTTCGAATGCGCGCGGCTCGTTATCGCGCACCCATAGCAGCTTGGGCAGGGTGAACCCCGTCAGTACGGGATTGGCGGTGTATTTCAGGACGTTCTCGCGGCCCACGGTTTCGTTGATAGCGTCTACCTGCGGCTGGCTGCGTTGATCGCACCAGATCAGCGCGGGCCGGATGACTGCATTGTCGCGATCCAGAATCACCAGGCCGTGCATCTGGCCGGACAGACCGATGCCGCGCACTTGCGAGCCGGAAACGCCTGCTTCGGCCAGCGCGCCGCGAATGGCCACGCGCGCGGCGTCCCACCAATTCTGGGGACGCTGCTCCGCCCACAGCGGCCGCTCCATCCGGATATCTTCGTGCGCCGCTGTGAACCCCGCGGCCACGCGGCCTTGCGCATCTACCACCAGGGCACGCGTGCCGCTCGTACCTACATCGATTCCCATCCACATGTTCGTCGGCTCTCGGCAGTCAGCTCTCGGCTTTCAGCTTAACCTCGACCCACGGCAGGCAGGCGGCGCCGAACAATCCGGCTTCGTTCCCCAGCGTGGCTTTCTCGATCCGCGTGGCCGTAGTGCGGAATGTGAACGATCGCCGCCGCACTTCCGCCAGCATGGGCGGCGCAAACAGGTCCCACGCCGCCAGGACGCCGCCGCTCAGCAAATACAGCGGAAAGTTGAACGTATTCACCAGGGTGGCCAGCGCCACTCCCAACGCCTGTCCCATGGCGACGAAGATCCGGCCGGCCTTCTCGTCGCCGCCCATCGCCAAATCGTATACTCCGCGGGCGCTGAGTCCTTCGCCCAGCCGCAGCATACTCGCCATGGCCGCGATGGCGGTGGCGGAAGCGTGTTTCTCCAGGCAGCCTTGATTTCCGCAGCCGCATGGATTGCCGTCCTGAACCACCGTAATGTGCCCCAATTCTCCCGCCATGCCCAAATATCCTTGCAGCACTCTGCCGCCGGAAATGATGCCGCCGCCCACGCCGGTGCCGAGCGTCAGCAGCACCAGGTCGTCGACATCGCGTCCGGCGCCCATCCACTTCTCGCCCAGCGCCGCGGCGTTGGCGTCGTTCTCCAGAATGACATGCGTGCCCAGACGGCGCTCGATTTCGGCGCGAATCGGGAAATCTTCCAGACACGCTAGATTGTTCGAGTTGCGGATAACGCCTTCCTTCAGCAGGATGAAGCCGGGGACGCCGATGCCGATGCCCGCCAGTCCGGCCGCGCCGCACTTGTCGCGCAATTCCGAGATAGCCTTCACCATGTGGCCCAACATGGCTTCGCGCCCGGCAGCGGGGTTGGTGGCGGCGTCCCGCCGGTCGAGGACGTGGCCGGCGCGGTCGATGGCCGCCGCGCGCAGGTTTGTGCCGCCCAGATCCAGCCCGATGGAGTATTCCGCCATGAAGGCGCATGATAACAGACCGTGGCCGGCGGATGCTGCTTGCACACCTGGTTGCACGGTTGGTTGCGCGCCCGGCTCCGCACCATAACTGTTGTTAATGTGGCCTATTGTAATTTTCTTCGAGCATCGTGCATCTATATGTGCTAGAGATAGTACAGGGTTTGTTGTGTTGCGTCGATAGTTACAGAGGGTGGGTCGAATATGACGGGCGACCGAGAGTACGTCAACATACCAGGCAACAAGATGCATGAGCTTCCCCCGCTGCTGGTGCGGAGGATTTCCGGGGCGCCTCAGGCGGACTTAGCCTCGGCCATTCTGGAGGCCGAGGAAATGCTGCCGGAGGTCGATATAGAGGAGTCTCTGCTCGAGCGGCGCAAGATGGACTTAGCGCTGACTCTAACGGAGCAGTATCGCGGCCTGATTGCACATTGGCAATGGGGCGAATCCATCGTGGAGTGGATCCGGCAGTGCGAAATCACGTTCCAGTCGGAGTCCGCGCTGCGCGATCTGCTGCATCCGGACGTGTGGCCGCATGCCAGCCGCAGCAGTTTCGTGATCCTGCTGGCGGATAAGCACGTGACCAGTCCGGGCGTGGCTCTGGAGACCGCCGTAGGCTTGCGTTTGACGTTCCGGCAGCCTCCGCCCATCAATTGCTGCAGCAGTGAGTTCTTGTTTTGCCTGAACTCCTCGATTGCCGATTCGGCCTATACGTCATGGACCCGCATGGGCGCTGGTACTCCCGCACTGCTGCCTCCCGACCGCTTCCACTTCGACGTGCTCGATTCGGATTTTCAATCGGCCCTGCAATAATCCCGCCCGGCGCGCTTATGGCAGGCACATGCTACCGTGAATGTTGCCCGGCGGCTATTCCCACTACCTGATCGATTGCTTATCGATCATTGTCATCGATCTCCTGTTGGCTGGCGACAATGCCCTGGTTATCGCCTTGGCTGTGCGCGCGCTGCCCAAACGCCAGCGGCGTGTAGCGCTGCTCGCCGGCGCGTGGACCGCAGTGCTGATCCGCGTGGCAGTTACGTTCCTGGTCGCCAGGCTGCTCCAGCTGGAATACGTTCAATTCGCCGGCGGAGCGTTCGTCGTGTGGATCGCGGTGAAGGTCTTGCGAGATGCCAGGTCGCAGGAGAGTGAAGCCGTCTCTCCCGGCGACTTGTGGCGAGCCATAGGTTCGATCGTGCTGGCCGATCTGACTATGTCCACGGATAACATCCTGGCGGTGGCTGGGGCGTCTAAGGGCAATATCTGGCTGATCGTGTTCGGCCTGGCGCTGAGCATCCCGCTGGTGGTTTCTTCGAGCACGTTTCTGGCGTTCGTTATGGACAAATATCCGGTGACAATGTACGTAGGCGTGGCGATTCTCGGCCGCGTAGCCGGCGAGATGATGCTGGGGGACCCATTGGTGCGCAGGTTGCTGCATCCGTCGGACGCACTGCGCTACGGCGTGGAACTGGCACTCATGGCGTCGATCGTCCTGACTGGCCGCCTGCTCAGCCGGCGTTGACAATCATTTACGTGCGCCGTCCCCACTGCAGCGTCGAATGGGTTGGAGGATGAAAAAGATGTTTAAGAAAATCGGACTTCCCGTAATCGCGCTGCTGGGCCTGCTGGCAATGGCTCCGCATCAGGCAAACGCCGCCGTGAGATTCGGCGTTGTCGTTGGACCGCCGGCCTATACCTATCCGGTCTACCCGGCGTACCCCCCTGCTCCCGTAGCCGTGGTTCCCGCTCCGGTCGTCGTGGCCCGCCCCTGGGTGGGCCCCGCCATACGGTGGGATCGCCGCCACGATTTCCGCTTCCGGCGGTAACCAGCGGTCAGGCATTTTGGACCGGCGCAGAGACGGCCGCTTTCGGGCGGCCGTTTTTCTTGCGAGGGCTGCCGCTTTGGATATTGGCACGAAAGA
>DATKFU010000378.1:0-29874 GCA_035511215.1 Bryobacteraceae bacterium | reverse complement strand
GGTTATCGAGGGCAAGGTAAAGGTCTCCCGCATGGCCGACGACGGCCATCAGGTGATTTTGGACATCTATCAAACCGACGAGTTCTTCGGCGAATCGGCGCTTCTCAATCTCCCGCAGCGCTGCGAACAGGCAACCGCCATGGAAAGCACCCGCCTGATGACCTGGACCACCGCGGAGATCGAAGACATCGTTACGAAGCGGCCCCGGTTGGCCGTGGCGCTACTGCAGATCCTGGTCGAGCGGACCATGGCGTTCGGACACCGCATCGAGAGCTTCTCGTTGGATAATATCGCGCGCCGGCTGGCCCGTTCCTTAATCCGCTTCAGCGAGCGGTTGGGTACTCCGGAGCAGGATGGTTCCGTGCGGCTGGCGCCGTTTACGCACGAGTTGCTCTCACAATATGTAGGCACCTCGCGCGAGATCGTCACGCACTACATGAACCAGTTCCGCCGCCAGGGCTACCTGCGCTACTCGCGCAAGGGCATCGTCCTTTACCATGACGCATTCAAGGAATGGCTGCGCCAGGAAAGCAGATAGCTTAGGAGCTTGTCAGCGGCCGGCAATGAGTTTTAAGGCATCTGGAGGAACTGCCCAAGCCGTTCCTCCGCCCGGCCGATGGCGCGCGCCAGCGCGACTTTGCTCAGGTTGTGCGCAAACACGCTGGTAATGTAATCGAGATCTGCTGACACAACCGATTCCTGCGCCTGGGTCACTTCCACCGAGTCGGTGATACCCGCCTCGAAGCGCTGCCGGGTGAGCGTGAGCGTCTCGCGCGCCACTTTCTGGTTGTTGCGCGCCACGTCGAGTTGGTTGGCTGCGGTTTTGAGATCCAGAAACGCGTCGCGCACGTCCGCCTCGATTCGGCCGCGCACGTCTTCCCGTTCCGCGCGGCGCTGCCCTAATGCGGCGTCCGCCTCCTGGGTTTCGCCTTCGGTCCGGCCTCCCTGCCAGATGGGGATGCGCAGCGTGCCCACCACCGTAAACGTCCCGTGCGATTGCGCCGGATTGATGCCGATAGCGCCATAGTCGGCCGATAGCGCCAGCGAGGGCAGATGTTCCCAGTGCGCCGCGCTCCGGGCCCGCTCGGCGGCGCGCACTTGGGCTTCTGCGGACTGCAAATCCGCCCGATTCTCGAACGCCTGCTTCAATGCCTGCTCCACAGTCAGGTCCGGCGCCGGCGAATAAGGGATATCGTCCGTGATTTCGTAGTTGTCGTTCACCGGCAGGCCCACCACCCGCGCCAGGTTGATCTTCTGCTTGGCCACGTCGTTCTCCAGCGACATCAGCCGCTGCTGCTCGGTCTGCAACTGCACCTGGCTGCGGTTCACGTCGATCTGCGGATTCAACCCCACCGCCCGCCGGTCCTGTGTCTGTTTGAAAAGCGCCTGCGCCGTGTCGATCTGCGCCTGCGCCGACCGCACCCGCGCCTCGGCAGCCTGCACCTGCAGATACGCGCCGCCCGCCGCCAGCACTACCAAGTCGCGCGCGTCGCGCAAAGCGGCCTCGTTCGCCTTCACCAGTTCTTGCGCCGAACGATAGTTATTCAACGCCGTCAGGTCCGCTACCGTCTGCGTCAGCGTGGCGCGCAGATCGTAATAGTTGAACGGTCCCACGATGGTGGGAATCGAGATGCCGGGAAAGTTGAAGTGGAACCGCAGGCCTAATGCCGTCAGGTTTTCCTGTTCCACCGATTCGCGCAGGTATCCGTTCAAATTCGGCAGCAGGGAACTGCGCGCCACGCGGGCCTGTCCGCGCGCTTGCCGCATGGCTTGCGTCAGTCCCTCCGTGCCTAGATTGTATTCCAGGCCGCGCGAAACCGCGTCCCGCAGCGACAGCTTGCCGGAGAACGGCTTCGCTGTGCCCGCCACGCTGCCGGCGTAAGGACCCTGCACCTGCACCGACGTGTTGAGCGTGTTGACGCTCGACGTGACGCCCGGCACCGGCGTCTCGACCGTATTCACCGAGCCGCCCTGCCCGCCGCGTCCCGACAAAGGCAACTGTGCGGCCGGCGTGCCCTGCGGCGGCGGCGCCTGCGCCCGCAAAATGGATGCCGGCATTGTCCCCAACGCGAACCATAAAACTGCGCAATAACGTGTGGTCATCTGTTTATCATCCAAGTTGTTTGCGGAAACGCCAGATGCTCAGCGACACCAGCACCACCGTGAATCCGACCAGCGCCAGAAAGTTCGGCCAAAGCACCTCGATGCCGCTGCCTTTCATCAACGTGGCGCGCGCGATAATGCCGAAGTGGCGGATCGGATTCAGCCAGGTGATAGGTTGCAGCCACGACGGCATGGCTTCCACCGGCGTCAGCGATCCGGACAGCACCGACAGCGGCGGATTAATGAAGAAAGCTGTCATCATGGCCTGCTGCGCGGACTTGGTAAACGTCGCCACCACCGTGCCGATGCCAATGCCGGACAGGATGCACAGGCCCGCGCTCAGGGCCAGCAGCACCAGGCTGCCACGCACGGGCACCGCGAAAAACAGCCGCATGACGCCGATCGCGAGTGTAGCCATCACCATCAACAGCACGAACAACGGTGCGATCTTGGCGATTACAATATCCGTAGTGCTGGCCGGCGTCATCAGCAATTGCTCCACGGTGCCGCGCTCGCGCTCTTTCACCATGGCGGTAGCGGCCAGCAGCGAGCCGTTCAGGATCAGCAGGACGCCGAACGTTCCAGTAACGATGAACCAGGCGTTCACCAGCCCCGGGTTGTATAAGAAGGCGGTCATTGTTCCCACCACGCCGCGATGCCCCGGTGGAGCGCCGCTGGCGCCGCTTACGCTACGAACCCTGGGCCGGATACCTTCCCCGGCCAGCGTCTGGTTGTAGGACAGGATCACACCTTCCGCATAGCCCTGCGCGATGGTCGCCGTATTGGCGTTCGCCGCGTTCAGCAGGATCTGCACGTCCAACGGCGTACCCCGCCGGAGATCGCGGGCAAACTCGTATGGCACCACGATGCCGGCATCCAGCTTTCCACGGCTGATGGCGGCTTCCAAGTCGCGCACCGAAGTGTAATCGCCACCCAATTGGAAGCTCTTGCTCTCCGTAAGCGTCGAGACCATTTCCCGGCTCTCCGGCGTCTGGCTCCAGTCGATCACGCCCAGACGCAAATGGGACACCGTGGAGTCCAGCGCGAAACCAAAGAGCAGCAGTTGTAGCGTGGGCGGGATGATCAGGGACATCGCCATACGCTTGTCGCGCCGGATCTGGTTGAACTCTTTGCGCATTAGGGCACGAAGACGGCTCATGCTTTCACCTCCCGGAGGGCGGCCAATCTTGGCCGCAGCCGCCTTTTAGGCGGCCACAGAGGAAAGTTATGTGGCTTCATGCTTTCACCTGCATGCGGCGCATAACCCTCCAGGCCAGCGTGTAGAACAGCGCGCCCAGCACCGCGATCATCAGGACCGGAAACCACATGGCCGGCCACCCACCGCCCTGCAGCAACGCGTCGCGCACGATTTCGATGTAGTACCGGCCCCATACGATGTTGGAAACCCAGCGCAGTCCCGCCGGGATGTTTTCCACCGGGAAGATCAGCCCGGAGAGCAAAAACACCAGCAGAAAGCCGCCCAGCGCCACGGCTTGAATGGCCGCCGCCTGGTTCGGAATGCCGGCGCCCACGAAGGTCCCGAAACTGACCACGCAAAACGCGTAGAGCACGCTGCCAACGATAAACGGTGTGGGATCTCCGGCGATGTGCAGGCCGAAGACTGTCAGCAGCGTGGTCATCCCGAGCACCCATTCGCAGGCCGCCACCACCATGTAGGCGAGAATCTTGCCCAGCAGGTATTCGTGCGCCGAGATGCTCGAAACATAGACCTGCAGAATGGTCTTCTGCTCTCCTTCTTTGGCCATCGCCAGCGCGGCCAGCAGGGCGGGGAACATCGAGATGCCCATCACAAAGATGCCCGGACTGTAAAACTTCGGAGAATCCCGGCCGGGATTGTACCAAAGCCGCACCTGCGCGCCCACCAGCGTAGCGTCCGCCATGGCGCCGGAGTTCTGATTGAAAGCGCGCGTAATCTGGTTGACATACCCCTGCACGATGCGGGCGGTGTTGGAGTCGGTCGCATCCACCAACAATTGGACCTGGACGTTCGCGCCGCGCGCCAGATCGTGGCCGAAGTTCTTGGGAACGATCACCACACCGCGCGCCCGGTTGGCTGTGAGGGCATCCTCCGGTTTGCGGTCCGGAGGCCAGGAAACCACGTGGAAGGAAATAGACGAACGGAACACATCGGCGAACCGCCGCGAGGCGGACGAATCGTCCAGATCCTGAATCACCAGCGGCAGATTATGCACGGTCAGAGAGATGGCCGTCGAGAGCAGGAATAGCAGGATCAGCGGCAGCAACAGCGCCAGCGCCAGCGCCAGCCGGTCGCGCACCAACTGCGTTAGGTCTTTACGGGCTTGCGAGAAGATGCGTCTCATATCGGCCTTTCAGCTATCAGCCTTCTGGGCGCGTGCCACAACTTAGTCCTCTGAGGCAAACTTGCCCTCTTGCCGCGCTTTCTCCACCACCGCGATGAAGACATCTTCGAGCGAGTAGCTCTCCTCGTGCATCTCGCGCACGGCCACGCCCGCGTCGCGCAGCCTCTCGCCTAGTTGCTTTTCGGCGACGGATACATCGTCGTCCGTAATCACATGCAACCGGTCGCCGAAAAGCGATACGCGCCAGCGCTCCATATGCTCCTTTAGCCGGTCGGCCGCACGTTGCGGCTGGTCCACACGCAACTCCAGCAGGTGTCCGCCCTGCCGGGCTTTGATGGCGCTGGGGGCTCCTTCGGTCACTAATTCCCCACCCGCCATGAAACCCAGGCGGTTGCACTGCTCCGCCTCTTCCAGGTAATGCGTGGTGACCAGGATGGCGGTTCCCATATCGGCCAGCCGGTTGATCATCCGCCAGAACGCCCGCCGCGCCAGCGGGTCCACGCCGGAAGTCGGCTCGTCCAGGAACAGCACGCTGGGCTCGTGCATGGTGGCCGCGCCAAACGCCACGCGCTGTTTCCAACCGCCCGGTAAGCTTCCGGTGATCTGCTGCTCTTTCCCGGTCAGCCCGGAAAACTCCAGCACCCATTTCTTCTTATCCGCGATCTCGTTTTCGGGCACGCCATACACGCCGGCGAAAAAATCCAGGTTTTCGGCGATGCTCAAATCGTCATAGAGCGAGAATTTCTGCGACATGTAGCCCACCAGCTCGCGCACTTCTTCCGATCGGATAGCGCCCTGTTTGCCGGCAAGTTGCGGCGTGCCCTCGGTCGGGTCCAGCAGCCCGCACAGCATCTTGATGGTGGTCGTCTTGCCCGCGCCATTGGCGCCCAGCAGGCCGTAAACTTCGCCGTAGTGCACGTTCAGATTCACGTTGTGCACTGCGGTGAAGGCACCGAACCGCTTCGTCAGGTTCTGCGCGCCAATGGCGATCTGCCCCTTCAGATTGCGATGCGGGTGCTTGCCGGGGAACGGCGGGGCGTGCAATTCCTGCCCCATGGCCCGCAGCTTCGCCACGAAGGTGTTCTCGAGCGTAGGATCCGCGACGCGGATGTCGCGCACGGCGATACCCGCTTTCGCCAGCGTCGCCTCCACGGCTGTGCGGCCCGCCACGGGATCCTTTACAATTATGTCCAGCCGGTCGCCAAATCGCTGGACGTCGTCGATCACGCCTTTGCTCGCCCCCTCGTGGGCTTCCGTGAGCTTGTCTTCGGCCTCCGCCAGATTGGCGGTGTGGACTTCCAATCGCCGCATGCCGAGGCTCTCCCGCAATTCCACCGGCGTGCCGCTCTGATGGATCTGGCCGAGATGCATCAACGCGACCTTGTGGCAGCGCTCGGCTTCATCTAAATAGGGCGTGGCGACTACGATGGTGAGGCCGTCCGCCGCCAGGTGCGCCAATACATCCCAGAACTCGCGCCGCGAGACGGGATCGACGCCGGTGGTCGGCTCGTCCAGCAGCAGCACGCGCGGCTGTGCCACCAGCGCGCAGACCAGCGACAGCTTCTGCTTCATACCGCCGCTGAGTTGTCCCGCCAGGCGATCCTTAAAGCGGTGCATGTCGAACATCTGCAAATAGCGCTCGCCGCGCTCGGCGATCTCGTTCGGACGCACGTGCCGCAAATCGCCGACGTACCGGATGTTCTCGTTGACGCTCAGATCGGGGTACAAGCTGAACGTTTGCGTCAGGTAGCCTACCGCGGCACGAGATTCGCGGGCGGGCTTGCCGAATACTTCCACGACGCCGGAGGTCGCCTCCATGATGCCGGCGAGGATCTGAAAGGTGGTGGTCTTACCGGCGCCATCCGGACCAATCAGACCGAAAATCTCACCCTGATGGACATCCAGTTCGATGCCCCTGACCGCCTCGACGGGTCCGTAGTTCTTACGCAGTTCGCGCGCATGCACCACCACGCGGTCCGGCGCGTGCGTATCCGCCGGATCCGCTAACGCTGCGGCGCCGGCGCCGTGGACATCCCCAAGATGGTCCAGTTGACGATCGCCCGTCATTTGCGATGGCTTTCCGGCGGCCACGCATCGCCTGAGACCAGCACCTCGCCATCGGCCGGCATGCCCGGCTTGGCATAGCCGAATCCGCTCCTCAATCCCAGCTTCACGCCCACCACCTCCTTGACGCGGTCGTCGCGAAAGTACGTGTTCTCGGGTGTGAAAGTGGCCTGCGGATCGATGCGCTGCACATAGGCGTCCAGCGGCTGATTGGGATTCGAATCCAGGTAGACGCGTGCCGCCTGGCCCACTTTGACGCGTCCGATCTGCCCCTCCGGAATGTAGCCGCGCAAATACACCTTGCGCAAGTCGAGCAGCGTGATAATGGGCGTGCCGGCGGTCAGCACCTCGCCCGGTTCAGCCGTCCGGGTCACCACCGTGCCATCGAAAGGCGCGGTAACGGTGAGATCCGTGCGGTTGGCTTTGGCCTCCAACAGGGCCGCCCGCGCATGTTGTTCGTCCGCGGTGGCGCTGGCGATGTCGGCCTCCTGCTGGGCGATCTGCCGGTGAATCATGGCGGCTTGCAGGCTGTGTATATCCGGATTGCTCAAAGTGGCTTGGGCCGTGGCCAGTGCGCCGCGCGAGGCCTCTACACGGCGTTTCGCCGCGGCCACCAACGCGGCTTGCGTTTCTGCCGTGGTCTCGGCTTGTTTGCCCTGGCGTTCGGAAACCGCGCCCGATCGTGCCAGCCGCGTGTAGGCATCCTTATCGAACAGAGCCAGCTTATAAGAGGCTTCCTGTTGCGCCAGCTCGGCTTCCGCCGCCGCCGTTTCGGCTTGCGCCTGGCTCACACGGCCGTTGGAATCCACCTTGGATTGGCCGGTCTCCACCGAGTTCTGCCGTAACTGGTCTTCAAGCACCGCGATTTGCTTCCGCGAAAACTCGAGACGCGCTTCAGCCTGTGCCACCGTGGCCTGCGCCTCCGCTTCCCGATCGCGCAATTGTTGATCGTCCAGGATGGCGATCACGTCTCCCGCCTTCACCTCGTCTCCCTCGCGCACCTTGGCTTCGAGCAGTCGCCCAGTAGCCTTGGAGGACACCGCCGAATCGTCTCCTTCAATCCGCCCGCTGAGCACGATCGTGCTGGCGGGGTCGCGAGGCTTGGCCAACACCACACGCCAGACCGTGAGGGCGCCCGCGGCCAGCAGGACCACGATGAGAATAATCACGGTCCGGGCACGGCCGGCCTGCGCATCTATGTGTGTGGGATTCTTCATATTCACCTCGCAGTAAGCTTTTTTTCTTTCCGTTTTCCAGCCGCGTTGCGCCGGCCCAGGCTCTTCAGCCCGGCGCACGAGAAGGCCGCGATGTGATCGGCGATTTCGTCCAGAGTCTCGGGTGTGAACTGCAAGTCCGGCCACAGCCTCTTCAGCACTTCACGGCCGTGCGCATAAACGATGATCTGTCCCATCACGCTTTGCGCGCAGAGCCGCGTCTGGCGATCGTCCGCCGGCCGCCCGATAACGCCGGCCACCAGGTTGCGTATGGCGTCGTGTTTGGGGCGCATGACTTGGTCCACCACGCCGTCGAATGCGGGCGTGGGCTGCGCCAACTCGTGCGTCATCAGCCGCACGGGCCACGCCGGCCGGTCCTCCCCGTAGATCTGTTGCAGAAGCTTGCGCACGAACCCGCGCAGCTTGGATTCGGGCGTGCGGCCCGGCAGCGCCGGATCGAACGTGGCCGCGTTTCCCGCCGCGCAGCAGGCATACCGCAGGACTTCTTTGTAGAGCCCCAGCTTGTCGCCAAAGTGGTAATTCACCGCCGCGAGATTGACTCCGGCCCGCGCGCAGATGTCGCGCACCTTGGCCGCCTGGAAGCCGGTCTCGGCGAAGACGTGGCCCGCGGTTTCCAGTATTCGGGTTTCGGTGTTGTCGCGGCGCATGGCTAAAATGGTTAAAACAGTATTTTAAAACATCGGTTTGAATCAGTCAAGTACATTGTCGTGCACACGGCGTTCGGCGGCCTCTGGGAGGGTCCAAATGCGCCGGATTCAGGTCATTCAGCCGCAGCCGTCGACCCAGTTGCCCTCGAAGGACTCGATTCTCTTCATAGAGATAATCGATGGCGTGCTACTGCTGCTGATTCATGCAGCCGGCCATGGCGACCAGCATGAACCGGCATGGGTCCAATCGAGATGCCGGTGCGTGTGGAGATGGCATGCCGCCCGCAGTGAATGTCCAACGCCTTCCTCCGGCGAGCCGGGACAGAGCGTTAGTTCGCGTACCGCCGCCTCGGGCCCACCAACCGGATACCTTACCTTACCGAGTCTGCCGAAAGTTCAGCGCTCGGCGCCTTCGAGATCCAGCGTTACGCGCTCGCCATTGATCAGCACGAACCCGGAGTTGACGATCTGCTGGCCCGTGCAGTCGAACTGTTCATAGCAGCGCAGGCTCGCAACATCGAATATGTATTCCACGGCTTGGCCGGTAGGCTTCACGGTAGTGCTGAAATCGATGCCTGCGAACTCCGGCGCTTCTTTGAAGCAAGCCAGCACGGGCCGGATCAGGTGCGCGATGTGTTCGTCAAACGCCAGCGCGGCCGCGCGGTAACGGGAGGCCGGATCCGGCGCCTGGATCGTCGTGGTGATGGAGAGCTGCAGATAGATAGAATGATGAAAGTTCACGAATACGGGCGGAGCGTAGCTGACGAAATGGGCGGTCTGGTCCAACTCACGGACCATCTTATCCAGGGTGTCCTGGTACGAAGTCTGCAGGGCATGCAGGGCGTCGGGCGTAGGCTGCGGCGCGGCAACGATGGGCGTTGGAGCGGGCGACGGAGGGGGCGCTGGGACGGGCTTCGCCACAACTGACGGGGCCGGGGCGGGAGGCGCTGGTGTCGCCGCCAGCTCCGCTGTCATGGGACCCCAAATCGTCGCCGCCTCGCCGTTGATGAAGAGCGATCCCTCTTCCACCGCCATGGCCTGCGTGGCTTCGTCGGGCGCGGCGACCAGGCGCAGAGCGGCCGCTTTCGGAATTACCAGGACAACGTTTTCCGGATGCTCGCCGCTGACGCCCAGCACCTTCTTGCGCACGTGATGCGAAATCTCGAGGGCGAATGCCTGCATTTTCGGCTCATCGCTCAACTGCGGAACCTCCGCCCGCAGGATGGGCAGCATTACATCCTCGAAGGTGCGTCGCGCGCGCTCCTCTTTCTTCATCAACTCGTCGGAATAGGCGGCATAGTAGTTGCCGGTGATCTGCACCACGGTCTGATGCCCGTACTTCGCGAACTGAATGGAACGCTGGTCTCTGGTTTTCTGCTGGTCTTCGTTCAGGTCCAGGGTACGGCTGAAATAGAAACGGTAGGGGAACTGGTGAGCAGTGATGGCGACGGCCGCGGCCTTCAATTCCGCAAAGTGTTTTTGCTGCAATTCGCGCAACTCAGGATCCCGAATCTCGGGCGGCGAAACCACCTGCGCGCGGAGGAGACCGGCGGAGAGTATGCCGGCGAGCAGCTCAATTCTTCGCATAAGTCAGACCCTTCAAGCGATAGGGTGGATCGGCGACGGCGCGTATGTAAGCTATAAGCGCTTCTACGTCAGGCTTGTTCAAAGTATATCCGTAGGGCGGCATCTCCGGCGATTTGTTCAGAGCCGGTCCTCCATACCCGATCATGGCGGCCAGGTCTGCATCGCTCATGACGTTCAATACAGCCCCCTCGGTAAAGGCGTGCGGCTTAGCCGTGAGGTTGTCGTGATTCGAAACCCGCTCCGGCGTGGATTCCGGATCGTGGCAACGCGCGCAGTATTGGTCGTTTAATACGCGGCCCTGCTGTTGCTGGTAGCCGAGCGCGATCTCGTCGAGTGGCAGCTCCACTGGTTTGCCGGATTTGTCGCGCGTGGTGGCCATAATCTGATATCGTCCGGCGCTGCCGCCGAGAGTCACATTGGAGGTCAACTGGCCGTCCGCACCGGTGAGTCCTGCATCCGGCGTCGCAAAAGCGCCACCCGCCGTATGCAATTCCACCAACGCGCCCGCGACTGGACTACCTTGGGCGTCATTCACCTGCACGACAACCAGCTGATCCAGCGCCGCTCCAATACCGGCTACTTGCTTGCCTCCGCCGACTTCTGCGATCGCCGCGCCGAAGGCCTTGGCGGCAAGAGGCACGGGTGGCTTGGCCAGACGGCTGCATCCGGTCGGCAGGATCGACACGCATGCTATAACAATGAGGCGCTTCATTTCCTAGCCACCTCCTTATTCTGCTTCATCAGGAAGGCCGTGAGTGCACGGGCATCCGCATCGCTCATGTTCCGGTTGGGCTCCAGTGTTCCGGGCCGCAGCGATTGCGGGTCCTTCAGCCAATGGAAGATCCATGCCGCGTTCAGCCGCGCTCCCACTTGCGTAAGCGTGGGACCGATGTAGCCCTTATCGCTTTGTGGATCGACGATGTGGCAGGACTGGCACGCATATTTCGAATAGAACAACTGCTTGCCCATCTCGATGTCGGCCGCGCTGAAATTCGCCGGGTCCATAGCGTCGCGATCGAAGTCCGGAGTCTGATAAACGGTCAGGATATAATCGGCGATGGTCTCGGCTTCCGCATCGGTCACATTGAAGCGCGGCATGCGGCGGATCAACGCGGGGCGCAGCGTGTTGGGGTTCTTCATGAAGCTCACCAGCCAGCGGCGTTCGACGGAGCTGCCCTCCCAAGTGAGATCCGGCGCCATGTTGCCGCCGCGGCCATTGATGGCGTGACAACTGAAGCAATTCATATCGGCCATCAATTGACCGGCTTTGCCGGCGGGACGGTAGGCGGATTCGCGCTTGCCTACTACGCGCAAGACAGCCGGCATGGTCCGCGCACGTTCAGTCTGCGCCAGCAAAGCCGTGACTAAGCCATCCACCTGAGCCTGCTTGAAAGTGTATTGCGGCATCTTCGCGCTGGGGAACGCATGCGGCTGCCGGATCTTGGCCTGCAAGTAGTCCGGCAGTGTGTGCGCCACTCCCGGCGCAAACACGATCTTCATGAGCGACTCGCTGCCCACCACGGTCAGCTCGGGCGCGAAGTTAGCTGGCTTCTTGATGCCGTTGATTTCGTGGCAGGAGGCGCAGCCACGCTCCGTCACTACAGCTCTCCCGTGCGCGATCTGCTCCGGCGTGGCCGGCTCCAGGTGCACATTCGCCAGGAAATCGGAATCGGTCTTGGCTTCGATGAAGGCGCGCAATGGGCCGAGTTGCTTCGGGTCGAAGCGGTAGTGCGGCATGGCGGTATCGGGATCGTAGGTCTTGGGGTTGCGCAGCCACTCGGCGAGCCACTCCGGCTTCACCTTGGAGCCGATGCGCGTCAGTTCGGGTCCCAAGTCGCCGCCAACCAGCATGTCGGCCGCATTCACTGTGGCGTGGCAGGAAGCGCAGAATGACTCGCCGTATACGCTGGCGCCCGCTGCGGCGTCGGCGGCAGGCGCGACGGGCGTGGCGAAGCTGGAGGCCTGTCCTACCGGAGTGCTCTGGGACATCAGAAACGCCGTGATATCGCGCGCATCCGCATCCGTGAGTTGGAAGTTAGGCATGGCTGCCGTGACCGCGTAAGCCTGCGGATTCTTGAGCCAGGCGAACGCCCACTCGCGAGTGGTCTTTTCGGCGATATGGGTCAGCGGGGGGGCATCTCTCGTCGCTGCCAGCCTCTGGCCTTCCGGCGTCTTCAGAACGTGGCACGATACGCAGCCGTAACGCGCCAGCAGTTGCCTCCCCAGGTTCAATTGCGGCGTGCCGGTGACCGTGTTCCAATGACACTGGCCGCACCCGGCTTCCAAATAGCGCGCGGGCAGAATGGGCTGCTCCCACGCGAGCGTGCTGCGATGCGCTTCCTCGACTCCTGTGGCGGCGCCCTGGCCACGATGACACATCACACATCCGAACTCGGTGAGCGAATGCGGGATGGGCGGATGCGGCCGGAACGGCTGCGCGCTCACATCCCAGAGGGTGGCCTCCTTCAGTCCTAAATGGCAAGTGCCGCACCGATCCGTGACGCCCAACTCCGGCATCCAGATCTGCTGTAGTCCGCCCTGGAAACGCCGCTGCAACGTGGCGGCTTCTCCGCGCCCGCGAATCAGGCGCAGGTACTTCTGCTGGTAACGCGTCCACTCCCGGAAGCGATCCTTGGCCGGGGCGATGGCCAGGCAGACCAGCAGGATCGCGCTCAGCGTGCCGAACGCGCGCGCGCTATCGCCGAAGAGGAACTGCCACGTTTCTTGGATCTTCTGCCGCATGCTCTCAACTCCTCCAGGGCCACACCCACGACCAGCCCGCGCCGCGGAAAAACGTCCCGATCGCAGTCAGAATGCCGGCCTGCACCAGAAACCAAGTCATGATCCAGAAGGAGAGCGGCTTGGAAACCAACCATCGCCGGAAACCCGAATGCTCCGGCGCACCCGCCGCGGCGGCCAGCATGAATGCCGCAATCGCGAGCGTTGGGATCAGCACCGCATAGACGTGGAAGACGAGCATCACAGCGGTGAACGCCACCAGCACTCCAATGAAAATGCGCAGCCGCCGCTCGCGGTTGCGCAGCCAAACGCCCTCGGATTCGATGTTGATATCGAAATACGGGATCACGATCAGCGCCAGAACCACCATGGTGGGAATGAGCACGCCCGCCACGAACGGAGGAAAATAGTGCAGCAGTTCCTGCAGGCCCAGGAAGTACCAGGGCGCCTTGGCCGGATTGGGCGTGTGCATCGGATCGGCAAGTTGTTCGAGCGGCGCATCCCAGATCAGCGAGACTATGACTAGCGCGATCGCCAGAATCTCAATGGCCACGGCCGCCCGGAGGAGGGCTTCCGGATAGGTCATCACCACCGAATCGTCCTGGGCTTTTACCTGTGGCGAGGTGCGGCGAGTGACGAACGCCACGCGCACCGGCGTGCGGCGCGCGTCGGAATCGAATTGCGCGGCAAACTTCGGATTGGGCGGCTCACTCATGGGATTCCTGGTGGCCCGTGTACAGGCCTCCGTCCTTGCGGATGCGCCAGAAGTGCACGGCGATAAACAAGATCGCCGCCAGCGGCAGGATCACGCAGTGCAACACATAGAAGCGCAGCAGCGCGTTGGCGTTTACGGTATGGCCTCCCAGCATGAGGAAGCGGATCTTCTGGCCCAGCACCGGCACAGCGGACATAATATTCGAGCCGACCGTAATGGCCCAGTAGGCTAACTGGTCCCAAGGCAGTAGGTAGCCCGTGTAACTGAGCAGCAGCGTGACGATCAACAGGACCACGCCGATGACCCAGTTGAACTCGCGCGGCTTGCGATACGCTCCGCGATAGAACACCTTGAACATGTGCGCGAAGACCAGCAGCACCATGGTGTGCGCCGACCAGCGGTGCAGGTTGCGCAGGAACACGCCGGCCGAAACGACAAATTGCAGATCCTTCATGTCCGCGTAGGCTTGCGGCGCCGAGGGATGGTAGTAGAGCATCAGCAGGACGCCGGTGACGACCAGGATCATGAAGGTACCAAAGCTAAGCGTTCCCAGGTACCATGTGACACTGAATTGAAGGGCCCGTTCGCGGGCCTTGACCGAGGCCAGGTGCAGGAACACGTTCTGCTGAATCGCCATCGACCGGCGCAGATTGTTTGCGCCACTCCCAGCGCGGAAGACGGAGCGCCAAACGCGAGTGTCGCGGATATCTTGGATAGTCATCAGGTCCTCAGATACTGCTTTGGCGGAATGATGGAGGCGCGATCGACCAGCAACTCGCCTTCATCGCTGAGCCAGACTTTGAGCCATGGCAGCCCGCGCGGCGCAGGCCCTTCCAGCTTCACTCCCTGTTCGCTGAATTTGCTGCCATGGCATGGGCAGGCGATGATGCCCAGATCGGCATTCCACACCGTGAGGCACCCCAAATGGGTGCAGGTAGCCGATAGCGCGTAGAAGCCCTCCGGCCCATGGATGATGTAAATGCCTGCTTCCAGATCCTGGGTGACCGAGCCGCGCGGATAGCGGTCCGGTTTGCCCGCATGGGCGATGGGCGAAGGCTCGTAGAGCACGTTGGGGGAGAGGTAGGAATATCCAAAGACCGCCGCCCCCGCACAGGCCACCGCCGCCGAGCCGACGCCCAGTTTGATGAACGCATCGCGCCGGGTGGTTTGTGATTTGTCGTCTTCTGGCATCTATTGCTCCTTCAGTGGGGCGCAGACCTGGAGGTCCGGTCCAATGCTGTACGCCTCCATCGTGATCACGTTTACCGGGCAGCGCTCCGCGCACAGTCCGCACCTGATACAGCGGGTTTCATCCTTCAGCATCGCGGTGCCCGTGATAACGCCGAGTTCTTCGGCCGCCACGTCATCCAGTTCCACGCGGTAGAGTTGTGCGTTGCCGCGGATCTCGCCCAACACCTCCGGCGGAAATTCGATCTGCTCCAGGGGCACCAGGCGCAGGCATTCCTCCGGACAGACATCCGCGCAGCCGCCGCACAGGATGCACTGCGAGCCATCCGGTTCGTTGCCTTCGAAAACGGTGTTGATCCAGCAGCGCAGGCAGCGGCGGGCTTCCGCTATGGCCGACTGTTCGTCGAAGCCGATCTCCACTTCCGTCACCCCCGTGCGGCGCTCCAGCGGCAGCATGGGCACAGGCTGGCGCGACAGATTCATGTAGTCCGCGAACATCCGGTGGTGATCGAGCACTTCGATCACAATCTGCGGATCGGGATGCTCGCGCCCGGTCAGGTGTTCGTCGATAGCGATGGCGATACGCTTGCCGTCGCCCACGCTATCGATGATCAGGCGCGGGCCGAACACGCAGTCGCCGCCCGCAAACACGCCGGGCGCCGAGGTCATCAGCGTCTCGCGGTCCGCGACAATCAACCCCCGGGGCGACACCTTCACGCCGTCCTCGGGCTTCAGGAAATCCAGATTGGGCGCCTGGCCGATCGCCAGGATCACGGTGTCGCACTCGATGACGGATTCGCTGTTTTCGTAGAAAGCGGGGTTGAACCGGCCTGCAGTGTCGAAAACATGCATGGTCTTCAATGTTTCGAGGCCGGTGACTTTCCCGTCGCGCCCCAGCACGCGATGCGGACCCCTGCCGTCATGCAGGACGATGCCCTCAGTCTGGGCTTCCTCGATCTCTTCCAAGGCCGCCGGCATTTCCTGGCGCTTTTCCAGGCAGACGATGCTGACCTCCTGCGCGCCGAGGCGTAGGGCGGACAGCGAAACATCCACCATTTCGTGCGCGGCCAGGGCGGCCACATTCTCCTCGCTCGGAACGGCCTCGCCGGGAGCGGTGGCGTGCTGCTTCAGCACTTCACGGGCAGCCGACCGGGCCACATCCATGGCCACGTTGCCGCCGCCGATTACGACCACTTTCTTGCCGATGGTGAAGCGATAACCCAGATTGGCATTGAGCAGAAAATCGACGGCCTTGTGGACCCCGTCGAGATCCACACCCGGGATGGAAAGATCGCGGCTGCGATGCGCGCCCACTGCGATCACCACCGCGTCGAAGCCTTGCTGGCGCAATCCGGCGATCGTGAAATCGCGGCCCGCGCCCTGATTCAGCTTAAGCGTAATATCGCCGGCTTCCAGAATCTCGCGCACCTGCGCTTCCACCACACTACGCGGCAGCCGGTACTCCGGAATGCCGAGTTTGAGCATGCCGCCAGCTACGGGGGCGGCTTCGAAGATGGTGACGGAGTAACCCATCAGGCCCAGGTCGTGCGCCGCGGAAAGCCCCACGGGGCCGCTGCCCACCACGGCCACGCGGTACGGTTGCGGCGCGGCCCGCTGGCGGTCGATGCGCAAGGGGCGCCGCGATTCCGGACCGTAGCGCTCCGTAAGCATGCGCTTCAGAGCCCGGATCTGGATGGGCTTGTCCACCGCTCCGCGGCGGCAGGCCGTTTCACAAGGGTGCGCGCAGACCCGCCCGCAGATGCTGGCCATCGGGTTCGGATCGCGCGCGTAGCGATACGCCTCCTCGAACCTCCCTTCCGCGATGAGCGCTACGTACCGGCCGGCGTTGGTGCCGGCCGGACACGCCATCATGCACGGGAAGTTACTGTTCAGCCAGTCGCGGTCGACTTTTTTGTCGCGAAAGCGCGTCAGCATGCCCGGCTTACTTCGAGAGCGCGAAATCGACGGTCACGTCGCCTGCGACAGCTGCCGGCTTCGACTGCGTCTTCATGCCTTCGTGCCACGCTACGACCGTGTAGCTGCCGGCCGGAACATCGGCGATTTTGAAATTGCCGTCCGCATCGGTTTCGGCAAAATACGGAGTGGGCGACACGACGACGTACCCGGACATTTCCGGGTGCACGTTGCAAAGCAAAGGCACGATACCGGGCGTTTCGAACTTGAAGTCGCGCTTCTGCCCGGTGGGCCAGGTACCCAGATTGTGTGAAAGCTTCTTATTGCCGCTGA
The DNA here is from genome assembly GCA_035511215.1 of Bryobacteraceae bacterium. Taxonomy (GTDB): domain Bacteria; phylum Acidobacteriota; class Terriglobia; order Bryobacterales; family Bryobacteraceae; genus Bog-159. The sequence goes on along the minus strand of DATKFU010000378.1, from coordinate 13,007 downwards.
TATTCGGCCAAAAGATGTTGTGCGCCACTTTATCGCTGTTCAGAAACTCCACCGTGGTCCCCAGTTGCACCGCCAGGATGTGTGGCGCGAACAACAACTGCTTCTGATCCATCACAACGCTCTTGGTGGGCGCGGGAAAGGTCTTGCCGGCAACGGCATCCACGTAAACTACCGAAGCGCCTTTCCCCGCGGCGACCTTGCCGCTGATGTTGGCCGCGTAAGCGAAAAGCGAGCCTGCGAGCAAAACGAGTATCACCTTCTTCATGGAACGGTTCTCCTATTCGTGTTTCGATTTATTGTGGAACTTTTCCTGCGTCAATAAACATATTCCACAGCTACAACTGCGGTATTGACCCGGAACGGGTTGACCGCTTCCTGCAGTCCGGTCGTGGGGTCGGTGACCGCCTGGACAAACTGCTTGGGCCGGAACTGATATTCAAACGAAGCTTTGATGTTCGGGCGGATCAGGAACTGAACGCCGGGCGTATAGCGGTTGCGCGTGGAGCTGAGCGGCCCGAAGTAGGATGTTCCGCCTTCGAGCGCCAGTCCGTTGATGCGGTCGGCGGTGGAGTTTACGCCATCCCAGCGCGCAATGGCCATGATCCACGGCAGAACCAGGTAATCGGCCTCCAGAAAGCCGCCGTTGAACTTGGCCGGTATGCTGCTGACGAACCCGGTTGGCACCGGGCTGGTGGAACCCACCGGCAGCGGGATGAGCGCTCCGCTGGCAGTTACCGGCAGCAGGTTGTTGTCGCGGGCGAACATATACAGGCCAAAAAGATTGAAGGTGCGGTAATTAAAGCTGAAATCGCCGCCTGCCCGGTAAAACGGTTCGTGCGCATAGAGCAGGCTTGGGTTTCCGCTGGCGTCCTGTCCAACGAGGCCTTGCTGTGAGTTGCCGTGCAGGTAGTACGTGCCCAGACTCAGATAGGTGTGGTCGTGCGGCCCAGTGGTACCCGCCGCTTGGATGGAGTGGCGGCTTTCGCTGTCCCGCTCCAGGTTAAACCGATAGGACAACCGCGCGTATACATCCTTGAGGCCGGAGTCCGACGCAAAACCGACGCCTTGGCCGCCATTAGATCCACCCGTGGCCGAGGGAACGTAAGGGCTGTTGTTGCTAGGTTGATCGATCCCGCTGGTGTTCTGGTCTATGATAGCCACTGAATAGTGATAGCCCCCGTAGCTGTGGCCACCGCTGAACTCGATGCCTTTTTGCGATTCCGCGAAGTTAAAAAGGTTGTTCACGTTCTGCTGCGGCACCATGGAGTTGATCGCGCCGACGTTGGCTTCCGTGTAGATATCGTAAGGGCTGATGTTGATGCTGCGCGCCTGCGTAAACGGCAGGTCCAGCTCGAATTGGCCCGCGCGAACGGTCAACAGATCTGTCGGTAGCTTCAGAAACCGGCCGACATTTACCAGTTTCAAGTAGCCATCCCCCAAGCTGCCGGCGCTGTTGTCCCCGCCCACGCTGAGGTCGTCATCCACCCAGAATGCGATATCGCTGCCGAAGTTCCCGGCCATGAAAATGCTGAAGAAGCCGGTTTCGAAATCGGTTTGCGGGATCACCTGCGGCACCCCGCCGGACAGAGCCAGCGCGCCAAAGCGGCTCGCATTGGCGCTCGTGTATTGGAAGAAGTTGTTCATGCGCAGGCCGACCTGCGGCAGTCCCGGAATCGTACCCGGCCATACGCTGTGCGGCCATACATCCTTCTGCGCCGGCGCCCCCAACATCACCGGAGGAGTCTTCAGGAACGTCTCGTCGTCTTTCGGAAATTTGAATCCGGCGTCCTTGAAGGCTTTGCCAAAGTCGTTGAGTTTGGGAAAATCGAGGTGGCAGGTCGTGCACGAAGTGCCATATTGCCGCGAAAACGCTGGGATCGCATAGCTCCTGGTGCTGATGGTTGATAGAAGCAGCGGCGTAATCAGGATGGTGGCAGGAATGAATGTCTTGGGCAATCGGCGTAGTTTCAGAGTGCACCTCCTAAACCGGGGACCTCGCGCTAGTCCGACAAACCGTAGGTTAGGTTCCGCAGTTTGGCCTGGTATGGCAAATTGACGCCCAATCTGCAAGGCGTTTGTTTTCAGTCGGTACCGCAGTCGGTTGCGCGAACCGACGCAGGCCTTCGGCCCAGCAGGTGGGGGAATTGCCTCAGGTAAGCAGCCATTCAACCGCGAGCCCTAGAAGCTGCCGCGCACGTTTTCGCAAATCGTTTTTCGTCAGGTTGCCAGGAGTGCGAAGGTGCTCATTCTTCGTCCTAGTTAGATTTGAGAGAAGCCATATCGATCGAGAAGCGGTATTTCACATCGGACTTGAGCAGTCTCTCGTAGGCTTCGTTGACCTTTTGGATCGGGATGACTTCGACATCGGCGGTGATGTGATGTGCCCCGCAAAAATCGAGCATCTCCTGGGTCTCGGGGATGCCGCCAATCGGCGAGCCGGAGAGGCTGCGGCGTCCCATGATGAGGCCGAATGCCGACACCCCCAGTGGCTTCTAACTAAGGCGAGCCGACGAGCGTGATGTTGCCGTCACGGCGGAGCAGTTGACATCTCGCAACCGGCAAGGAGACGCAGAGACAACAGCGTCATCGGCCCCTGGCCGGAGCGCGTCCTCCATACCATGTGGCCCAGTCCGCCGAGACCCACCACGCCGACTTTCTTGCCTTTACGGACGTCCCAGTGGCGCATGGGTGAGTATTTGGTGATGCCGGCGCAGAGAAGCGGCGCGGCTCCCGCGAGATCGAGGCTGGAAGGGACATGCAGGACAAAGCGCTCGTCGACCACTATGCTATCGGAATACCCGCCGTAGGTGAGGCCTCCGAGGTGCTTGTCCGGGGAGTTGTAGGTCAGAGTCACGTCCGGACAGAACTGCTCGAGGCCAGCTTGGCACTCCGGGCAGGTGTGATCGGAATCTACATGGAGCCGACCGCTGCGAGGTCGCCGGGCTTGCACCCGGTGACCGCGGAACCGGCCCTGGTGACACGGCCGACGATCTCATGGCCGGTGACACATGGGTAGACTGTCGGCAGGACGTTCTTGCACTCGTTACGAACCTGGTGGAGATCGGAGTGGCAGATCCCGCAGAATAGGATCTCGATCTGCACGTCGTGCTCGGTTGGATCTCGACGCGTGACCGTAGTGGGGCCAGCGGCGATGTCGCGCTTCGAGCGGCGTAAGCTTTCGCGGTGTACATAGATACTCCTCTCGATTGCCAGTCGGACGTCAGTCGGGCCTGGTCGGGCGGATTAGCGGCCGGTCATCTGCTCCAGCTTTTCGGGGTACCGGGCGCCTTGCACGGTAATCTTTGCGGCGGCCTTCTCGATGTCATCCAGATCGTCGGATGTAAGTTCGACCGGGATTGCACCGATGTTCTCGTCCAGGCGATGCAGCTTTGTGGTGCCTGGAATCGGTACGATCCACGGCTTCTGGGCCAGCAGCCAGGCAAGTGCGATCTGCGCAGGCGTCGCCTTCTTCCGTTCCCCAATACTGGCGAGCAGCTTGATGAGGGCCTGATTCGCCTTGAGCGCTTCCGGTGTGAAGCGAGGCAGGGTGCTGCGGAAGTCGGAGCTGTCGAACTTCGCATTCTCGTCCATCTTGCCTGTGAGGAAGCCCTTGCCCAGCGGGCTATACGGGACCAATCCGATTCCGAGTTCCTCAAGCGTCGGTATCACTTCCTTCTCCGGAGTCCTCGTCCACAGGGAATATTCGCTCTGGAGAGCAGCCAACGGCTGGACTGCGTGTGCGTGACGGATAGTTTGCACTCCAGCTTCGGAAAGGCCGAAGTGCTTCACCTTGCCTTCCTGAATCAGGTCCTTTACTGCTCCAGCTACGTCTTCAATGGGCACGTTCGGGTCCACCCGATGCTGATAGAGCAAGTCGATAACATCAACTTTGAGCCGCCTCAGCGAGCCCTCGGCGGCTTGCTTGATGTGCTCTGGCCGGCTGTTCAGGCCCGGCAAACCCTTCATCCCGCGGGGATCGAAATCGGGACTGAGGTCGAATCCGAATTTGGTGGCGATCGCCACTTGCTTGCGGAAAGGAGCCAGGGCTTCGCCCACGAGCTCTTCGTTCGAGAAGGGACCGTAGACCTCGGCCGTGTCGAAGAATGTGATGCCGCGGTCCACGGCTGCCCGGAGAAGCGTAGTCATCTCCTGCGTGTCCTTGGGTGGACCGTAAGAAAAGCTCATTCCCATGCAGCCCAGCCCGAGAGCCGAAACTTCCAGGCCGCTATTTCCAAGTTTGCGCTTCTGCATTGTTTTCTCCTTCATTTCTCTAGCGTTTCTCCGCCGAAATCGTTTCTTCCTACAGGTTAGAGTCGAGCGCCCTGGTAGCGGTATCCCGATCCTTCCGATTTATTGCCTATTTCTCTTGCAGGTTGATCGACGCGCAGAGCCAGCAGTTATCCTGGGGTAGAGGAGAGTGAAACCGCTGCCATGAAAAACCAGCCGCGAGACGCCACCCCGCTGCCAGATCGAGCGCGTGAATTGCGCACCGGGCTGGCGCGCAAGATTGCCTTGTTCATGGGCTCCGCAGAGAACCGGGCAACGGATATTCCCGGGCTGTCGCTTCACCGCCGGACTGCTCCTACCGCTCCCTGCTCGATGACTTACGCGCCGGGCGTGACCGTGATCGCCCAGGGGCGAAAGCGAGTAGATCTCGGCCGGGCCACGTTCATCTACGGTCCGTCCCGATTCCTGCTGACGTCGGTCGACCTGCCTGTCGTCAGCCGGGTGATCGAGGCAAGCGAAAAGGTGCCCTGCCTGGCGTTGTCGCTCAAACTCGAAATGCCCATGGTCCGGGAGCTTCTCAGCCGGGAGGAGATTCGGGTGGCTGAAGCGCCGGCTGACAGTCCCGGCATGGCGACCGGTGAGACCACGGTGGAATTCCTCAGTGCGTGCTGCCGGCTCGTGGACCTGCTGCGCGCGCCGCAGGACGTTCCCTTTCTCAGCGGCCTGATTCAGCGCGAGATCGTCTACCGCATCCTTCGCAGCGCGGAGGGCGCACGTCTTAAGACCATCGCGACGCTGGGCGAACAGAGCCACCGGACGGCCAAAGCGATTGCCTGGATCGCGGCAAACTATGCGAAGCCGCTCCGGGTGGACGATCTCGCAGAAATCGCAGGCATGGGCGTGTCCACGCTGCATCATCATTTCAGGGTGCTCACCGCCATGAGTCCTCTTCAGTATCAGAAACACCTTCGGTTGCAGGCAGCGCGGGGGCGCATGCTCATGGATGGTATGGACGCCGCTAGTGCGGCCTTTGAGGTCGGGTACGAAAGCGCCAGCCAATTCAACCGCGAATACAGCCGTTTCTTTGGCCGGCCACCCATGCGGGATGTCCGGACTCTTCGCTCCCCAAGCGCTCCGCAGATGGAGTCGGTCAACATCCACTAGCGCTCGATGCTGTAAGCTACTCCTCCCGCAGAGCCGCGGTCGGATCCAAGCCCGCGGCCCGCCGCGCGGGCAGCCACGAAGCGATCGCCGCAATGACGAAGAACAGCACTGCCATCGACGCAAACGTGGCGGGATCCGTGGCCTTCACGCCCACCAGCATGCTGGTCATCGCACGCGTCAACTCGAACGCCGCCACCAGGCCCAGGGCGACGCCCGCCGCGCTGAGCCGCAGTCCTTGTCCCACCACCAGGCTGAAGATCGTCGCGGGCGCCGCGCCCAGCGCCATGCGGACGCCGATCTCCGGCGTGCGCTGCCGCACCACCGTTGACAGGACGCCATACAATCCTACGCCCGCCAACAGCGCCGCCACGCCGGCGAATACGCCGATCAGCAACAGCGAAAAGCGCGTGGAAGCCTGCGCGTGATCTACCAGCGCGTCCATCGGTTGCATCTCGCTGACCAGCAGATGCGGGTCCAGCTTGGCGATCGCCGCGCGCACGGCGTTCGCATATTTTCCCGGGTCGCCCGCCGTACGGATCGCCCAATAACCGGTTGCGCCATGTCCCAGAAAACCGTCCGCGAAGTAGATTTGCTCGCGGCCCGCCACCGCCAGCGAACTATCGCGCTGGTGCGCCACTACGCCGATCACCTCCACCCATTCGGGCTCCGGCGTGCGGATGCGGATCAGCAGCCGCTTGCCCACGGCCGATTCGCCGGGGAACGCCTTTGCCGCCAGCATCTGGTCGATCACCACGCCCTTGCGGTCGGGTGCATTGTCGGCATCCGTGAAGGTGCGCCCGGCGATCAGCGGCGTGTGCAGCACTTCGAAGTAACCCGGCAGCACGATCTGAAAATCGACAGCCTGGAATTTGCTCGCATCGGTGAGAGCCGGCTCCAGCCCCCATCGGATGGGGCTGAATCCTCCCGCCAGCGGCAGCGGAAACGAAGACGTGACGGACTGTACACCGGGTAGCTCATGCAGGCGCATCTGGATTTCACGCTGACGGGCGGCGCGTTCCTGCGGTTGCTGCCCGCCGCGCCCTCCCAGCAGCAGAAAAGTCAGCAGGCCATGCGGATTGAAGCCGGGGTCGATGCGCTGCAGCTCCAAAAAGCTGCGGAACATCAGGCCCGATCCGATCAGCAGTACGAACGAGAGCGCCACCTCGGCCACCACCACGAAGTTGCGCAGCAATCCGGCGCCGCTCAGCGCGGCATTTCGTCCGCTGGCGCGCAGCAACGGGGCCACGCTAGGCCGCGCGGCGCGCACCGCCGGCGCCAGACCGAACAGCGCCGTAGCCGCCACCGCCGCCAGCGCGGTGAAACCCAGCACGGCGGGGTCGATGCCGATGGTGTCCAACCGCGGTAGGCTGGCGGGTGCGATAGCGCGCAATTCGTGGATGCCCACCCACGCAAGCCCCAGGCCCAGCAGCGCGCCGCTGAGCGCCAGCAGCACCGCCTCGGCCAGCGTCTGGCTGACCAGGCGCCACCAGCTTCCGCCCAGCGCAGTGCGGATCGCCAGCTCGCGCTCGCGCAACGACGCCCGCACCAGCAGCAGATTCGCCACGTTGGCGCAGGCGATCAGCAACAGAAACACGACCGCGCCCATCAGCGCCAGCAGCGCCGGCCGCACCTCTTCCACCACGTGCCGATGCATCGGTTCCAGGCGGATGGACCAGCCCGACGTCTCATGGATAATAAATCCGCGGCGCAGTTCCGCGGCCAGGCGGTCCACGGCCGACTGCGCCTGCTCGATGGCGACGCCGTCGTTCAGCCGGCCGATGACGTGCAACGATACCTGGTTGCGGTTGGCGTTATCGTATGCCAGGCGCGTAGCGAACCAGACGTCCGGCCGCTGCTCCATGTTGGCGTCGGGAGGAAAGAGCAGCTCGAAGCCGGGCTTCAACACACCCACAATCTGCGTGCCACCCCGCCCGCCAATCCCGCCCGGCATCGGTCGGCCGACGATGTCGCGGCTCCCGCCGAAGCGCCGCTGCCAGTAGCCGTAGCTCAGCACCGCCATTTGCGGCAGGGGCGGCGGGCCGGCCGCGGCTTGCCCGGCCCCCGGCACGGGTTGCTCCGGTGGCGGCTGTCCATCGGCGTCGGTGAAGTCGCGGCCCAGCGCGATCGAAGCGCCCATCATGCGGAAGAAGTTCGGCGTCACCGCGGCCCAGCGGATCTGTTCAGGCGATTGGTCCTCGCGCGGTACAGTCGCGCGCCCGGTATTCACTGCTCCAAGCGGCGCGAACATCCCCGCGGCACCGTTGCGCAGATCGAAGAAATCGGCGTGGGAGAACGGGAAATCCTTGACATTGCGCTTGCGCATGTCCGATATGGCGAAAACCAGCCGGTCCGGATTCTTGTACGGAAGCGGCCGCAGCAGCACCGCGTTGGTCACGCTGAAGATGGCCGTGCTGGCGCCGATCCCCAGTGCGATGGTGACGATGGCGGTGGCGGCAAACACAGGACTCTTCGCCAGGGTGCGCGCCGCGTAGGCGAAGTCTCGCAACAGCATCCTTTGTACCTCTGCGTTTCAGCATACCAGTGGCACTGCCCTGGAAAGTAGTACCCGGCCGGCCGCGAGTGAAAGGCGGCCATTTACACGCGCTCCATGCTAGACTTACCGCCAGGAGCAACTCGCCATGCGCACGATCTGTGGTGCTCTCCTGCAGTTGCTGTTCTCGATTAGTCTCACCTTTGGCCAGGCGCTGATCAACCACCGCGTGTTATCCGGCAATGGAAGCGATCAGCCCGCTGTCATCGCCACCGACAGCAGCGGATTTATCTACGTAGCCGGCAACACTACGTCGGGAAATTTTCCGGTTACCAATGCGCTGGAGGCGGGGCCGCCCCAGGGCGCTCTCGAAGTGAGCATCAATGGGGCTGCGTTTGTCAATTCTGGCCTCATTGCGACCAGTGTCAATGCGGTGGCGGCATCTAGCGACGGCAGCCTGGTCATCGCCAGCACGTCTGGCGGCATCATGCGCAGCACGGACCAGGGCGTCACCTGGACGGCAGCCGCCGACGTACTGCCGCCGGCCTCGGCGCTGGCGGTCGATCCAGTCAACCCGTCGAACTGCTACGCGCTGTTGCTGCAGAGCGGCGAGCTTTACAAGAGTGCCAATGCCGGAGTGAATTGGCAAAACACCGGCGCCTCGTTCCCGTCCCCCACTGCGATGTCACAGATCGCCATCAATCCCCAGACGCCCACCACCATGTACCTCTTGTGCGGCTATGTGGTCTATCGCAGCACCGATGGCGCGCAGTCGTGGCAGCCGCTCTCGATTCCCAACTCGAACAACTCCATATCGGCCATCGCGCTGGCGCCCTCGCAACCGAACGTGCTCTACGCGTCCGCTTCCTCGATCTTTGGTCCCGTATTCCAGAGCTCTGACGGCGGGTCCACCTGGACGCCAGGCGCCACCAACGTTTTCGCTTACGGTCCAACCGCCATGGCCGTGGATCCCACCAATCCTTCCACTCTCTGGCTGGTGAACGGCGGAGGGGACATCTTCAAGAGTACGGATAGCGGAGCATCCTTTCAGATCGTGACAACCTTGAGCGGCACGCAGACGCTATTTTCGGTCGCCATCGATCCTGCCAACCCCTCACACGTCTATGCCGCTGCCGGCGGCTGGGTTTCCCAGACCCTGGACGGAGGCCAGACGTGGTCGGGCGAAAACGTTCCTGTCTCCACGCTGTACGCAGCGCCATCGCGCATCTACACAGTGGGCGGCAACACGCCGCAGACGGTCTTTCTGGCAAAACTCGATGCCGCTCTGTCGAACGTGATTTATTCCACGTATCTGTGGACGGGCACGGCTTCGGGCATCGCTTTGGACGCTGCAGGCGATGTATATCTGGTGGGTAGCGACTCGACCGGCTTCAACGGCATGGCGATGAAGGTCAGCGCGAACGATAGTTCCGTACTCTACTCACAGACGCTCAACGGCGCCGTTCCCAACGCCGTCGCCATCGATATGGACGGCAACGCCGTAATCGCAGGCACGGCCAGCAGCTTGCCGGTCACCAAAGGCGCCTATCAGACCACCATCCCCGGCCCTTGCACGATCCAGCCGAATCTGTTTAACGCCTTTCCAAACCAGGAGAGCACGCACGCTTTCGTAGCTAAGCTCAACGGAACCGGAGCGCTGGTTGACGCAACTTATATCACGGGCTCTTGCGGCGACTCCGCCTTCGCTCTGGCGCTCGACTCTTCGGGCGATGTCTACGTGGCCGGAGAGACCTACTCATCCGATTTCCCAGTCACGGCGGACGCCATGATCGCCCAATTCCCCTCCACGTATACCGCGGGCTTCATCGCCAAGCTGAGTTCCGCCGAAGACCAATTGCTCTATTCGAGCTTCATCGGCGGCGGATACTTCAGCGTGGCGCACGCGCTGGCGCTGGATGGCGCCGGCAATGTGTATCTCGCGGGCTCCACGCAGGCCAGTCCCACACCCGGCGCCGCGCACGCGCTGTCCGGAGGCGGCTGCCCGTCACCGGGGATCAATTTTGGCCCTCCCCTGATCTATCCGCCGGTCTCCGGCGACAATCCTTTCGTCATGAAGATGACGCTTTCCGCGGCGCCTCCTGTCTTTCTGGCTACCTTGGGTGGTACGTGCCAGGGAGAGGCGGATTCCATCGCCTTTGATGCGGCCGGAAACATATGGCTTGGGGGACTAAACGTGTCCTGGGATTTCCCCACCGTGGCCCCAATTGGTGGACTCGCCCAGATACCGCCTGAATTGCTCCGTTACTACAACCCCCAGATGGGTTTTCTTGCCGAGCTGAATCCGGCAGCTTCCGCTGTCCTCAATGCCACCGCAACCGATTCCTTCGGATCCGTGTCGGCGGATTCGACGGCTGTGTACTACGCCGGCGGCCTGGGCGATCTGAATGCCTCCGGCTCGCCAACTTTGAATTATGCGGCGCTGGTGGCAGAAATCGACCCCACCCAGGCGGCCCGCATCTTCATCGATGAGATCACGCAGTACAGCCCGCTGGTTCCCGCAGCGAACCGCCTGCCGTCCGCGGTGGCTCCCGGCGAAGTCATGCGGATCCTCGGGCGTGGCATCGGACCGCAAAATCCCACTGGCGCGCTGCTGACCGCCGCCGGCACGCTGGCCGCCTCGATTGGTGGCGTGCAGGTGACTTTTAATGGTGTGCCGGCCCCGTTGGTATCAGCGCGGGCCGGTGAAGTCGATGCCATCGCGCCTTTTGAGCTGAACGGCCTCTCGAGCGCCCCCGTTCAGGTCGAGTACAACGGCCTCACCTCGAATACATATACGGTTCTGGTTGTCCCCCAAAATCCGGATGTTCTGGCTGTGGCGAATTCCGACTGGTCGGCGAACTCGGTTACGAATCCGGCGCATGGCGGCGAGGTGGCGATCTTCCTTACTGGGCTAGGGCAAACCAGCCCGCCGGGCGTCGACGGTGCCATCAATCGTTTGCCGCTAGCGCAGCCCATAATCATGCCCACAGTGACCAACAACACCGGCAATTATTCCGTCACGGTGGCCTTCCTGGGCGCTGCACCCTACGAAGTGGAGGGAGTCTCCCAACTCAACCTCATGCTTTCGGGAGAGCTCTATAACAGCGTATTTGATCTTGCCATTGGCGCGGCTCCCGTTGCCGTGTACGCAGCGCCGTAAGCAGGGTGCCTCCGGCCTGAGCGGCCATATCAGGTCTGCCCCTCTTCAGGACAGCAGCTTGGCCGCGGGCTTGGCGAAATACGTCAGGACGATCTGCGCCCCGGCGCGCCGGATGCATGTCAGGCTTTCCAGCATGGCCCGGTCATGGTCGATCCAGCCGTTGCGCGCGGCGGCTTCGATCATGGAAAACTCCCCGCTCACCTGGTAGGCGGCAATGGGCACGTCGAACCGCCGGCGCGCTTCCCGGACCAGGTCGAGATACGGCATGGCGGGCTTGACCATGATCATATCGGCGCCCTCCTCCAGATCCAGCTCGATTTCCCGCATGGCTTCGCGCCCGTTGGCCGGGTCCATCTGGTAGCTGCGGCGGTCGCCGAACTGCGGCGTGGATTCCGCCGCCTCCCGAAATGGCCCGTAGAACACCGAAGCGAACTTGGCGGCGTACGACAGGATCGGAATGTGGGAGAAGCCGTTTGCGTCCAGCTCGTGGCGGATGGCGGCCACTCGTCCATCCATCATGTCCGAGGGCGCCACGATATCGGCGCCGGCGCGCGCGTGGGAAACCGCGGAGGCTGCCAGCCATTCCAGCGTCTGGTCGTTATCCACTTCGCCGTTAACGATCTTGCCGCAATGCCCGTGGCTGGTATATTCGCAGTTGCAGACGTCCGTCATGATCAGCAGGCCGCGTACCTGGCTGCGGATGGCGCGGATGGCGCGCTGCACGATCCCGTCTTCGGCGTAAGCTCCGGAAGCCGTTTCGTCCTTGCTTTCCGGCAGCCCGAACAGGATCACACCGCCGATTCCAAGGGCCCGCACCTCTGTGCACTCCCGTACGATTTCGTCCACCGACATCTGGAAATTACCGGGCATGGCCCCGATTTCGCGGCGGATGCCCTCGCCGGGGCAGGCAAACAGCGGCAGGATGAACTCCGCCGGATCGAGGCGCGTCTCGCGCACCAGGCTGCGGATCGGCTCACTGGCGCGCAACCGGCGCATGCGGTGTATGGGGAACGGCACCCCTAAATTGTAACGCAGGGTGCCCAAAACGCCCTCGGTCGCGCGGTCGACCGTTAAGATTGCAAAAAATAATGCAAAGCCCCCTTGACAAGGGTATCTGTTTCATTAGAATAAATCCTAAGTCTTGCTTTATTTATGCAGCACGCTTGCGAGCACAACCGTACAGAGATCATCGCCAGGCGCGATGGCGTTGAGTACCTGGAATGTCTGGATTGCCGCCAGATCTTCGAAGCTGAGGATCTCGAACCCGTAACAGTCGAAGACGACGACGAGTAGTCCCTGGAGCGCGTCCCCAACTGGGTTGGTGCGCCTCGGTACATCGGATCGTCCCCTCCCCGGCCCGCGACCTGATAAATTCAGGCCGCCGTGATGTATTCGGCAATGGTGCTTGGCTCGGGGATCGGGTCGCCGTCTTCGCGCATGCCGGCCAGGTGCATCTGAATAGCTTTGCGCATGAGCTCGGCGGTGTCAGCCATTGTAGCGCCAGCGGCGATGCACCCCGGAAGGTCCGGAACGTGCGCGCTGTAGCCGGTTGCGGTCTTTTCGAATAGGACGGCGTATCTCATCGTTTCAGCCCCGCTTGTTTCAAAATACTATTCCGCGTCTTTGGGTCCAGCTCCATTGATGGATGGCCCGCAACCGTGACCCGCCCCTTCTTTGTTGGGTGTTTATACTGGCGATGGCTGCCCTCGAAATTCACCAGAAGCCATCCGTCCGCTCTACCAGCTTGATTGCATCACGGACTTTCACTCTTGATCGTGGCTCATCCAGCGCCGACGTGTCAACCCTCTCAGCAGCGGGCGTGACCTAGCAGCCCGTGGCAATAGTCACTCTTTTCGGAACGGCTCGGCGCAGCCAAAGGAGGGCGCTCTCAGAGGCGCTACAACGCGTTGCCAGGGCGCAGTTGAAGGTTAGTGTACCCCTGAAATCCGCGGTAGAGCTCGTTTT
>DATKFU010000377.1:0-16694 GCA_035511215.1 Bryobacteraceae bacterium | reverse complement strand
GGCTGTAACGGGACGGGCGATTGGGACCGGCGATAGGAGACCGGAGGTCCTTGCCTGTCGATTCTATTGTGGGGGTCGGTTGGGGGGACTTTGGGGGTGAGGGCTGTAAGTGGTTGAAAGGGTGAGGAAGATTTGGCTGCTGGATGTGTGACCGCTTTGGCAGCCTAAGAGCGGGTCCTGGAGGACCCGCGCAGGCCTGGAGGCCTGCCCCACTTCAGGAGGCAGACCAGCAAAGGCGACGGTCTGCCCCACTTACAGGCGCATCTTTTTCATGAATTGCAGGTAGCGGGGATCGTGCTCCAGACTTTTCATTAGGGGATCGCCTTTGATCTCCGTGAGGCCGCCATCGCGCTGGGCAAACGCGCGATCCAGCCAGTGGAATGCGGGGTCGGCCTGGCCACGGAAAGCGTAAGCTTCGGCGATCTGGTAGGCCGCATCCGAGGGGAGCTTGGCGACCAGATCGGCGAGTGCGGCGTCGGCTTCCTTCCTTTGACCTACGGCATAGTAGACCAGGGGAAAACCGATGAGCCGCCAGGCCGGATTCTTTTCGTTCTGAACCTCGCGCAGGGCTTCTGACGCACGCCCTTGCGCCAGGTAAGCCACCGCGAGCGCGACGTGTGCGGCGGCATAATCGGGGCTGATCCGGAGGGCTTTCCGGGCGGCTGTGGCGGCATCATCCTGCCGTCCGGCGCGGGTGAAGGTGAGCGCCAGATTGTAGTAGTTATCGGCGTCCAGCGGGTCGATGGCAATGGCCCGATCGAGAAGATCCACGGCCTGGTCGAAGCGTCCCAAGGTTTTGTCGAGGGCCGCGGTGTTCTCGACGACTACGGCGTTGCCCGGCTCCAAGGCCAGCGCGCGCTTCAGAGATGCGTCGGCGGCCGGCCAATCCCAATCATAGGTGAGCTGGATCCACCCCAACACGGCATGCGCATTGGCGAGGTTCGGATCGAGGGTCAGTGCCCGCGCGACACATTCTCGCGCGACACGGTAACCCTCCGCCAGCGGCAGGTCGGCTTTACCCGCTTGATTTGCGCGCACGGCTCCGAGCATGGTCCACGCCTGGGCGTATCCCGGGTCGAGACGGGTGGCCTGCTCATAGTATGCAGCGGCCTTCTCCAGCGCTTCCTTGCTGCGCGCGTGTGAAAGGTATTGGCCCTGAAGATACGCATTGTATGCCTCGGGGTTCCGGCTGGCCCCCGATGGCACTGGCGCGCCGCCCAAGAGGGTTAACTGCAATGCGCCCGTCACCGCGCGGGCAATATCCTCTTGGGCCGCGAAGATGTCGTTCAGCTCGCGATCGTAAACCTGGGACCAAACCTGGAAACCGTCCGCGGTTTTGACGAGTTCCGCGGTAATCCGGATGTGCGCCCCTTGTTTGCGGACGCTGCCTTCGAGGAGCATGGCCACATTCAACTTCTGGCCGATGGCGCGGGCATCTTCGGTCTTACCCCGGAACTGAAACGAGGATGTTCTGCCTGTCACGCGCAAGTTGGGAATCCGCGAAAGCCGGTTCAGCAACTCTTCCGCCAGGCCGTCGGAAAAGTATTCCTGGTCTTTATCGGAACTGAGGTTCACGAACGGGAGCACGGCGATCGACTGAGTGACCGCCGAGGATTTGCCGGCCGCGTGGCGGTTCCAGAAAACGCCGCCGAGCACGACCGCGGCCAGCGCCGCCAAGGCCACCAACGACGTGCGCCGGTTGAGCATGGTATCGCGCGCCGGCGCTGTTCCTAGACGTAGGCGTTCCAGATCGGCGCGCAGTTCCGACGCGCTTTGGTAGCGCCGGCTGGGATCCTTTTCGAGTGCCTTGAAAACGATCGGCTCCAGCTCGGCCGGCGCTTGCGGATTGCGTTGGCGGAGCGGAGCGGGCCGCTCGGTGAGTATGCCTTGCAGAACCATCGCCGAGGTGCGGCCGGTGAAGGGCTGCGACCCGGTGGCCATTTCGTAGAGGACTACGCCCAGGGACCATATGTCGCTGCGGGCATCCACTACGCCTCCACGCGCCTGCTCGGGCGACATGTAAGCATACGTGCCCACAGTGGTGCCGGGCACCGTCAGGTCGTCGATGGCGACGGTCTGTTCCTCCGGCGAAGCAGAGGTGGCGGCGACGATTTTGGCCAACCCGAAGTCCAGAACCTTGACCTGGCCTTCCGGCGCGATCATCACGTTGGCGGGCTTGATATCGCGATGCACAATGCCCTTGGCATGTGCGGCTTCCAAGGCGCGGGTCAACTGGATGGCGAAATCCAGAGCTTTCTCCGGGTCCACGGGCTGCGATCCGATGTAGCGGCGGAGGGTTTCTCCCTGCAGAAGCTCCATGACCAGAAAGGGACGGCCATCGAAATCTCCCAGATCGTAGATGGCGCAGATATTGGGGTGGCTCAGAGCGGAACAGGCACGGGCCTCGCGCAGGAAGCGCTCGCGAGCGAACGGAGTGGTGAAACTATCGGCAAGTACCTTGATGGCGACATCCCGGCCCAGGCGGGTGTCCCGGCCGCGATAGACCGAACCCATGCCGCCGGCGCCAAGCGGGGCGAGGATTTCGTAGGGGCCGAGTTTGTCGCCTGCCGAAAGGGGCATGATGCTCAGCTAAGTTTAGTCGATCAGGCGGGAGGAACGCCAAGCGGGAATCACCGGAATACGGGCGGCCAAGACGAACTTACACTCGCATCCCGAACCGAGTCAGCAACTCGCGGCGCCCCGGGCTGGTGACGGTTAGGGCCCGGCTGTCGAGATCCGGAACCACCCATTTCCTTTTCCGTGCGACTTCGAGAAGCGCGGCGCCCAGCGCACCGCCGACATGCGGCCGCCGCTCACTCCAATCCAGGCAGGCATATGCGAAGCGGCGGCGCAGCGTCCGCGTGGCGTCAAGATCGATGCCCAGGGCCGCGAACGCCTTCGTTCCTTCGAGGGTCAGGCCGTAATCCGCCGACAGCCATCCGAGGGCCTGAAAGCGATCGTGGAGGGACACGCCCAGGGCGCCAGCCAGGTGGTCGTAGCAGGTGCGCGCGGCACGCAACCGGCTGGGCGTGCTTGGCACGAAGCGGCCACGGGGGACACCGGCGAGAACGCTCAAACCTTCCAGCGCACCGGCCACCTGTGGGCCTTCCAGACTGTAATAGCGATGCTTCCCCTGGATGAACACCTTGACCAGATGCGCCGTCTTCAGACGGTGCAGGTGGGCGCTGGCGCTGGACGGGCTCACCCCGGCCAGCATGGCCAGTTCGGTGCTGGTTCGGGCATGGCCGTCCACCAGGCTGTAAAGCATGCGCGCTCGCGCGGGCTCGCCGATGGCCGCCGCAATTCCGGAGACGGCGACGTCGACGTGCTGTTCGACATTCATACTTCGATTGTAAACGAAGTGTGTATGTGGCACGAGCGTGGGGATTGCGGCGGGCTTGCGGCCGGTTCCCGAAGCGCGCGAGAATTTGAGGATGGCACAGACGCAGGCCGAGAAGGCGCAGGTGTTTCGCGCGCTGCATGCGCGTGAGGGCACGTTCATCATTCCCAATCCGTGGGATGCCGGTACGGCGCGGCTGCTGGCACATCTGGGCTTTGAGGCGCTGGCCACCACCAGCGCCGGGTGCGCGTTCTCAGCCGGACAGCAGGACAACACGATGGATCGCGGCCAGGTGCTGGCGCACGTGGCCGGGATCGCCGCCGCGACCGGCCTGCCGGTCAGCGCCGATCTGGAGAACGGCTTTGGAGACGAACCTGAAAGCGTGGCGGAGACTATCCGGCTGGCGGCGGCCGCGGGAGCCGTGGGCGGGTCGATTGAAGATATGTCCCGCCAGCCAGGCCGTCCGATCTATGAGCGCGAGCACGCGGCCGAGCGAATCCGCGCCGCGGCGGAGGTGGTGCGCGGCCTGCCGTTTCCGTTCACTCTGACGGCGCGCGCCGAGAACTACCTGGCCGGCAAGCCCGACCTGAGAGACACGATCGAGCGGTTGCATGCCTATCAAACGGCAGGCGCCGACGTTCTCTACGCGCCGGGCCTGACCAGTAAGGACGATATCGCCGGCTTAGTCAGTGCCGTGGATCGCCCGGTGAACGTGGTGATGGGACTGCGCGGTGCTTCATTGAGCCTGGCGGATCTCTCGGCGATCGGAGTCAGGCGCGTCAGCATCGGCAGTGCGCTCTCTCGCGCAGCCTTGGGCGCCTTCCTGCGGGCGGCCCGGGAGATGCGGGAACACGGTACCTTTGGGTTCGCGGACGAGGCCGTGAGCTATCGGGACATCAACGCCATGTTCAAGGCATAGACGCGAAGAAGAAGATCGGGATTGTGGGAGGCATCGCCAGCCATCTGCCTGGCGTGTACGGAGCTACCACTGGCCTTTCCGGAGAAGATGACGCTCGCGACGTCTGGCTTCGCCGCACCAGGCCAGCCCGGGCGTTGAACGGCTGCGACGGGCGTGAGCCAGTCACAAGTTAGCATTGCCGAAAATTCCCCAATTCCTCAACAACTTGAGCTATTTCGGTGCGAGTTCGGTTGTCGCCTCATGCTCTCCTGGTATTGAGGAAGGCCGGCGTGTGCCTACCAAAGCTCCCAGGAAATTCCAAAGCAACATGTAACGTGGTGCAACAGGACACAACCGAATCGCGACACTGAGATCGCGCCACTAAGAATGAAGAATACCGAACGAACCCAAAAAATCGACGGCTCTAAGAGACGCGAGCATAACGCCGGAACCCGGCCCGGCCTTGACGCCCGGTCTCCCACCGCGCTTCCTGTTCCAGGCCCAGCGCTCGCTGTTGACAATGCAAAATGTTACGCGCTGCAACGGGGCGCAACTGAAATCGCGCCAAAATCGGAGGAATGGATCTGGGAGCGCTACGCACAGCCCATGAAGAATAATGAAGAATAATGAAGAATACCGAACGAACCCAAAATGGGCGGCTCAACGCAAGGCCGCCCCTGGCCCCGGCGCGCAAACCGCGCTAAGCTGGTCGCACCCCATGCTTTGGAGCAAACTCTTCATTCCGACACTGCGCGACAGCCCCGCCGAAGCCGAAGTGGCCAGCCATCAACTGCTGCTGCGCGCCGGATACATCCGGCAGGTCGCCGCGGGAATCTACAGCTACCTGTTCCTGGCCCAGCGCTCGCTGTTGAAAATCATCGGCATCGTGCGCCAGGAGATGGACTCGATCGGCGGGCAGGAGATGCTGCTGCCTGCGCTGATTCCGGCCGAGTTATGGCAGGAATCGGGCCGCTGGGACGCCATGGGCGACAATATGTTCCGGCTCAAGGATCGCTTTCAGCGCGACTTGTGTCTGGGCATGACCCACGAGGAAGTGATTACGGCCACCGCGCGCGGCGAGCTGCGCAGCTACAAGCAACTGCCGCAAATCTGGTATCAGATCCAGACCAAGTTTCGCGACGAACCGCGCCCGAAGTCGGGGCTGCTGCGCGTGCGCCAGTTCATCATGAAGGATTCTTACACGTTCGATATGGATGCGGCGGGGCTGGACGCGGCTTATCGGAAACACTACGACGCTTACCGCCGCATCTTCCAGCGGTGCGGTCTGGAGTATCTGATCGTAGAAGCCCATTCAGGCGCGATGGGTGGCAGTCAGTCGCACGAATTCATGGTGGAATCCGAAGCGGGCGAGGATTTCATCGTCGTGTGCCGCAAGTGCGGCTACGCGGCGAATCGCGAGAAAGCCGCTGCGCATCCCAGCGCGCCGCTGGCGCCCGACCCCGAGGCAGACCTGGCCCCGGAGGAGTTTCACACGCCGGGGCGGAAGACCATCGCGGAAGTCAGCGCCTTCACGGGACTGCCGGAAACCTCGCAGATGAAGAGCCTCGTGCTGGTGGCGAACGGCCAGCCGCTGCTGGTGCTGCTGCGCGGCGATCATCAACTGAGTGAGACCAAGTTCGGCGCATTGGCGGGCGATCCGGCGTTCCGTCCCGCGCAGCCCGTAGAGATCCGCCAGGTCTTCGGCGCCGATCCTGGATCGCTGGGGCCGGTGGGAGTCACCGGGTTGCGGATTTTGGCGGACCATGCGCTCGAAGGCCGGCGCAACATGATCGCGGGCGCCAATCGGGACGATTACCACTTGCGCGACGTCACACCTAGGGAAGACTTTCACGCTGAGTTTATGGATCTGCGGCAAGTGGAGGCGGGAGACGGATGCATGGATTGCGGCGCGCCTGTGGAGCTCCGCAAGACGATGGAGATCGGGCATATCTTTAAGCTGGGGTATAAGTACTCGGCGTCAATGGGACTGCATGTGACTAATGCCGCGGGCGAAGAAGTCACACCGATCATGGGATCGTACGGTATCGGGATCGAGCGGATACTCAGCGCGGCCATTGAGTTATATCACGATAAAGACGGTATGAGCCAGCCTGCCGCGATCGCGCCCTTTATGGTGGTAGTCACGCCGGTCAACATCGCCGATGCGGCGCAGAAGAGCGCGGCCGAAGAGATCTATCGCGCGTGCCTGGGTTTGGGGTTGGATGCGCTGCTCGACGACCGTGACGAGCGGCCGGGCGTCAAGTTCAAAGATGCGGATTTGATTGGCGTGCCGTTTCGCATCACCGTCGGCAAGAAGGTCGCAGGGGGGATGGTGGAGTTAGTGGAACGGCGGAGTAGGAGGACCGTCGAAGTGACAGTGGGTGAGGCGGCGGGACAAGTGGCGGAGCGGGCAAAAGGGCATCATGACGACTGACTGGACCGGCACTAACTGGAAAACGCTCCGTGTCGAGTTTCCAGCATTAGCGCAGTGGACCTATTTGAATACCGCGACGTTCGGGCAGATGCCGCGGTGCGCGGCCGCAGCCGCGGCACGGCATTTCGCGCGCCGCGACGAATTGGCCTGCTCCGATTTCATGGGCTGGTTCGACGATTGCGACCGGATTCGCGCGCGCATCGCGGAATTCATTCACTGCCAGCCCGCCGACATCGCCTTCATTCACAATGCGTCCGCGGCCCTGTCGCTGCTGCTGGGCGGTCTCGATTGGAAGACCGGCGACCAGATTGTCACGCTGGCGGATGAGTTCCCGAATCATTATTACTATCCGTCACACTTGCGCGGCTGCGGCGTGGAGTTCGTGGAAACGGCGTGGGAAAGCTTCTATGACCAGCTAACGCCGCGCACGCGCCTGGTGGCGATCAGCACGGTGAATTATTCGACCGGGTTCCGGCCGCCGCTCGCGGAGATTTCGGAAGCATTGCGGCGGCGCGGAATCATGTTGTATCTCGATGGGACGCAGAGCCTGGGCGCATTGCAGTTCGATGTGTCGCGCATCCGGCCCGACCTTTTCGCGGTGGACGCGTATAAGTGGCTGCTGTCGCCCAATGGCGCGGGGTTCATGTATGTCAGTCCGGAGTTGCGGGAGCGGCTGGCGCCGGCGGTGATCGGATGGCGCAGTCACTCGGGCTGGCGCAATCACGAGAATCTGCATCATGGCGCGCCGCAGTTTGCCTCCGAGGCAGAGAAGTACGAAGGCGGCATGTTGCCGTTCGCGCTGCTGTACGCCATGGATGCGGTGGTCGAGATGATGCAGGCGATGGGGCCGGAGCGCATCGAACGGCGGGTGATGGAACTGGCCGCCAAGACGCAGGATGTATTGCGCGCCGCGGGCGCCGTGTTACCAGCGGACAGCAGCCCGCACTACGATTCGCCAATCGTCACTGCGCGCTTCGCCGGCCGGGATGCGCCCGCTATTGCGCGGGAGTTGCAGGCGCGCAAAGTCCTGGTGGCCGCGCGGCATGGCAACCTGCGGGTGTCGCCGCATTTTTACAACGATGAAGCGGATCTTTCGCGCCTGGCGGACGCCCTTTCTTAGCCGGTACAAGTATAGGTTCAGCCGAGACTCATCCGGTTCAGTAAGTCGCGGTAGCGTGGGTCGGAGTGGAACGGCTCAAAGCACGGCTCCGCGTCTATGCGCGTAAGGTAAGGATCGCGCTCGGCCAACGCTACCTCAAGGTATTGAAACATTCTATCGGCTTGTCCCAAGGCGGCCTGGTAAATGGCAAAACAGGCTGGCGAGACATAGTGTTTTGAGCTACTCGCTGTAACTTCGTCCATCAGCTTTCCCGCGCGGTCCGGACTACCGGCTCGTACATACAACGCAGCCAGGAAACCGGCCGCCAAAGTGAAGGAAGGCGAGAGCCGCACAGTCGTTTCCAGGCTGGCGATCGCGTGCAGTAGGCTGCCCTTTTGAGATAGGGCCAAACCCATTGCGAATTGGACCAGCCAGTAGTCGGGATAAAGGTCCACCGCAGCCGCCGCATGTGCGATGGCATCGTCGTACTGCCGCTGACAATAGAGGGCAAAAGCCAATCCGTAGTGCACCATCATGGACAGCGGATCGGTTTCGAGCGCCCGCCTGTATTGCTCCGCGGCTTCTTCGAACCGCCGCAGTGGCGTCAGAAAATAAAGCGCATATCGTACGCGCACCAGAGACGGAACCGGGTCGAGGGCCATGGCCGCTTGAAAATGACGCTCCGCCGGCTTCCAGTCGAATTCGACAGCGCCGGCGACCAGTCCCAGGACGCTATGCGCCTCGCTCAATGTCGGGTCGATGGCCAGCGCGTTCACCGCTGCCGACTTAGCGAGCGGCGCCATATCGGTCATGCGCTGGATGCCCAGAGCCCCCAGGCCGTAGTAATAAACTGCCAGTCCGGCGTAGGCCGGAGCACAGCTTGGATCGTGCCGGAGCACGCGCTCGAATGACTCCTTGGCCAGGGCAAGGCTCTCCGGAGTGTAGCGTTGATACCAGTAGAGTCCCTTCAGGTAACTCTGAAAGGCCTCCACATTCGCGGTGCTCCGTCGCGGAGTAGCCAGCTTGACCTTCAGTGCGATCGCAATAGCCTGTGAGATATCGTCCTGGATGGCAAAGATGTCCGTCATCTCGCGTTCGTATCGTTCCGACCATAAGTGCGACTCATCGGCTACTTTGATAAGCTGAGCAGTGACTCGAATACGATTCCCCGCGCTGCGCACGCTGCCTTCCAGAATGGTCCCTACTCTTAGGCGTTGGCCGATAGTGCGCAAGTCCCGTTCCTTGCCGCGAAAGGCGAACGCCGACGCGCGTGCGATCACTCTCAACTCCGGAACTTTAGTAAGTGCGTTGATGATCTCTTCGGCCAGCCCGTCGCTGAAGTACTCGTTGTCCTGGCCGGCGCTCAGGTTGGCGAAGGGCAGCACGGCGATCGACGGAGTGTCTTCCCGCACAGCGTCCGAAAACGCCGCCTCCGTCAGCGCTCGCTTGACTCCGCGCATGGTCTGAAAGCGCTGCGAGGGATCTTTGCGCAGGCAGCGGAGAACGTGCTGCTCGATTGCGGCCGGAATCGCGGGCCGGATATCCCGCAATGGCCGGGGATCTTCGTGCAGGATAGCCGCCAGGGTTGCCATCCACGAATCGCCCCGGAACGCGCGCTGCCCACAGAGCATCTCGTACACAACCAGACCGAACGAGAAGACGTCGGACCGTGCGTCGGCCGTTCGCCCTTCCGCCTGTTCGGGAGACATATAGGCCGCGGTGCCCACTATCGTTCCGGGAAGCGTATGCAGTGTCGCGGTCTCGCCCTCGCGGGGCGTCACCTCGACGCATTGCGCGAGTCCAAAATCGAGCAGCTTAGCCCGGCCGTCTTCGGCGACGATGACGTTGGCAGGTTTCAAGTCGCGGTGAACGATGCCAGCCGAGTGGGCCGCGGCCAACGCATCCGCGATGTCACAGGCGTACTTGATGGCGTCTTTCACCGGCAGCCCGCTGCCACAGTTGATTTGTTCGAGCGTAGTGCCTGGAACGTATTCCATCGCGATGAAGTACACACCGTTCTCTTCCGAGATGTCGTAGATGGTGACAATGTTGGGGTGGTTGAGACTGGCGGCGGCTTGCGCTTCCACCAGGAATCGGCGCCTGCGGCCGGCATCGCCTACCTTGTCCGCAGGCAGAGTTTTCAAGGCGACCATGCGATTCAGGCGAGTATCGCGCGCCTTATAGACCTCACCCATTCCTCCAGCCCCGAGTAAGGTCAGGATCTCGTATGGGCCGATGCGAACGCCAGCGGAAATGGCCATGAGGCTTTCACCGATTCTAACTCATGCCGAGCGATTACAATGATCGTTTGCCGATTCTGCCCTCCATCCTGTTCGGCGCATTTTTCACTTTGGCGGTGGCGTGGATGCTGGGCAACATTTGCCTGCACCGGTTGCCGGTTCCGTTCGCCGTCGCGCTGTCAGTTGGCGCGGCGGTGGAAAGCAGCATCGTGTTTCTGATGCTGGCTGCCCGCGTAGGCAATCGGGCCGGCTTCCTGCTGTTGGGCGCCGTTTGCCTGGCGGCGTTCTGGTGGGTGGGGCGCGGCGCGGCGCGGCTAGCCGACGCCGCCAAAGCGCCCGCCGATCGCGTGAGCATTTGCCTGGCGGGCGCGGCGCTGGCATTCTATGCGGCCCTGTACCTGATCAACGCGCTGGCGCCGGAGCTCGAGCCGGATGCCCGCGCGTATCATCTGGGGCTCACGTCCGAATACGTGCGCATGGGCCGCTTTCCCGGCCGGGTGGGCTTCTTTGAAATGCTGCCGCAGGGCTTGGAGATGCTGTTCGTGCCGGCTTTCGCATTCGGACGGCACTCGGCGGCGAGACTGGTGCACTGCGCGTTCCTGCTGGCGAGCGTACCTTTGATGTTGCGCATCGGTCGGCGGCTGGAACTGACTGACAGCGTTTCGATAGCCGCCGCGGTGCTGTACTTTTGCGCGCCGGTGACTGGGATCACCGGCACGTCCGCCTATACCGACGCGGGGGGAGTCTTCTTCACGCTGGCCGCGTTCTATACGCTGCTGGTGTGGCGCGACACGCGCGATGCGCGCTATCTGGCGCCGGCGGGTATTACGGCGGGGTTCTGCTATGCCATCAAGTTTCCAGGCGCCCTGGTGGCGATTCTGGCAGTGGCGTTTGTGGTGGCGGCGGACCGCGGTATACGCGCACGCCAGTTGGCGCTGCTGACTGGCGCGGCGCTGGTGGTCGCGGCGCCATGGATCCTGCGCGATGTCGTGATGACCGGAAATCCGGTTGCGCCGCTGTTCAATCGTTTCTTCCCCAACCCCTATTTCCATCCATCGGCGGATAAGGCTTTGGCAGCCTCGTTAGGGTCGTTGGGGGGCGTAGCGCCCTGGCGGGTTCCGTACGAGTTGATCGTGGGCGGGAGCTTTGGCGGCACCATGGGGCCGGCCTTTTTTGCGCTGCCGCTGGGGTTGCTGGCGCTGCGGAAGCGGGCGGGCCGCTTGTGCTGGATGGCAGCGGCGCCGCTGGCTTTGCCCTGGTTCTGGAATACGGGCGCGCGTTTTTTGATGCCCGCATTGCCCTTTCTGGCGGTGGCTCTGTCGCTGGCTGTGACGATGATCCTGCCGCGACAGGCGCTGTGGGCGTGCGTGGCGGTGCAGGCGGTGGGCTGCTGGCCGCAGGTCTTCGGGCTCTACCATCCCGAATACACGTGGCGCCTGGAGCGCATCCCATGGCGCGCGGCGTTACGCATCCAGCCTGAGAAGGATTACCTGAAGGCCGTGCTGCCGGCTTACGGCGTGGCGCGCCTGTTGCAAGACAACACCTATCCCGGCGAGCGGATCTTCTCGCTGATTTCGGTGCCGACGGCATATACGGACCGCGAAGTTCTGCAGTTCTGGCATTCGGCGCGGGCGGAGCAACTGTACGATACGTTGCGTACGGCGGCGGCGCCGGACGATCCCTCATTCGACGTCAGGGTGGACTGGGCTCCGCAAGCGATGTCGGGTTTGCGCTTGCGCATGCCGCAAGCGTCGCCCGCGGAATGGCAGATTACC
This sequence comes from Bryobacteraceae bacterium, assembly GCA_035511215.1. Lineage (GTDB taxonomy): Bacteria > Acidobacteriota > Terriglobia > Bryobacterales > Bryobacteraceae > Bog-159. Next base: position 4,908 of record DATKFU010000377.1, on the reverse strand, counting down.
GATATTAAGCTCTTCTCCGGCGACGACCGGATCCGCGGCAGTCCGGAGTGGCAACTGCGCGCATGGCCCAACGTGGGGGAACTGCCGCTGGCCTTCGATCAAAATCCCGCTACACGCTGGCGCACCTGGGAACCTATACGCGCCGGGATGTATGTGGAGGTGGATTTCGGCCGCGCGCAGATGCTGAGCGGCGCGGTGGTAACTGCACCGTCCGCGCAGTCCGTTCTGCCGGTCGAATTCTACGGGCTCGCGCGCGATGGCTGGCGCCTTCTGCCGAGCCGCCCGCTAGTGACACAGGGGCGGCTGGGAGAAGCCAGAATGGCAGCCACTACGGCGGTCCTCGGCGCGGGGTTCCGTTACATCCTGGCATATAACAGCGACGAAGGGAATGGAGTGCTGGGCGCCGCCATGCTGGGACACCAGGCGGAGTGGGGGGTGGAGAAAACGGCCGAGGTTGGCCCGGCGGTACTGTTCCGTATAAAGTAGACAGTGAGCAGGAGGTTCTCATGGACAGGCATTCGACGGTACAGTTTCCGGGCGAGAGCGCGGGCTATCGCGCGGCCCGCGACGAGCTTCTGACAGCCGAGCGCGCGCTTCGCAAACAGGTGGAGCAAGTGGCGCATTTGCGGCGCAAACTGCCACTGGGTGGAGAGCTGCTGGAGGATTATGTATTCGAGGAAGGGGCGGCCGGCCTGGCGGACGCGGGCCGTGGCTTCCGTGAAGCTTTCGGAGCTGTTCCGGAAAGGCATCGACACGCTGGCGCTTTATAGCTTCATGTACGGCCCGGCGATGAAACAGCCCTGCCCTATGTGTACGTCGTTTCTGGACAGCCCGAACGGGGCTGCTCCGCACGCCGGACAGCGGCTGAACCTGGCTGTAGTGGCTAAGTCGCCGATCGGCCGCGTTCGAGATTTTGCCCGCGGGCGGCAATGGCATAATCTGCGGCTGCTGTCGTCGGCAGGGAACACCTACAACCGCGACTATCATGGAGAGACTGCCGATGGAGCTCAACAGCCATTGCTCAACGTCTTCGTGCGGCGTGACGGGAAGATCTATCATTCATACGGTACGGAATTGTTGTATGCACCGCCGGAGCCGGGACAGAACCAACGGATATCGACATGCTGTGGCCGCTTTGGAACTTACTGGATCTTACCCCGGAAGGGCGCGGCACCGATTGGTATCCGCGGCTGACTTATTAGGAGCTATATGCAAGTTGACGAGGTGACGCCGGGCGTGGCGCGGCTGCGCACGCTGATTGCGAACATGTACCTGGTGGGCAGTCCGGGCGGGCCGTGGGTGCTGGTGGACACGGGCACTCCGGGCAATGCGGCGCGCATCCGCGATGCAGCCGTGCAGCGTTTTGGACGAGATGCGCGTCCCGAGGCGATTCTGCTGACGCATGGGCATTGGGATCACGCCGGTTCCGCGTGGGAGCTCGCGGAGTATTGGGACGTGCCGATCTACGCGCACCGGTTGGAGCGGCCGTACCTCAGCGGCCGGTCGGCTTATCCGCCGAGGGATCCGATGGCAGGCGGCGCCTTTTCGTTCCTGTGCCGGTTCTTTCCGAGTGCGACGGTAGACGTGGGGGAGCGCCTCCGCGACCTTCCGGCAAGCGGGCCTGAAGCGGGCGAGGTACCGGGGCTGGCCGGTTGGCGCTGGCACTTCACGCCGGGGCACGCGCCGGGGCATGTCGCATTGTTCCAGCGGCACGAGCGGGTGCTGCTGGCGGGGGATGCATGCACCACGATGGATCTGGATACCGCGATGGGAATGGTGGCGCAGGAGCCGCGGATTTCGCGCCCGCCGGCGCCGGTCACATACGATTGGGAGCAGGCGCTGCGGTCGGTCGAGCTACTGGCGGACTTGCGGCCCACGGTAATCGGCGCGGGCCACGGCGAGCCCATGAGCGGCCGTGCGGTGGCGGTGGGCCTGACGGACCTGGCGCGCAATTTTCCGAGGCCGCGCGGCCGCTACGCCAACGAGCCGGCACGCGCGGATGAGACCGGGGTTACGTTCGTGCCGCCTCCCGTACCCGATCCGCTGCCGAAGATCGCGGCGGCGGCGGGCCTGGCGGCAGTAGCGCTGGGAGCGGTGGTGGCGTTGAGCAAGAGAAGTCACTCCACTACGCCGTGAATCCGTAGCTGGACTAACTGGTCGGTGGAGAGGTTCTTGTAACCCGCGGCTTGCAGCCTCTGAACCATGGCGGCGGTTACGCCGTGGATGCGCAGTTGGACGAGCTCTTCGAGCAGCACGTTCTTATAGCCGAGCGACTGCAGGTCTTTGACGAAGCCGGCGGTTACGCCGTGGATTTGTAACTGAACCAATTCGTTCACGCCGGCGCGCCCGTAGCCCATACCGCGGAGCTGGTTCACGAATTCGGTCGAGACGCCGTGGATACGAAGCTGAACCAGATCCTCCACCGCGATGCGAGGGTAGCCCATGTCCTGGAATCCCTTCATGTACTCGGAGGTTACTCCGTGGATTTGTAACTGGACCAACTGGTCGGCGGACAGCGTACCATAACCGGACTTCTTCAGGGTAGCCGCGAATTCGGTGGTCAGGCCGTGAATGCGCAACTGGATCAGTTCTTCCGGCTGGAAGGTGTAACCCAAACCGCGGAGCTCGCGGATGTACGCCACGGCGACGCCGTGAATGCGGAGTTGAACCAGCTGGTCAAGGGGCAGATGATGGTAGCCCAGCTCGTCGAGCTCGCGGATGTAGGCGCGGGATACGTTGTGGACGGCCAGTTCGAACAGCCGTTCGGCGTCGAGTTCTTGGTAGCCCAGGGAGTGCAGCGCGGAGACATAGTCCGCGCTGGGCGAGAAGACGAAGGCGCCGCCGCCACCGCCATTCCGGAAGGTTCCTTCACAGGCCAGAGTGCCGGCATCGCGCAGCATTTCGAATTTGGCCGGGCCGCCGGCTTCGACGCTGGCGCGGGTGAGGCCGCGGAAGTCGTCGAAATCGTAACTGGAGGAGGAGCTATAGTTGTTATGCCCTCCCCAACTCCGTTGGATGGAGAATTGCACGCCTTGGGGGATAAGCTCCAGGGTCCATTGTCCGGTGATGGGGCTGGTGGGCGAGTTCGACTGGCCCATCAGGAAATAGATCGGGACGATTGCCAGGGCTAGCAGAGGGATGTGTTTTTCGTTCATGGTTACTCCTATTAGAAGCCGGATTGCTTCAGATGTACCAGTTGTTGCACCGACAAATTCTTGGTGCCGTTTTCGCTTAAATGGCGGATGAATGCGATGTCCACGCCGTGGATTGCCATCTCGACTAACTCACGCGCAGTAACATTCGGGTAACCCGCTTGCTTAACAGCTAGCGCGAACTCGGGAGTGACACCGTGGATTTTCAGTTCGATCAGCTCATCGACCGTAAGATTGCGGAAACCGGCAGCTAAGATTCCGGCCAGAAAGTCGTGAGGCTGCTCCGTAGTGTCCTGCGCGGCGGCCATAGCGGCCAGGACCGGTTTGCGCGGGGGTCGCGGCAGCGCTCGCGCAAGTGTTGCGGGCGGGGCGGCGACGGGAATAGGTTGAGCGGTTCGCTCGGCGCGCACCGGCGGATGCAAGGCGACGGCCAGGCAGGCAACCACAGCCAGCCCCGCAAGCGCGGGAAGCCAGGCCGGACCGCGCCGTTCGGGATCGCCCGGGCTCAGCAGGCGTTCGATGCGATGGATCAACGAGCCGCCGCGGGCGGACATAGCGAATGCCGGTTTGGCCGCGCGGACCTGTTCGAGATCGACCAGGGCGCGGGCATAAGTCACGCGATCGCCACAGAGCTCGGCGGCGAAATCGTCACAGCAGTTCTCGCGCTCGATGCGGATCTGGTGGGATACCCACCAGACCGCAGGATGATAGAACAAGAGCGTGTCCACGGTGGTTTGGAGGAGATTGACGAGGTAATCGTGGCGGCGGATGTGGGCGAGCTCGTGCGCCAGCAAGGCTTCCAAGGCGCGCCAGTCCAGGCCGGCGAGGGATGCGGCGGGCATCAGAATCACGGGGCGCAGCCAGCCGATCACGCAGGGAGCCTGGGTCAGCCGATGGATGGAGAGGCGCACAGGAACGGATACGGCGGCGCGGCGCATCAGGTCTCGCAGGGCGCGGTCCCAGCCAGGCGGGACAGGGAGCCCGGCGGCGCGGCGCAGGCGATGCAGATATGCCCAGGCGCCGATCCAGCGCAAGGATAGCAGGACGACGCCGGCGGTCCAGAGGGCCACGATCCAAGGGAGCAAGGGCGTGAGGGAATCCTGGAAACTGGGACGCAAGGGAGCGGTCGCGGGAGGCGCGGCGGCGAGGGCCGTGGCGGCCGGCAACGAAACCGCTAAACGGGGAGGAGCCAGTGGCGGCGCGGGCGCTGGGGCCAGGGCGGCGGTAAAGGTAATCACCGGCAGCGCGAGGAGCACCATCAGAAACAGGCAACTGACGGCATAGCGGGCGCGGGCGGGCGAGCCGCGGAGAGCGAAGTTGCAGGCGGCCAGGAGCAGCGCCGCCAGCGTTCCTTGCCACAGGAAGTGCAGCAAGGCCCAACCGAGGGCTCGGCAGGCGGGTTGTGCCAGGAGATTTTGGATGTGTGTCATGGCTGCGGTTCCTTTCCCTTTTCAAAGTCAGTGAGCATTTGACGCATTTGGGCAACCTCTTCGGCGGATGCCTTACGTCCGGACAGCGCTTGCATCATGAGCTTGGCAGCCGAACCGCCGAAGGCGCGGTCTATGAGGTGGCCCACCATTTGCCGTTGGGTCTGCTCCTGCGCCACCCTTGCCTTATAGACGTGGGCGCGGGCGGTTTCATCCCGTTCGACGAGGCCTTTGGCGGCCATAATCTGCATGAGCTTCAGAACGGTGGTGTAGCCGACTTCGCGGCGCCGCTCGAGGGTGGTGTGGACGTCGCGAACGGTGCCCCTCCC
>DATKFU010000376.1:0-12790 GCA_035511215.1 Bryobacteraceae bacterium | reverse complement strand
CGTTGGTTTGTGCTGTGGTGGCCATGATAAGGGCTCCTTTGCGTAACATTCCGTTACATGCTGTAACGGGACGGGCGGTTTGGATCGGCCATAGGAGACCGAAGATCCTTGCCTGTCGATTCTATTGTGGGGCCTGGGTTTGGGGGTATTTGGGGATGAGGGCTGCATGTGGTTGAAAGGGTGGGGAAGATTTGGTGGCGAGTTGTGTGACTGGCACATGACGCGCTGCGCGCGTTGGCGGCCTACGAGGCCGCTTGCAGGCTGCGAGCCTGCCCCACAAGCTGATGAAATGGATTATTGTTAGCGACGAGGTATCTGCGATGACTGAAACAAAAAACGCCACGTCGCGCCGTGTGTTCCTGGGTTCGACCCTGGCCGGAATTGCTCTGCCACATGTGCACGCGGCGGAAGACAATACGATTCAGCTGGCCCTGGTGGGGTGCGGCGGGCGCGGCACGGGCGCCGCCGAAAACGCGCTGGGACTTAAGAACGGGCCCATCAAGCTGGTGGCTATGGCCGACGTGTTCCCGCAAAAGCTGAGCGACAGCCACGGGCACCTGCGCGGCCGTTTTGCTTCCCAGATGGACGTGCCAACGGACCGGCAATTCATCGGCTTCGACGCCTTCCGCAAGGCTATGGACTGCCTGAAGCCAGGCGACGTGGCCATTCTGGCGACACCGCCGGCGTTCCGCTGGGTGCATTTCCGCTACGCCATCGACAGGGGCCTGAACGTGTTCATGGAAAAGCCGGTCACGGTGGACGGCCCCACCACGCGGCGCATGATCGCACTGGGCGAAGAGGCCGAGCGCAAGAACCTGAAGGTCGGCGTGGGTTTGATGATCAGGCATTGCCGGGCTCGCCAGGAGCTGCTCAAACGCGTTCGCGACGGGCAGATCGGAGACATCGTGGCGATGCGCGGCTACCGCATGGGAGGAAGCGGCGGTACTGCGCCGGTGAAGCCCGAGGGCACCTCCGAGCTGATGTACCAGATCCGGCTGTTCCACTCGTTTCTGTGGGCCAGCGGCGGTGTCTTCAGCGATTACTATATCCACCAGATCGACGAGCTCTCGTGGATGAAAGGCGCGTGGCCGGTGGAGGCGATGGCCCTGGGCGGCCGCCAGTACCGCGGCGATTCGGTGGACCAGAACTTCGATGTCTACGCGGTCCAGTATGCCTATCCGGACGGCACGCGCCTGTTTTTCGATGGCCGCAACATGCCCGGTGTACACAACGAGTTCGCCAGCTACCTGCACGGGTCGAAGGGCTCGGCCGTGGTTTCGAGCAACGCGCATACGCCGGGGCACACGCGCATTTATACCGGGCAGAACATTCCGCGCTGGCAAAGCGGCCAGAAAGAGCCGGCACCGGAGAACCTGGCGTGGGCGTTCCCGCAGCCGGAGCGGTCGCCCTACGACTGGGAGTGGGACGACCTGATCGCAGCCATTCGCGACGATAAGCCGTACAACGAGGTGAAGCGCGGCGCCGAAGCCAGCCTGGTCGCGTCGATGGGGCGCTTCGCGGCGCATACCGGCCAGCTTGTGACCTTCGACCAGATGATGAATCACGACCACGAGTTCGCGCCCGACGTGGACAAGTTGACAATGGACGGACCTGCGCCGCTGCGCGCGGACGCGCAAGGCAAGTATCCGCTGCCGGAGCCGGGGATTAAGACCACGCGGGAGTATTAAGAAGCCAAGGAAGTCACCGGCCCGTTGCGTTAGCCACGACTTTCCCTTACTCTGAAAGCAGTATGCACCAGGAGCAGAAAGCCATGACGATTCATCTGACGCCAGAACAAGAGCGCCTGGTTCAGGCTGTTATTAGCCGCGGCGCCTACGAGTCCGTCGAGCAACTGGTAGATGCGGCTTTGGTTGCCGTCGAACAGCGCACCGTGCCAGGCTTTGCGGGCACACAGGAAGAATTGGAAACCTTGCTTGCCGAAGGGCTGGCATCGAAGGAACTCCCGGAAAACGAATTCTGGCATTCGGTGAACACGCAAACCAACGCCCTGCTTGCCGAGCATAATCGTGCCCGCATATGAACCTAGCGTCGAAGAAGAAGGTGCCGTAGCCATGAGCGTGACCTTAAACCTAAAACCAGAAGTAGAAAAAGGCCTGATGGCGCGTGCGCATGCGCGGGGTGTCTCGCTGGACGATTACCTTCAGGAACTCGTCGCCGGGGAAGCGGGAGTGCCGGCCGCTGCGGAGGCGCGCCCAATTGAAAAAGCGGTTCGATAGTCTTTCCGACCTACTCCTCGCTTCTCCCTTTGCCGGAGCCGATCTCGATCTGGAGCGATCCAGGAACTATCCGCGCCCGGTTGATCTTACATGAGTGGGTTCCTGATCGATACGAATGTTCTGTCCGAGTACAATCGGCCGGTGAGCGTCATCACTCTGGCGGAAATTCAGAAGGAAATCGAGCTGTGTGCCGAGGGCAAGCGCCGTGCTCGGCTTGAACAATGGCTGAAACAAGACCTGGAAGTCGTTCTCTGGCCGCATACTTCCAGTGGATCGCCAGGTGGCCGATCGCTGGGCATCGCTTGTTGCCCAGGGAACACTGGGGGGGGCGGCCTCTGCCCACAGTCGATTCACCGATTGCGGCGACCGCGCTTGCATACGATCTAACCTTAGTCACCCGGAATGTGCGCGATTTCGAGAGCATCGGTGGGAACATCATCAATCCCTGGGAAGCGCCATAGCTTTGGTTAACGAGGGATAGCGTTGGGCAACTTTCGGACCGCCGGCGGAGCAGCCAATTGACAACCACTATTGCCGGGACTAGGATTGTCCATGGTCCTTCGGCTATCGGTCGCGACACTTGTGCTGATTACTGGTTGCGCTACGGCGCAGCCGCCATCGCTAACATACACTCTGCTTGTTGAAAACATTGAGGATCCCGAAAATCTGGTAACTGGAAGCGGCGGTGTGCTCTATGGGACTACCGGTCCGGAAACCCATCAGGCTTATTCTGTAGCTCCTCCCGCATCTCCAGGTGCGCCCTGGACCTACACTGTGATCCATACCTTCAATGGGGGCGCCGATGGCAATCCCAACCCAGGCTTGGTGATCGGTAAAGGCGGGGTGCTGTACGGTACAACCTATGAAGGCGGCTGTGCCGGAACCGGAACCCCCAATCCAGTCTGCGGCATTGTATACTCGTTGACCCCGCCGGCTTCTTCAGGCGGCACTTGGACCGAGGACATTATCTATAAGTTCGGGAAGAACACTAGTCCGACCACAGGCGTGGTGATTGGGGCTGGAGGAGTGCTTTACGGATCCACGGTTTTCGGCGGAGCCAACGGTGACGGCGCGATTTTCTCGCTAACCCCGCCGGAATCTCCGGGCACGCCTTGGACCTACACTTTGCTCTATAGCTTCACAGGCGGCAGCGATGGGCACGGCCCGGTGAAATTCGTAATGGGCAAGGACGGAATTCTCTTCGGCACTACCAGCAACGGCGGGACCGGCCACGGCACGTTGTTCGCCCTAAAGCCGCCAGCCGCCCCGGGCGACACCTGGACCAAGGAGATTCTGTGCAGCTTCGCGGGTGGAAGCAGCGGAGATGATCCTTCGGTGTAGTGATCGGCAAGGACGGCGTGTTGTATGGCACGATGGCGGAGGGCGGCAATTCGTCGTGTTCTAGCGACTTCCTCAGCGGCTGCGGGACCGTGTTTTCTGTGGCACCACCGGACTCGCCTGGCTCCCACTGGGTCTTCAGCACGCTCTATGGCTTCACAGGCGGCGATGACGGATGGAATCCCTCAGGTGTGGTGATTAGTGTCGATGGCCGGCTCATCGGCACGAGCTATTTGGGCGGACCTGCGACCTATAATGGAGCGGTCTTCACGTTGACACCGCCAGAATCCGCTGGCGAGTCTTGGACCGAAACGACTCTTTGGGGTTTCCCTAACAGCCTCGACGGAACCAACCCGGGTTACGGCGTGGTGTTTGGGACTGATGGCGGGCTATACGGCACGGTCATTGGCGGGGTGTTCTCATTAACAAATTAAGTCCTGCGGCTAATACGCGTTCGCAACCAGCCCGCCATCCACTTCCGTCGGTCTTCACTACCGCCCGCGCACCACGGCGACCCTCCCAGGGGCGCCGCGTGCCGTATCCTTCACTGGCGAATGGAGAAAACCGGCCGCCGCGGAATGGCGGTTCGCTGAAGAAATGCCACCGCATCGAAGCATTGAGAGCGTGAGTACACGAACGAACGCCCTAATTGCCGAGCACAAAACCGCCTCGCGTTCGTGAGTGTTTTGTAACGACAAGCGGCCAACAGCGACGCGGTGCGGCAGTCTTTGCGCCGGCATTGGATGGAAGTTTGTTCTTTACGTCTGAGTCGGACGGCGAAGCCCAAACCTTACGGCTTGATTTCATAATCCGGCCAGCAGTTTTCGATCTGCTGCCAGGGGGCGTTGGGATCGGCGGCTGAAGTGGACAGCGACTGCGCGGACCACTGGTCACCAAAGATGAGAATTCCCGCCCCTCCTGAGCCTGCCGGCAGCGCGAATTTCGGATCGAGAATCCTGGCGATCTGGTCGCGCGCGCCTTCCAGGTGTACGCGCGTCGTGCGGTCCGTCGTCCGGGTGATCGCGGCCGCGATGGAAGTGCTCAGCGCGCGCAGCTCGCCGCGGTAGAACGGCTTCTCGTCACCGCTAGAAGCGAATATCGCGACGGGGAATCCGGCCGGCAATCCGGCGGGAAGCGTCACCGCCGGTCCATTGAGCTTCGCATTCACCAGGTCGAGATAGTTGCGCTGGAGTTGCCGCCGGTAGGCGTCGATGGCCGTCTGCGGGGTGTCGATCTCGCGCCAGATGCCGTGCCGCACGGCAGCCAGGAAATCCGCCGGGCGATAGGCGGCGGACCCATCCAGCGCATCCTGCTCGACTAGCCGGGCAAAGCGCGGGCTGCTCAACAAATTGCTCAGCACCGAGCGTTGCGCATTGCCCACCCGGTTGATGGCGCCGAGCGGCTCGATGCGGCGCAGGATCTCCTTGTCAATAGCCCATTGCGGTGTCGCAAAAGCGTTCTCGTTGAGGAACGTTACCGCGGCTGCCTGGCGCGTCTTGGACAGCGGCGTAAAGATGACGCCCTCCTGCCCGATGTTCTTCTGCTGCGAATCCAGCCCGCCCACCAGCGCGGCGACGTGGTTCATCTCGAGCGTCCACTGGCCCAGCATGCGGCCATACAACTCGGACAGATCCTCGTAGGGATCGCCCTTCTGTGTGCTGGTCGCGGTGAGCATCAAGCGGGCCACGCGCTGCAGGTTCTTCACTCCCAGCGCGGTGGATTTCAACGCATCCGCATCCCCTACAGCTTCGGTCAACTCGCCCGGATCGGAACCGGCCGCGCCGGGTGTGGAGAAGCGATACCACGGCGTGGTATCCTGCTCGCGAGCCCACTCGTCGAGCGTGCTCTTTTCGGCGTCGGCCGTCCCGGCGCCCGCGATGGGCTGGTAACCCCAACGCGTGGCCCAAACGTCGTACGGTCCCACGACCGGCACCAGGTCGGCCAAGTCGATGCCATCCTCGGGCTGCGCCACATAGTTGAAGCGCGAGTAGTCCATGATGGACGGCGTGTGCCCCATTTTCTTGACCCACTCTTTGTCGCGCACCTTCTCCTGCGGGTACAGGGAACTCGCCTTCATATTGTGCTGGAAGCCGAGGGTATGGCCGACTTCGTGAGCACAGACGAACTCGACCAGGCGGCCCATGAGATCGTCGGGCAGGGGCAACTTCTGGGCGCGCGGGTCGAGCGGCCCCACCTGCAGAAAGTACCAATCGCGCTGCAGGTTCATGACGTTGTGATAGAACTGGATGTCCGCGTTCAGGATCTCGCCCGTGCGCGGGTCCGAGACGTGCGGGCCCATAGCGTTCTCGATCGTGGAGGGCAGCCAGCGGATGACCGAATAGCGCACATCCTCCGGGCTGAAATTCGGATCCTGTTCCGCGGTGGGAGCGGGTTTGGCGACGATCGCGTTTTTGAAGCCGGCCGCTTCGAAGGCTTTCTGCCAGCTCTCCACGCCGCGTATCACATAGGGGACCCACTTCGAAGGCGTAGCTGCATCGATGTAATAGACGATAGGCTTCACGGGTTCCGAAAGCGCGGCGCCCGGGTCCTTTTTCTCGAGCCGCTAGCGCGTAATGTAGATGCGCTTGGGCGCGCGCTGTTCGTCGCGGCCGTAATCCATTTGCCGCACCGAGAAGTAGCCCACCCGCTCGTCAAACAGGCGCGGCGTCATGGGATGCTCGGGTAGCTTCACCATGCTGTGATGCAGCACCACGGTGGCGCTGCCCGGCCGCATGCCCCCCGCGGCGAACGGATTTTCAGTTCGCACGGCGCCGATGGGCGTCGCCATTCGCGTGTAGGTGTGGGTGGATTCCACTTCGATATTTTCAGGGTACGGCGAAATGCGCTCGATATACGAACGGCTGGCGTCCATGGTGCTGGCGTTGAGACGCTGGCGTGCGCTGAGCTCAAACACATCGCTAGTGAATAAGCGAGTCACTTCAATGATGATGGAAGGCTCGTGGCCGGTCTCTTTGTACTCTTTGATCTCAGGCCGCACGAGCTTGCCGGCGGCGTCTTTGGCGGCGGCGGGCTTGGGCGCGCCGGGTTTGGCCGCGTCCTTCGCACCAGTTTCTTTGGACGGCTTTTCGACAAGCGCCGGCGTTTCGCCAGGCTGCTCGTCTTTGGCTTCCACGCTTTCTTTGTCTTTATCTTTGTCCTTGTCTTTGTCTTTAACTTTGTCTTTGTCTTTGTCTTTAACTTTGTCTTTGTCTTTGTCTTTGTCTTTGTCTCTTTCGGGCTCCTTGCCGAACGCGGCAATCGGAAAACTCATGACGATCGTGTCGTTATTGGCCGCCTTCACGGCCAGCGAAATGGGTGTCTTCGGATCGGCCACCACCTCGTAATTCACTTCCCGGAGATTGATCTTGTTTGCATTGCGCTCCCAGCGGACCACCCGCTCGGACACAAACTGGCCGCCGTAGCCGACGCCCGTAGTGGTACGCGCAATCTGCGTCACGAAAAGAAATTCCCGGTTCAGTTCGGTCTTTGGAATCTCGTAATAATACTTATCCTTGATCTCGTGTACGGTGAACAGGCCGGTTTTCGACTTGGCGTCTTTGGTGATCACTTTGTCGTAGGCCTGCGGCTGTTGCGACGACGAGCCGGACGAGAGGCGGCCCAACGCGGCGGTGTCTCCGCCGCCGGGGAGGTCGGCCGGCATGGGCAGGGGCTCCTGAGCTGTTTAAAGAAAAAACGCAATCGGGATAACGAGAACGCCGCGGACGGCTGCAGTCATCGCGCACTCCTTATTGGTGAATTTCCTAATAATACCGTGAATCAGGCGCAGATGGCGCGAGGAGACATTGTCTGATCTGCTCGTACACGGCGGGATCGTCGAGCAGGTCGAGGTGACTCAGTCCGTAACCGACCCACTGGCGGGATTTCGGGATTGCCAAGGTCCGCCGGGGATCTTTGTGGATGCCCAAGGCGCTGTCCACGGGCACCAGCCCATCTCCCATCGGGCCGGTGAGCGCGCGCGTTTTCCTTCCGACGGCGGCTGCCAGCGCATAAGACTGTACACTCTCCGGCAGGGCCAACGGCTGACGCAGGTCCGGTGAGACACGGAAGCGATCGCGCCCGGACCAATCGCCATCTACAAGATTGCCGTAGCGAAGGTCGGTGATCCCGGCGCTGCGAATCCTGCCCAGGCGGGCGAAAGCGGCAGTGTAGGGACTTAAACCGAGAGCTGCGTTTATCCAAGCGCCGCCACGCTCGAGCGGCGCGCCGTGGTGCGGGGTGCCCAGGAAAACGAGCTTGCGCAAGCGGCGCGGCCAATCGTATCCCGCCGCCGCGGCATAATAACAGCCGCTGCGCGCCACCAAGCCACCCATGCTGTGGCCGATAATTGCGAACTCTTCCAACGGGACGGGCCACTGCTCGATCAGCGTCTCGAGTAAGTCGGCGAAGACATGCCCGTTAGTGGAGATATGCAGTCCGCTATTGTAGTGGAGGTGGACGGGAGTGTATCCCAAGTCGCGCGCCAGGGCTGCTCCATGGTTGTGGCCATGGTTGTGCCCATTTCGCGTCCATTGCAGATCGCTCATGCACAGCCCATGCGCCAACAGGACCAGCTTGTTGCCCGGCTTGCAGAATTGGGGAATCGCGGCGGCCAAAGCCGTCCGCTCGAGAACAAGAGGGTTGCCATTCTGGCGCAAGCGCATGGCGATAGCCAGCGGATTCCCGGTGGCGGCCAGATGGTCGCCCATAACCCCGTTCAACGCCGCTCGCACGGCCTCACGTTGGGGCTCGGAATTCCTCTCCCCTAGCAGGGGAATGAGCGGGGTGAGCAGGGCGTCGATGCCGCTTCCCACCAGCCCGTTTATTGCGCGAATGCTCTGATAAACCAGGCCCGTAATGCCGCCGGCGGGCCCTTCCAGCGGTGTGCCGAGAATTCCAGGCTTGCGCGCGATGTTGACGTGCATCGCCTCAACCAGATCGGCGAGTCCCGCGGTGGCGTCAACCGCCAGGCGGCTGAATCCCAAAACATCGGACGGATGAACCGCGCTCGTCTTGGTCATATCAGCTTCCTTGCTGCATTGCAGCATTAAAACAAATTGTAGCAGAGGGCAGTAGGTTCACGCGCCTGCATCGCTGGGCTCGCTGTGATAACGTCGGAAGCAGGGTGCGCGGAATGAAGTTTCTGGTCGCGATTGTTTTCGCCGGCACTGCTTTTGCGCAGCAGTACGAAATCGGGGCCACCATCGGCTACGGGTTCTACCGGGATGGCTCGATCTATTCGGCGTCCGGCATCGCGCAAGCAGGTATCCGAAACCGCTTCGCCGCCGGCATCGATCTCGGAGATGAATTCTCGGATTACGTCTCCGCCGAGTTTAACTACCTGTATCATGACGGCCACCCTTACCTGCAGGCTCCTGGGGTGAAATCGGACATCCAGGGCAATTCCGACGCGCTGACGTGTCAGTTGCTGTTCCACTTCAAGAAGCGAGAGCGTCGTTGGCGGCCATTTCTCGCGGGAGGCTCCGGCGCGAAGGAGTACGTTATCGCCGGTCCGGCGCCGTTTCCGCAGGCGATTCCGCAGATCGCCAGCCTCACTACGAACGATGTCTGGAAAGTGGTCTTCAGCGCCGGCGGAGGCGTGACGTTCCGCCCGATGGCGCACATGCTCGTGCGCGCGGAATTCCGGGACTATCTCACCACGTTCCCCAGGCAGGAGATAGTTCCCGCTCCGCACAATACTGCGCGCGGAATCTTCGAGCAATTCACGCCTCTGTTCGGCGCCAGCTACACCTTTTGATCGCCTCGCCACACAGCCTGTTAGAGGCGGGCGTCGGCACGAGCACCAGCGGTCCCTTCGGAACGTCTCTGGCGCCAGAAAGCGCGTGCGGGGCGGCCTACGAGGCCGCCGCAGGCTGCGAGCCTGCCCCACAAAAACATCCACAGCTAGGGCGCCGCCGCTTTCGCCGTGATTTGGCGGAAGACCCGCAGCAGATTGCCTCCCAGAAACTTCCGGATGCGCTCATCGGAATACCCCCGGCGCAACATTGCGTCCGTAATCATGGGCAGATCGCGGACATCGCGCATCCCGCGCGGTAGCGGCGGCCCGCCGTCGAAATCGCTGCCTAGCGCGACGTGGTCCTCGCCGGCCAACCCTATGGCGCGGTCCACCACGCCTACCCACTCGTCCACGGTCATGCGGATTTCATCGGGGATCGCGGCCGGGACCATGGGGAACTGCGGCGCAACGATCCGGTCGAGATCTGCGATGCTCATTTGCGTGCCGCGCGCCACAATATCCGCCGTGTCCCAAAACGGCTTGCCGGCATGCGCGGTGCTCCACTCATAGGCTTTTCGGTTGTGAAACTCGTTGCCCAGTTGGAACCCGATCACGCCGCCGGAGGCTGCCAGCTTTTTCAACAGCCAGTCCGGCATGTTCCGGGGAATGTCGTTCACCGCGCGGAGGCCGTGGTGGGTTGCAATCACCGGGTCGCTGCTCGAATCGATCGCCTGCGAGATCGCGTCGTCGGACGCATGCGACACGTCGATTACCATGCCCAGCCGATTCATCTCGTGAACGAATGCGATTCCCCGTTCATTCAGTCCGTGCCACTTTGCGGGCGAGCAGCAGGAATCCGCATAGTTACTGGTCCAGTTATGCGCCGAGAGCTGCACGGAACGCAGCCCAAGCCGGTACATCTGGCGCAGAACGCCCAAGTCGCCATCCAGGTCGAAGCTGCCCTCGATATCGAGCACCGCGGCGATCCTGCCGCTCCGATGAATCTGTTCTATGTCGATCGCCCGCCGCGCAATGGCGATCGACGCGCCGTTCAACCCGATTTGCTGGATCGCGCAATCCAGCATGCGTAGTGCCTGTTTGGTCTCGAAACGCGCCGGATAGTAGTCTTCGGTGACGAAGATAGTGAAGAAAAGGGCGCCCAGCCCGCCCTCACGCGCGCGCGGCAGATCGAACTGCCCGTCGGCCTTCCGGCTGCCGATATCGCCGCCGTGATAGAACTCGCGATCGATCGCATTCACGTGGCCATCGAACACCAACGAACTGGCGTGTAGCGCGCGCGCCTTATCGGACGTTTGGGCTTGCAACCCGCACGCCGCGGCCAGCAGACACGCCGCCAGCTTATAATCGTGGATGCGTGGGCATCGTCTCATGAGCAGCTCCAATCGTCCCAAACTGGCCGCCGTCGTCACCACGTTTTTCAAGTACTCGCATGCGCAGCACATCGTGGATCGCTTCCTGGATGGCTACGGATGGAACGGCGCTCACCATTATCCTCCCATGGACCTGGTGTCGCTTTACGTCGATCAGGTGGGGCAGAACGACCTCAGCCGGGAGCGCGCGCGGCGGCACCCTACGATGAAGATCTGCCCATCGATTGCGGATGCGCTGACGCTGGGCGGCTCGAAGCTTGCCGTGGATGGCGTCGTGCTGGTCGGCGAGCACGGCAATTATCCGCGCAATGAAAAAGGACAGACCCGTTATCCGCGCCACGAATTCTTTGAGAAAATCGTGAAGGTCTTCCGCACATCCGGCCATGCCGTTCCTGTGTTCAACGACAAGCATCTGTCATGGAACTGGGAGTGGGCCCGCCAGATGTACGACACGTCCCGGGAGCTGCGATTCGGCTTCATGGCAGGATCGAGCCTGCCGGTCACCTGGCGTATACCTTCGGTCGAGATGCCGCTGGGATCGCGCGTCAGCGAAGCGCTGTGCATCGGCTATGGCGGCGTCGACAGCTACGACTTTCACGCTTTGGAGGCCATCCAATGCATGGTCGAACGGCGGCGCGGCGGTGAGACAGGCGTCGAAAGCGTGCAGGCATATCGCGGAGATAACTTCTGGAGCGCGCTACGCGAAGGTGTCTGGCCCCGGCAATTGATGGATGCGGCTCTGACCCGGAGCCACACGCTCACGCCCGCCCGCAAGGACTTCACCGACATCTTCCCCACCGATGACGACATGCGCCGCCTAGTGGCGGACCCGGTAGCATACCGCTACGAACATGCCGACGGCCTCAAGTGCACGATGCTGCTGATGTCCGGTCTGGTCCGCGACTTCAACTTCGCGGCGTATGTGAACGGCTCGCAGGACCCATGGTCGACGCAGATGTATCTACCCATGCCGGATGGCCGCACCACGCTGGCAAACTTCTTCAGCCCGCTGGTTAACAATATGGAGAAGCTGTTTCTTACGGGCCGCGCGCCATATCCTATCGAGCGCACGCTACTGACCACCGGCCTGACGGCCGCCGGCATCGAAAGCTTGTACCTGGGGCAGAAGCGGTTCGAGACGCCGCACCTCGCAATCCACTATCAGCCCACGAAGGAATCTACGTTCTGGAGAACCTGACCATGCTGACCCGGCGCACTTTTCTCCAAACTTCTCTGCGAGCCAGCGCAGCCCTGGCGGCTTCGGGAGCGGCCGCGCCGAAACGCATCGCGATCATAGCGACCGTCTACCGGCTCCAATCGCACGCGCAACACATGGGTGATCGTTTCCTGACCGGCTATCCGTATGGCGGCGCGTGGCATAAGCCGAATATGCGGGTGGTGTCGCTATATGTCGATCAGACGCCGGAGGGCGATTTGAGCGCGGCGCGCGCGCGCGAATTCGGCTTCCAGGTGTATCCCACGATTGCCGAAGCCCTTCGCTGCGGCGGAAAGCAGCTAGCAGTAGATGCCGTGCTACTGATCGCCGAGCACGGCGACTATCCACACAATGACAAGGGCCAGGTCCTGTATCCGCGCTACGAGTTCTTCGAGCAGTGTGTCAAGGTTTTCGAAGAAGACCGCCGCGCCGTTCCTGTGTACAACGATAAGCACCTGTCGTATAGCTTCGAAAAAGCCAAAGCCATGGTGGACGCCTCGCGCCGGCTACATTTCCCGATGCTGGCTGGTTCTTCGATTCCAGTGACGTGGCGGTTGCCCGCGCTCGAACTGCCGCTCGATTGCGCAATCGAAGAAGCCCTGATGGTGGGTGAGGGCGGCTCCGACGCGATGGATTTTCATGCCCTGGAGGGCCTCCAGTGCATGGTGGAACGTCGCCGCGGCGGCGAAACCGGAGTCAAAGCCGTTCAATTGATCCAAGGCGATGCCGTCTGGCAGGCGGGAGAGGCGGGCCGCTATTCGAAGGACCTGCTTACTGCGGCGCTCTCCCGCAGCGACACTCCTCTGGGATTGACAGTTACCGACGGCCGGACGCAAGACCTGGTCGCCTCGCACGAGTTGCCGAAGCTTCCCCC
>DATKFU010000375.1:0-9061 GCA_035511215.1 Bryobacteraceae bacterium | reverse complement strand
TACACTCCTGCGGCATTTCGCGCGGCCGCGTCGGAAGTGGCGGGAACCGATTTGAGCGCCTGGTTCGCGCGCGTATTCGACTCCACCGCGGAACTGGATTACCGGGAAGCGCTCGACTGGTTCGGGCTGCGCTTCGCCGTCGAGTCCCCAAATCAGCAAGCCTGGCTGGGCGCGGACACGAAAGTGGAAGACGGTCGCCTCGTCGTCGAGCGCGTCCCGCGCGGCACACCCGCGTATGATGCGGGCCTGGATACCGCCGACGAAATCGTGGGTTTCGCCGATTTCCGCGTGCGCGCGGCCGATTGGGACCGGCAGCTTGCCAACTATCGCCCCGGAGACAACCTGCCACTGCTGCTGGCGCGGCGCGGGCGGCTGCTGCGGGTGACCGTGAAGCTTGGCGTCGAGCCAACCGATGCATGGACGCTGGAAGATGCCTCGGCGTCGCCGCACAGAGCCATCTGGTGACCCGACGTGGCGCGCGCACTCATGCGTGCCGCGTCGGCACTCCTGCCGACGCCGTTGCTCCAAGCCAAACGCAACGCCTTCCTGGCCGTCGTACTCAAAGGCAGCGAAGCCAGCGTTCCGATGGGAATCCAGCGCAGCGGCCGCGCCCCAGCCGGCGGCGCAGACGCCGCCCGCCCCGTCCCCTCAAGGCTGCCCGCGCGCACTGTCACCCGGTACCGGTGATGCGTAATCGTGTGGCTGAACGCGCCGATCTCCGGCATGGCGTACAACTCCGGCAATTGCTCGGGCGACGGCAGCTCCCAGAAGCCGGCCAGCCGCCGCGAGTCCGCGGTCCTTTGCCACAGCAGCACGCGCCCGCGCCGTTCGACGACGCCGACCGCCATGTCAATCTTCACCGGCTGCGTCTTTCGCAGCTTCACCGGCAACTGCTCCGCGCGCCCCGCACGGCGCGCTTGGCACACCCCCGCCAACGGGCAGACTCCGCAGCGGGGAGCGCGCGGCAGACACACCGTCGCG
Organism: Bryobacteraceae bacterium; assembly: GCA_035511215.1. GTDB lineage: Bacteria > Acidobacteriota > Terriglobia > Bryobacterales > Bryobacteraceae > Bog-159. The sequence goes on along the minus strand of DATKFU010000375.1, from coordinate 8,080 downwards.
CCCAGCTCCATCATCGCCTGGTTGAACTCGCCCGCGCGCCGGCCGTCCGCTCCATCCAGATAATGCTGCGCCAACTCGCGAAACCGCGTGCGCGTGCGGCCGGCGCCAATATCGGCCGGATCGTTAGTCAGCCGCGCGATCACCCGCATGACGTTTCCATCCAGCACGGCATACGGCAGCCCGAAGGCGATGCTCGCAATCGCGGCTGCGGTGTAATCGCCCACCCCCGGCAATTCCCGTATCGCCGGGTAGCTGCTGGGAAAAACACCAGCCATCAGGCGCGCGGCCTTGTGCAGGTTGCGCGCGCGTGAATAGTATCCCAGACCGCTCCAGCTGGCCAGCACCTCTTCCACAGAGGAAGCTGCCAGGGCCTCCGCGCTGGGAAACCGTTCCAGGAATCCTTGGTAGTAAGGCACCACTGCCTCCGCGCGGGTCTGCTGCAGCATGATCTCGGAAACCCAGATGCGGTAAGGGTCGCCCGTGCGCCGCCAGGGGAGATCGCGATGCTGGGCGCTGTACCAGCGCAGGAGTTTGGCCGCGGCCGAACGCGGCTGCTTCACTCCCGTCATGGGAGCGTTTGAATCCACTCGGCGATCACCCTGAGCCGGTCCGGTGCCAGGTCCAAAGCTTCGTACTCGGGGTTGAGCGGCTCCAGCCGGATGCTCTCGTGCTCCCACTCACCTTCACCGCCGGACGGTTTCTTGTGCTTGCTGGTGTAGCGCTTAACGGTAAATCGCTCATGCACGCCGGCCAACTCCACCAGGACGATCTTTCCCTGGCGCGAACCCACCACCGGACCGCGAAATATGTTCAGGCTGCCGTCCGGGATGCGCGGCTCCATGGAGCGCCCTTCCACGTGCGCCACAAACATCCCTTCGGTCAGGCGCAAGCCCTCCGGAGCGCGCACCCAATCTTCTTCCTTGGCGCCCACTTCTTCGTCGGCGCCGAACTTGCCCGCCGCCGCGCGCAAAGTGTACAGCGGCAGGTGCGTCCGAAACTCCGCGACCGTCAACTTCTCCACGTGCCGTTCGAAGATCCGGTCCGCCACGCGCGTAAACGAATCCACCGCCACGGCTTCCCGTTCGGAAACCCGCAATACGTGCGAGAGCGAATCCTCCCAGGATTCCAGCAATCTCCGCGCGCCCAGCTCCGCAATCTTGTCCTGCAAATCGCCCTCGAGCGCTGCCAGATACGCCGCGTCTTCCGGGCCGGCCAGATCGTCCCAGTGGCTGCGCAGCCGCAAAGCGTGCCGTTCGGAATCCGGGTCCGCATCAAGTAGCAGCACACCCACGTCGTGTACCGGCTGCCCCGGTAGCGCCAGTTCCAACAGGACGTACTCGCCCCGGCTTGACAACCTCCGCGCATTAATCGGGATGACGGCCGCCATCGACTACCTCATCGTCTGAACTTGCGCGCGTTTCCAAAAAACAACTGGACCCGGACTCCTGAATGTCTCTTCAGCACCTGGTCACGGCGCAAACGGATAGTATCCCGTCCGGAATCGCACCTTCGCGGTCGGCAGCTCCGGCACCGCAATCCGGATCTTGCGGAACTGCTTGGCATCCGCAGCTCCCGTGTCCGGCACATAGCGCAGAACGTATTGCGTAGTCACCTCGCCGATGATCGCCGCAATAGACCGGAAGATGCCCGCGGAAACCTGCGACGCATACCCGCCCGAACCCACCGTCAGCGCGTAATTGCCGTCGTCGGAAGGATGCGACAGGTAACCGTCCACGTCGGTGTATGGATTGTTCAACGGGTATTCCACATACCCGCCCGTCTCGCTGGTCAGCCGCTGCATATTGTCGTCGCCTTCGTTGGTGAAACCGAACGACACCGTGCTCATCGCGTAGATGGTCACCAGGCTGCGCTGGGCAATCTCCACCACTTCGTCCAGGCTCTTCTTGCTCGAATTATCGTGTCCGTCGCCGATCACGATCAGCACCCGCCGCGGATCGTAGGGCTCGCCCTCCACCACCTGCCGGTGCATGCAGGCCATGTATATCGCGTCGTACAGGGACGAGCCGCCGCCCGGCTTCATCTTGCGCAGCTTCTCCACAATCTTGTCCGCCTCCGTGGTGGTGTTCACCTGCAGCTCCGGCTCGTTGTTGTATGAAATGAGATAGCCGCTGAACTTTTTGTCTCCCGTCAGGATATTCAGAACCAGGTCGATGGCCGCGTCCTGATAATTCTTCCAGTGAACCCGGCTGTCGTTGCTCAAATCCATCAGGAACCCCACCACCAGCGGCTGATTGCGGTCGTGGCTGAAAAACTCAATGTGCTGCTCTTTGTCGTCGTCGAAGATCTTGAAGTCTTTGGCTTCCAGGTTCGAGACGTAGCGTCCCTTATAGTCGGTGACTGTGACCGGTACAATCACTTCGTTCACTTGCACCTTGATAGGCTTGGACGGCTGCTTGTTGTCGGATTGGGCCAACGCCAGCGACAAAAACGCCAGCGCCAAAGGAATGCGTGCCACCATAGAGATTACCGTTGCCCTCTATTCTAGCAGGCAGTCGGCCAGCCGGTTCGCCAGAGGTGCTTAACCGAACTGGGGGGGGGCGTGTGTCAGTCTGGCGTAGGATGGCTTGTGGGGCAGGCGTCCACGCCTGCAGCGGGTCTCCAGACCCGCTTTTGGCGCCGTTCGAATACGAAAAGCGGTTCCTGGAGGATCCGCGCAGACCTGGGGGTCCGCCCCACTGCGATCTTCCCCAAATCGGTTAAGCACCCAAATCGGCGAATCGGCGGTGAACCTCGCGCCGTCCGCCAAAGGCGGGGCGGCCTTCGATAGCATCCTTCAGATCCGCATCCGCCAGTTTTCGCTGGGAGCGTCGTAGACCGCAGATGGGACACCCGCCCGCGTGGCGAGCAAGGTCAGCATGCGGGCCGCGTCCTCGACGTGCACCAGCGACAGGACGGCGTCGGCGCCAAACGGAATCGCGATTCGCCGGCGCACCCCGCGGCCCGGTTTTTCGAAAATCTCCACCCTCCACGGCGAAGCCGTCTGGCGCGCCCCGGGCCCACTATCGCCCCGGCGCCATAAATGTCCACACCCTCCCGCGCCGTCGCGTACACGCTCGTCGAGCTGCCAAATCCGGCAGGCCGAAGGAAGCATGCCGGCTAGGTGAATCACCGTACCGAATCGAGTGTTTCCGCAATACGCGGTCGACCGCAACTCGTTGGCGCCAGTCGCCGGAATCAAGCGCGGGTTCCCTTACCGCTGCACGCGCCCGGAGCCGCCGCCGCTGACTAACTGCTGAACTTCCGCGACGCTGAACCGGTTGAAATCGCCCGGAATGGAGTGTTTCAGACAACTCGCCGCTACCGCGAATTCGAGCGCCTCCTGGGGACTCTGCAGGGCCTGCAGCCCGTAAATCAGCCCGCCCGCAAACGCGTCGCCGCCGCCGACCCGGTCCACGATATGGGTGATCTCGTAGTGCCGGCTCAGCAGGAAATTCCGGCCGTCGTTGAAGCACGCCGACCACCCGTTGTGCGAAGCGCTGATGGATTCCCGCAGCGTCACCGCGATGCTCTTCAAATTGGGAAACTCCGCCAGTACCTGGCCGGTAAGCGCGGCATAATGCGCCGGGTCCAGCTTGCCTGCGTGCACATCCACGGGCGCGGCGATACCCAGCGCCTTCTGGCAGTCTTCTTCATTGGCGATGGCCACGTCCACGAAACCCACCAGCTCCCGCATCACCTCGCTCGCGGGCTTGCCCCACTTCCACAAATTCTTACGGTAATTGAGATCGCAGGAAACCTTGATGCCCTTGCCGCGCGCCGCCCGCACCGCCTCCAGCGCTAGAGCCGCTGCGGTCGCGCTGATCGCCGGCGTGATGCCCGTCACATGAAACCAGCCGGCCCCCTCGAACGCCGCATCCCAATCCACATCGCCCGGTTTGGCCAGCGCCACGGAGCTGTAATCGCGGTCGTAGACCACCTTCGAAGCCCGCTGATTCGCGCCCGTCTCCACGTAGTAGACCGGCATGCGCCCGCGCGCGCGCACGATCCTGGATATGTCCACGCCGAACCGCCGCAGTTCGCCTACCACCGCATCCGCGATCGGATTGTCCGGCGGCATCAGCGTCACATAACACGCGGGCAGCCCGAAGGTCGCCACCGCCACCGCCACATTGGCCTCTCCGCCTCCGAAGGTCGCCACGAATTGCGGCGACTGCAGGAAGCGCTCGAATCCAGGCGGCGCCAGCCGCAGCATGATCTCTCCAAACGTGACCGTCGTCTGCGTCTTGCTCGTGGGCATCCTATTCCTTCACCGCTGCAGCATCGTCTCTTACCGCGACTACGTCCACGGCGAATCCGGCATCCATCGAAGGCAGGCCTTGAAACGGCAGCATGGTTCCCGCCGGCGGACGCGCCCCATTATAGAACTCCCCGCGAATCTTCCGCACCTGCTCCGATATCCTGGCCGAAAGCGGATACATGCTGGTGAAGGCCACCTCCCGCAGCGACACACCCTCCTGCGAAAGCGATTTCTGTAAACGCTCGAAGGCCAGCCGCGCGTCCGCGTCCTGAAATCCGAAAGCCTCCTGGCTGCCCGTCAGAATCACCTGCGGCGCGCCGATCAGGGCGATCTGGGAAAGTTGGGACGATGGCCCGAGCCCCTCCGGATTCAACATGTGTATGGCGGTCCCCGTATTCCAGCGCAGCCCGGCTATGGCCTCGCACTCGGCCACCGCCCGCGCCGGCGCCCGCTGCACCTGTACGAAATTCAGCGCCGCGCCGGCGTAGCTGGATTCCACCAGCCGGCGCACATCCGCATACCGGTCGAGCGAGCTCAGAAAACACGTGACCCGCGCCACATCCTCCGGCTTGGACCCGGCCGCCTTCACCGCCGTCGCCAGGTGTGCCAGCGATTGCTGTGCCAGCGGCAGCACCGGATCCAGCGGCTCGCCCGAGGAAGCCGCCTGCCCCGAGATGTACACCAGTCCATACTGGTTCACCTCCTTCTTGGCCACCGCCGTAGCTTCCAGCACCACTTGCGCCGCTTCGAGCGGCAGCGCGCCCACCTGCACCACGCTCAGCACCGGCAGTGCCAGGCGATGCTCGGTGAAGGTCTCGGCCACCAGTTCGCGCACCCGCCGCAGATCCCCGCTGCCGGCTACGAACGCGCGCAGCTTCACTACGGCCGCTCCGTTGGTAGAATGCAGCAGCCACTTCAACGCATCGCGCGTCTGCTGCGAAAGGAGTCCCTTGGCCGAAAGCGGCGTCACGTAAAACACCAGGCGGCGCGTCTCCACCGTAAGGGCGCTGGGAGGGTCTTTGGGAAGCTGCAGGACCTGCGTCTCTTCCTCTTTTTTCTTCTTGCCCCAGGACGAGAGCGTTACCGCCAGCGCGCCCGCCAGCGCCAGCAGCCAGATCCTTCGCATCGCACTGACGATTGTATCATCCCGTTTCGAAAACTTCGTGCAGTCGGTGTCCGCATTCGGACGTGCCTGGCGCGGAACCGAACGCTGGCCATCCGAAACATCCCGAAAGCACCAGGAAAATACGCCCCGGATCGCGGCTTCCCAATTGCAAGTCAGCGCGTGTATTGTTTCGAATTCTCAAGGGACTTCAATACTTCGCGAGAAGCTTTGCCCGCATGCCAGTGCTGGCGTTGCCGCTTCTGTTCACGATTGCCCTTGGTATTGGCAGCAATGTTTCCATCCGCGGATTCGTCCAGGGCCTGACCAAACCAGTCTTCGCACTCACATACGTCGAGCGCCTCGTTTCGGTATTCGAACAATCGCCGCTTCGTGAAACAGGGCCGCTCTCATACCAGGAGTATCTGTCGCTCAAAAATCGCCACGATGTGTTCGAATGGATTGGCGCGGCGCGTGTATCTCCCCGCGTCATGGCGTTAGCCAGTCAAGGGGAGACCGTCTCCGCGGCGGCCGTGACGTCTAATCTCGCGGGCGTGCTCAACGTCTCGCTCTGCGGCGGGGTTGTCGTCAGCCACCGCATGTGGCAGAACGAATTCGGCGCTATGGCCGGCGTTCGTGACGTCCCGATTCAGATCGATGGCTTTAATTAACGCTCGCGTCAGTGGCGTCGCGCCGGACCGGCTTGAAGGGTTATATCGCGACCGCGCGCTCGACCTCTGGATGCCGTTGCATGAGGAAGCCGGGCAAGAAACCCTGGAAGAGGTCGATCGTAACTGCCGGAACTTCTGGGTCGTGGGGCGCTTGCGCCCTCACGTTTCAGCGGACCAGGCGCAGGCCGCCGTTGGCCCAAGCCGCGGCCGATCGAGCGAATTGCGCGTGGTTCCCTATACGGGCATGACACCTGAAATGGCGGGCGGCCTCGGGCGCGTTGTAACGCTGCTCGGCTTCGCGGCGGGCGCCGTGTTCTTCATCGCTTGCGTCAACGTTGCCTGCTTCCTGCTTGGACGTACCTTCGCCCGGTCGCACGAGGTCTCTCTGCGCGTCGCGCTCGGCGCCAGCCGCGGCCAACTCGCCGCCGGATTGCTCTCCGATAAAGTCGTCGTCTGCGTTATCGGCGGAGCGCTTGGCACGCTGCTGGCCATATGGACACGCATGTGATTCCGGCGTTGCTTTACGAACAGGATGCCCAACGCCTGGTATTCGCGCCCGATCTGGCCGGCATCGTATCGGCCTCCGCCGCGTGTGTGGGAATCGCTATACTGTGCGGTCTTCTGCCGGTTGTGGCAATTCCATTCGATTGCCCGGCGACCGTGCTGCGGCGCGAAGGCGTGGGGCCGTCTCGAGCGATCCCCCGCCTGCGCGCGGGCCTGGTGGTAGCCCAGATGGCGAGTTGCTGCGGCTGGCGGTCTCCACGGCTTACCTCGTCGAGGGTCTGCACACGGCGCTGCAGACGCCCGCCGGCCGTCGCTTGGGCCATCCCATCCTTGCCACCGTGCAAGCCCGTCCCGGCGTCGGGGTCGACATCGGGTACTTCGAAGATGTCGAGCGCGCCGCGCGCCCGATCGCGGGTGTTACCGGGACCGCATGGGCCGCGCCCCTGCCAGGCAACCAACCAACGTGGCAGTCCTTTCGCATCGAGTCCCACCAGATTCCCGTCCGCGAGGTCGCCCTGGACATGGCCTGGTTCACCGCCGAGTCGTTCCAGCTATTCGCTCCGCGGCCCACGGCGGGGCGCATGTTCGGCGGCGCGGATCGAAACTGTCCCGTCGCGGTCGTGAATCTCGAGGCGGCCCAAGAGCTGTTCGGCGCGGACACAGTGGGGCGAACCATTCAGGACTTTGCGGGTCTGCCGGTCGAAATCGTCGGCGTTGTCGGTATGCAGAAGGCGATGCGGTCTGCCAAACGGAGCCGACCCACCATCTACTACAACTACACGGATCGGACAGCGCCCCCGTGCCCCGTCGCTCGCGCGCGTTTTCGCGCGACGGTCGTCTCCGAGCTGGCCGCGGCCGAACTCGACGCGAACGTCGTATCGCCCAGCTACTTCGACGCGATGGGATTATCGCTGTTGGCAGGCCAGGGGTTTGACCATCCAGTGCCCGGCGAGTGCCGTATCGGCGTCATCGATCAGGAAGCCGCCGGCCTCTACTTCGCCGGACAGGCGGTTGGAGCCGCGGTCATCGACGGCCGGGGGCGCCGGACCCGGATCGTCGGGATAGTCCATTCGCCGCCGCTCGGACCCTTCCAGCAGCGTGTGGAACCCGCCATCTATTTCCCGACCTCGCAGGATGCTCCCTCTACCATGACGCTGATTGTCGGCGCTCGAGATGGGAGCGGCCCGATCCTGACAAAAATGCTGACAGATCTGCGGCGCAGGATAGAATCCGTCCCTGGCCGGGGTCCAGCCCCGATCGTCATAAAAACGCTGGAGGCGCACCTCACTCAGACAGCACTTGCGCCCTTGCGTATTGCGGCCATGATCGTCGGCCCGTCCGCCGCAACGGCGCTAGCTAGTTTCTGTCGCGAAACCATTGAAAGTAAATGAGTTATATTGACCGTGCAGACACACCTCCCCTTTTATGCGTTTCAGTTATAGAGATGAATCGCTATGGCGGGCTCGTCAAGCCCTGGCGGAGCATGGTGGATGGATGCACGCGCCCTGATGGAGCGAAGTTGGCCGGGGACGCCTGGGAACTTGC
>DATKFU010000374.1:0-10757 GCA_035511215.1 Bryobacteraceae bacterium | reverse complement strand
CATCGTAGCCGGACCAGGTACTCCCGGCAGGCCGCGTCGTTCGAGAAGCGGGCTTCGAATTCGGCCAGATTTCGCGGGTAATCCTCCATAGACCGCCATACTACATCTTGGGGTCACCTGAGTCAAATGGATACCCCATCTGTACGCTAAATCACTCCTGACGCATAGATACTCCCGCTTTGTTGTGTTGCTACTAACCGGTTACAGTGCCGCTGCGCAAACAGCACCAGATCCGGTCGTCGTCGACGACGGGGAGCCCTACGGGGGTGTTTCTATCCACGTCGGGCCGGACGAATACTAATGTTTTCCCTTCCGTGTACACCGGCTTCAATACCAGCGGCGCCCCCAACGGCCCATCCGGGGTAACCGGCAATGCCGTTTACGATCAGGGCGACAATTGGGGCGTGAGCCAGGGAGGGATATGGATGTCGTCGGGTGGCGCGTCCTCCACCGCCTCCGCCAGCGTCTATGCGGCATCCGCCAACGGTCCCTTTGCCTGTACGGGGTCGGGGACCTCTCAGGAGTGCCTCACTGCGGCAAACGTGGTTTACTGGGGCGAGTCCATGATGAAGTTCCCCCCGGCCAATTCTTCCAATCCCGCCTTTCCGAGCGACTTTTATGCTCCGAACAACGAGACCTTCACCATAAACTCGCACGGCGATCCTCTTAAATCGGCCTACGAGACCGGAGAGGAGAGCCGCCTGGACCTGGACCTCGGATCTACGCCGCCGGTGATCATATCCTTCACCAACGCACCCGAGTTCGCGGTGAGTGCCGACAAAAGCTGCTATATGTACGTTGTGCCAGCAGAGGCTAACGGCACGGGTATCACCGTCAGCATGGGGCAGTTCCAGACCGGCGATGTTGGGCTGACAAGCGGTGCGGTAAGCACGCGGCTTCCCTTCCAGGCGAGCCAATTGCCCATGGCGCCCAACATCAGCGAGCCAGTCTGTCCCGTGAACGACCCCACGAATTGGACGAACAACGGTGCGTCTTGCGATGAGATCCACGAGATTGCGTTTCTGAATAACCTGGCGATCGTCTGGCCACGGAACGAGTCAGTGGAGGTTTTCCAGGGAAACCTCAGCCAGCCCAACGGCAGCGGCACATACAACTACTCGTTCAATCCCACGGCGGTGTTTAAGCCCTGCCCGCCCCCGTTTACGAAAGCCGACCTGCCCTCCTACTGCCAGGGACCTCCGCCGGCGCTGGAGTTCCCAGGCGCCGGCACGGGCGCACCGGTTGGATCCATGGCCGTCGCCGCCTCACCCAGCCCCGTCGCGTCGGCCGCCACGCTGTGGGCCATCACGCCTGAGCCATACGAGGGTAACTGGGGCTGGCTCTATGCCTACACCATCGACTTGACCTCTGGCGCCCTAAGGCACTGTTAAGAAATAACGACGTACTAGAAGGTAGCTTCTACTACTCTGCGTCCACCTCCGGGCTGGGTCTGCAGTAGTATCCGACCGGCAAAGCGGAGTCCTTGGAAACAATGATTGCGGCGCCGGGGGTGCTGTACGATAGCTTTGGTAATCTTACACCGCAGGGGCTGCAGTCATTTGGTTTCGTGCGCATCGACGAGAACGGCAAGGTGGCGATACTCCATGCGCTCTCGTCAAACGAGGGAGTCCCGATCACGCTGATTCGGGCCGCGGACGGCAATCTCTACGGCATCGGGAGCCAGGGTGACCCTCCGACGCCCCCCTACTTCATCTTCCAGTTAACGCCGTCCGGCGAGTATTCGCAACCGCTGACGTTCCCAGCATCCTATGGCGGAGCCTACGTTTCACTAATCGCCGCATCCGACGGCAATCTCTATGGGACGTTCAGCGCCTCTGGCGCCAACGGCACAGGGATGATCTACCGGGCAACCCCGTCTGGACAGCTGCAAATCCTGGCGAGCTTTCCCTCGAAAAGCTCAGACGAGGGCATGTCGGTCCCTAACTGGCTGGTGGAGGCTTCAGATTATGCGCTTTACGGCTCCACAGTCCACAACGCCATCTTTCGCTACGATCTGGCCACCCACGCGCTGACCCTGGCCTACCAGATGAACCCGTATAACCTGCAGGGCAGTTGTGCCCCTTGCCGGTTGATTCAGGGCATGGATGGCAACCTCTATGGCACCGCTGCCATTGGTGGTCCGGGGGGCGGGGCGGTCTTCAGCCTGGACTTCGGATTGCCGCCGCCCAAGCCCTCGATTGCGCAGTTGGTTCCGTCGTCGGGAACAGTGGGCCAGCAGATTCTGCTCTGGGGAGGACACCTGTTAGGCGCAGCCTCGGTGACCTTCAACGGCGTGCCGGCGGCGGCGTTTCAAGTGAATTCGACGCAGGCGGTGATGGCCATCGTGCCGGCAGGGGCCACCACGGGTCCGGTGACGATCACCACGGCTAACGGCTCGGTCACGACGAAGGAAGACTTCACGGTGCAATGACGCTCGCCAATCGCAGATATTCCGCCTGGCTGCATGGTTGCGGCTGCTGGGCCGCATTTTGAAATTGCGGCGCGCCTCCGGCGGTCGCGCTCATCTGGCACGTGGCATAACTGGGTCTACAAACCCACGCGACTGAACGGGGAACCAATCGAGGTCGTCATTCGAAGCTGAGTGGTGGTTCCCGAAATCCATCGCCTTCATCCGTCAGTCGGCGCGGGGCGGAGGCCCTTTCCGCCAGCGCACGCGGCGGCGCCGAGGGACAGCGCTGAGCTGCGGGTGTTTTGTCCCGGCACTGACACTATTCATACCGCAGCGCTTCAATCGGGCTCATCCGCGACGCCTTGATGGCCGGCAGCAGTCCCGCCACCAGGCCCACAAACTCCAGCAGCAGCGTGGATGTCATCACCGCGAATTGCGAGATCTGCAAATGAATGTCGCCCGCGCCGCTGGTATCTTTGAACAGCGGCCCGAGCAGCGGCAGCGTCTGGAGCGTGGCTGTAACCCCATACCCGCACGCTACACCGAGCACACCGCCCAGCGTGACGATAGTCATGGCCTCCAGCAGAAATTGGAACAGGATCGAACGGCTGGTAGCGCCGATGGACTTCAACATGCCGATCTCGCGCGTGCGCTGGGTCACCGAAACCAGCATGATGTTGGCCAGCCCGACGCCGCCGATGGCCAGCGTCAGAGTGCCCACAAAGCCTAGGAGGATTCGCAGCGCCATCCCCATGGTATCCACGATGCGCAGGAATTCGTTGAAGACGATAATCTGGATGGCGCGCTCGTCGTTCGGCGAGAAGTTATGCACGCGCGCCAGCGTCTCGCGCACCTGCCGCACCGCCTCCGCGCGAAAAAGGGGGTTCACGGGCATCCAAACGATATAGTCCGGATACTTGATGTCGCGCAGCAGCGAGCCGGTGTCGTACGGGATGAAGATGCATTCGTTATCCGGCTCGTTGTAGTTGGAGATTTGCGTCTTGGTCTTCAGCACGCCGATCACAGTGAAGTGCAGCCCGTTAATGGAGATGTCTTCGCCATCGGGTGGAATCTCGCCAAACATTTTCGTGGCCGCTTCGCCGCCCATCACCGCGACGCGCTGCTTCTGGGCTTCGTCTTCCGGTCCCAGCCACCGGCCGGTGGCCAGCGTCTGGTTGCGGATACGGCCGTAGATAGGATAAACGGCGCGCACCGCAATGGATTGCGTGCGGTAGCCGCGCACCACGGAGGCGCCGTGCACCATTACTTCGGGCGAGATCGCCACCGCCAGCGGCACCGCGTCGCGAATGGCGTCCACATCGGTGCGCTCCATACGAATCTTGCGGCCGGCCCGCTCGCCTCCGGCCTGCGTGGAGGTCTGGCCATCGAACATCAGGACCAAATCCTGGCCCACGGCCATGAAGGCTTTGCGCAGCGCGAAATGGAAGCCGTCGCCATAGGAGTAGAGGATCACGAAGCAGGCCACGCCCCACGCCAGGCTGATGGTGGTCAGGATGCTGCGCTGACGGTTAAACTTCAGCGCCGCGGCGGCCTCGGCGAAAATCGACCTAACGCGCATGTGGGGCGGGCCTCAAGGCCTGCGCGGGTCCTCCAGGACCCGCTCGATGCGCCGCCGCCCTAACGCTCATCGCGCAGCGCCTCCACTGGCGTCAGCGACGCCGCGCGCCAGGCTGGAAACACCGCCGAGGCAATCGCCACGACCGCCAGCGCGCCGAAGGACCATGCAGTGGTGGCGCCCTTCACTGGCAGTCCTGCGAACATGTCCGATTGCGGCAGTAGATTCACCAACGAGGCCAAACCGTACGCACCCATAAATCCCACCACGCCGCTGAGCCCCGCCAGCATCACGCCCTCCGTCAGAAAATCCATCATGATACGGCGCCGCGTGGCGCCAATGGCCTTGCGCAGCCCGATTTCCCGCGTCCGCTCGGTGACCGAAACCAACATGATGTTCAGGACCCCCACGCCGCCCAGCGTCAGCGTGATCACCGCGATGGCGCCCAGAAACGCGGTCATCGAGACGAAAATCTGATCCACCAGCTCGGCGCTTTCCACGGTATCCCAGATGTACACCGCGCCCTTGTCGTCCGTATCGAATTGGTGGTTGCGCCCCAACACTCGCAGAACCTGTTGGCGCGCCGCCTTCCAATGCGTCAACGACGAAGGCACATAGATGATGTCGTTGACAATGCCGGGATGGAAGTTATCGTCCTTGGGCGGCAGATCGCGGACCATGGCCGAATAGGGCACGTAGATCTTATCGCCGTCCAGGCCGTTGTAGCTGCTGTTCTGATTCTTGGAAGGCATCAGGCCCACGATGCGGAACGGCAGGCCATTCAAGAAGATATTCACTCCAAGGGCGGTGTTCCGGTCGCCAAACAACTGCTTGCGGACGTTATCTCCCAGTACGGCCACGCGCTGGGCATCCGTTTCGTCGGGCTCGATCAGGAAGCGGCCCTGCGCGATGGGTATGGTGCGGATTTTGGAATACAACGGCTCCACGCCGTTCACCGTGAACGAACCGCTGTTGTAAGCGCTGGCCACCTTCGCGCCATTCTGTAACTCGCCGATCACCCGGCTCACCAGATAGCATTCCGCGCGTATGTCGTCTATGTCGTCGTAAGTGAAGCGAATCCGCCGGCCGGCGCGCTGTCCGCCCACCTGCTTCTCGGTGCGGCCGGCAAACAGCAGCACGATGTTCTCGCCAAGCTGCTTGGTGTTGTTGCGCTGGCCCTGCTTGAAGCCATCCCCCATGGCCACGATCAATACGATCGAAGCCATGCCCCAGGCGATTCCCGCCATGGTCAGAATGCTGCGCAGCTTGTTGTGGAAAAGACTGGATGCGACCTGTGACAGTAGCTCTTTGAGGTAACCCATGGCAAAAACCGCTTCCTCACGGCCGCGGCCCGGCAGTATCGGTTATTGCAGTATGACCTGCTGCCCAGCGGCAATTCCCTTGGCGATCTGCGTCTTGGAGCCGTTGCTGATCCCCGCGACCACAGGGATCTTGCGCTTGCCTGTTTCGCTCGCGGGATCGGGCACCTCAACCGACGTGGACTTATCCTTGTTATACAGAATGGCGCCTTCCGGTACTGCCACGACGCCCTTGCGCTCTTCCAATATGATTTCCGCGTTGGCGGTCATCTCCGCGCGCAGCTTGCGGGATTCGTTGGAAATCGACACACGCACCTCGAAGGTGGTCACATTGTCTTTCTCCACGCCCATGGGAGAGATCTTAGTCACCTTGCCGTTGAACTTTTCGTCTTTGAACGACTCCACGGTAATGCGGGCGGGCTGGCCGAGATAGATCTTACCTACATCGCTCTCATCCACCTTGCCTTTGACATACACTTCCGACAGGTCGCCCAGCGTCATGATCAGCGTGGCGCCGGAACCCATAGTCAGAATGGAGCTGACGGCATCGCCCACTTCGCGGTCGCGCGAAAGCACCACGCCGTGGATCGGCGACAGGATAGTGGTATTGCGCAGGTCTTCTTCCGATTGCGCCAGGGCCGCCTGGGCCTGTTCGATGGACGCTTGCGCTTTAGCGATGGCCGCCTGTGCCACGCCCAGGTTCACGGTAGCCGACTTCTGCCGGTTTACAGCCATTTCGTAGTTCTTCTCCGCATCTTCCACCAGATTGCGCGCCATCAACTGCTCTCCATAGAGGCCGCGCGCGCGGTCCATCTCGCGCTTGAGGAACGGCACATCGGGTCCGGCTGCGTCGACTTTGTAGCGCTCGTAATCGGCCTGGGTGCTCTTCAGGTTGGCTTCCGCAAGGGCCAGGGCCGCCTGAAACTGCCGCACTTGGGGCAGCACGTTGTTCTCGTCCAGCTTACAAATGATCTGGCCTTTATGCACCACGTCCCCAACGTTGACGGGCAGGCTCTGAATGATGCCGCTGGCTTTGGACTTCGTCTCGACTTTGGTCTCCGGCTCGATCTTCCCCGTGGCCACCACGGAGCGCGCCAAATCGATACGTTCCGCTTTCACCAGCTTTTCCGGGTCGATCTTAGGCGAGCTCCGGCCGATAGCCTTGAGAGTGAATAGCGCCGCGCCCCCTAACAGGGGCACCAGAAGGAACAAGATCCACTTGAGCGATCGCCTTTTCCGCGAGGTTGCCATGTGTGTGCCTGTAGAGGATACGAATATGCCCTTCCGATAGTTCCGTTCTGTGCCGGTCAGGCTCGCGGCGTGGCGCAACCTGACTCGCGATTCCCATGAGCACGCCGACAATCTTGCCTTCCGCCCGTGGGTCGCCACGCAGGAGCAGCAGGTCATGCGCCAGGCCCGGCAGCGATCAGGGCAGGACAAGCCATACCCCCAGTAACGCCAAAATATTTCAGATCGGGATTGTTTTATCAGAATCTTTTTAGGCGGTCAGAGACTTTTGTAGAATTCGCGAATGGCCACCATCCCGGAACTTTTTGACGGCCACGTCACACTCCAAGTGGTGCCTTGATCGTCTTTGCCTCAATGGGTACATCGGCCAACTTACATTCGGCGGCGGATCGATCGGTTTCATGTGCTGCCAACTCGGCAAACCGGTTCCCTCGCCCGTGGTCCTGGGGCAGATCTAAGAGAGATCCCGCGACTCGGTAAAGTCCTTGGCGGAGCACTATTCCATACCGCTCTACCAATTCAATCACAAGGAACGGAAGGACGACATCGCCAATGAGTTCCGCCGCCAACGGCAAGTCCGCGACGGCATCGTATTCATCGGAGTGGCCCAGGAGAAGGCGCAGGCGTTCAACGGGAAGAAGGTAAACGGGCAGTTTCAGTTCGACCCCGACAAGACCGTCTACGTCAACACTCTATTTCTACATCGACGACGCCGACTTCGGACCCCTCTTCATCAAAGTTTGCAGCTATGCGCCGTGGAGCCTGAAACTGTGCCACAACGGATCCGGAGAAGCTCCAGCACATCTGCGACTCGCTCGGGCCGGAAGACATTGATTCGCAACCAGTTGGTCGTGCAGGGTAGGATGCAGAGCGAGCAAAGCGAGTCTTTCTAAGTCGTGGAATGTAACATTCGGTTACATTCGGGGAACATTTGGAGGAAGTGGGATTCGGCAGCGCCGGTCGGTGTTGGGCCGGCGGCCCTAACGTTAACCCTGGAGAGCGAGGATGGGGCCGTAGTGTGTTCTATGCCCGAGAGTAGCACGCGCGTGCCACTGGGGCCTTCGAGCCGACGGGCGGTTATGCTTTGTTTTCAGCAAGCTGGCGGTATTCTGAGATGCGTCATCGATAGAGGTGTCTTCAGCTTTGCGGCCTGTGAGGCCGCAAGCAGGCTGGGAGCCTGCCCCACCCGGGTTTTATTGGCACACGACAGTGACGGCGCGCCAGGCAGAGGCGCCGGACGCATCGTAGGCAGTTACGATGATTGTGTTCGTGCCCACGAGCAACGGAATGGCGGGGACGCTCCACTGCTGAGCGCCGGTAGCGTTGCCGGCGGCGCCCGTCGAATTAGACCAGGTGACCGAAGTCACGCCGGACGTGGCTGTGCCGCTAAATGCGATGGTGGCGGCGGATGTCGAGACGACGGTCATCCCGGGCGTGTCGATGGTGAGTGACGGCGGTCCGGACGGCGGCGTAGTCACCGGTGGAGTAGTTACAGGCGGTGTAGTTACGGGCGGTGTCGTTACCGGCGCGGTGGATACCGCCAGGCGCGTCACGGTGAGCGACGCAGATGCCGAATTCCCACCCTGGTCGGTCAGCAAAACAACGATCGTGTTTGCGCCCATGGCGAGCGGCACGGAGGCCACCGACCAGTTCGCCGATCCAGAGGCCGGGCCCGATCCGCCCTGGCTGTCGCTCCAAATCACTTGCAGGGCGCCTGTGCCGCCGCTGGCTGTGCCGGAGATGGCGATCGAAGAGGCTGTCGTCGTCAGACTGGCACCGGCCGGGTTGACGATAGCCAAGCTTAGGGCCGCCGGCGCGGGGAGCGAAGGAGGCGGAGTCACCGGCGCAGTGACAGGCGGAGTAACAGGCGGCGTCACAGGCGGCGTGGGAGCGCCGGGACTCCCGTACAGGGCCTGCACGCCAGCGATATCGCCGCTCGATAGCTCCGCGCCGAAGCGGTAATACGGATACATGATGGTGGTTGGATCGTCGGTGTGGCCCAGACCCAGGGCATGTCCGGCCTCGTGCAGCGCCACGGTGTACAAATCGATATCCGTCCCGATGTGCCAATCCTGGTCCTCATTCAGGTGCATGTCGCCAGCCAGCGGTTCGGGGTCCGCAGGCGACGGAAAGAAGGTGTGGGCCAGCACAGGGCTACCCGATGCAAAGGGAAAGCCATCGCCATGGACGCCCTGCGCGAACATCACCGACACAGTCTGGCTGCCGGTTGGCGAGGCGCCGGGAACAAACTCCACGTTGGCGTATTTGGCCCATTCCTGGAAGGCGCGCAAGATTTCCGATTGCGCCGCGGCCACGGGCAGCTTGGCGCTCATCTGAGCGAACACATACTCCAGTTGGACCACGCCAGCGCCGGCACCCGACCAGCCACTCCCGACCAAAACATATTGGCCTACGGTTCCGGCCGTCATTTCGGCCCCCTCGCACGCCATCACGCGGTTGCCCTGAACGAGATCGCTGGATGCCGGAAAGATATACGCCACCTCATCGAAGCCAGCGATCTGGGCGAGCACGGTTAGCGTGGCGATAACCAACATATGGTTTGGCAACAAATCCGGATTGCTGAGAATTTGGATGTTGGCGCCTTGCAACAACTGCAGCGCACGCCGCATTTGCACGTCGGGATGGAACTCGACGACCACGGCGGCCGGTCCACCGTTGGCGCCTGCCTGGGAGAGCAGGGGGCTGATCTTGTCCTGCGGCAGCAGCGGCCCGGACCATTCGACCGCCAGACCGGCCAGTGAGATGGGCTGATCGGTGGAAATGGCGATACCTCCATCGGGCGCCGATCCGACGATCCGAGCTCCCCGCCGTTCCAACTCCAGCAAATCGTCAATGGTAGGCCCAATAATGAACTGCACCAAAAAGTGTCCGGGCCCCAGCCCGGCCGCTTGGAGGGCTTCCGCGGCGGGGTAACTAGCGGCAGTCAGATCCCTTGTTTTCAAGTGGATCGGTCCGTTGCCCCGGCTGGATACAGCAGCCATCCACACTACCGCAATGAGGTAAACTGTTCGGCGCTTCATAAGCGAACTCACCTTTATAACGGCCGTCTTTGAGAGAAACTTGAGGCGCGGCGCACAACATAAGCGAATATGCGTGTGCTGGCAGGGGCGAACTGCGCCCGCCGCGGGACCCGGTGGGTGCGCCGGTTGGTGGCTGGCGGCTGGTGGTTTTGCCAATGCTGCTTCCCGGGCTTGCCTCTAGCGGCGTCGGCCCCGGTCTATCAACTCACCACGGTGGCGGGCAGCGACTCGGTGGGCGATGGCGGCCAAGCCGTAACAGCCCAGGTGGAACAGCCGGAAGGGATCGTGGTGGACGCGGCCGGCAACCTCTATATCGCGGACGCCGGCAACAATCGGGTGCGGAAAGTGACTCCCGCGGGGGTCATCAGCACCGTGGCGGGGAACGGACACCCAGGCTTCAGCGGCGATAACGGGCCGGCATCGGGTGCGCAGTTGAATCAGCCGTATGGCTTAGCGTTGGATACGGCGGGTAATCTGTACATCGCCGACTATGGGAACCAGCGGGTGAGGGCGATCGGCACGAACGGCAACATCACCACCGTGGCGGGCGATGGGCCAAGCGGCACTTATGCAGACGGCGGTCCGGCGACGGCCGCGCTACTGCTGGGCCCGCACGACCTGGCGACCGACCCGTCCGGCAACCTTTATATCTCCGAGCTCCTCGGCCATCGCGTGCGCATGGTAGCGCCGGGGGGAAAAATCTCCACCGTCGCGGGCATCGGCGTCGCCGGATTCGCGGGCGATGGCGGACCGGCTACCGCCGCGCAATTGGACCAGCCGGCGGGTCTCGCGCTGGACGGCGTCCGAAACCTCTATATCATAGACAGCCTTAACTTCCGGATCCGCAAGGTTTTGGCCGGCATAGGCACGATCAGCACGGTTTGCAGCCAGCAGACCTTCAACGCGCAGAACTTCGTGTACACGATAAGCCTCTCCGGGCTGGCTGCCAACGGCGCCGGCGATCTCTATTTTCTGGACGTCGTCAATTCCGCAGCGTGGCAGTTGAATCCCGCGGGCGTCCTCACCCAAATGGCAGGTGTTCCGGGTGGCGGCGGGTACACCGGTGACGGGCAGCCCGCGCTGCAGACCGCGCTGATCGATCCCATAGAGGTGGCATTGGACGCGGCGGGCGACCTGTACATCTCGGAGCTGCAGCGCGTGCG
>DATKFU010000373.1:0-17632 GCA_035511215.1 Bryobacteraceae bacterium | reverse complement strand
GCTCACGACCCAGGTGCGCGCGCCGGCGCCAGTGCCGGCGGCCCTATCGCCAACCTTACTCCCGGTGAGCTCAAGCTCTTCAACGACGGCCAGGCCACCTTCGCAAAAGTGGACACAGTCTCCGACGATGGCTTAGGCCCGCGCATGAACCTCGACAGTTGCTCGGGATGCCACGCCCAACCCAGTATAGGCGGATCCGGCGCGAAGCCCAATCCGCAGTTTCAAATCATCAAGCGGCTTGGCCTTAAGAACACGCTGCCCTTCTTCATTACCGAGGAAGGACCGACCCGGGAAGCGAGATTCCAGAAGACCAGCACAGGCGCAGTGGACGGCGGCGTGCACAATCTGTTCACCATTGTGGGCGCTGCAGGCGCCGGCAATTGCCAACTGACACAGCCGGACTTCCAGGCAGACAGGAGAAATACAATCTTCAGAATTCCGACACCGGTGTTCGGCGCCGGACTGATCGAGCAGATTCGAGATACCGATATCCTGGCGAACCTAGCGAAGGAGGCGCCCGAGAAGCAGCGCTTGCAGATCAGGAGCAAACTGAATATCGTCGTTTCCGGTAACACGCGGACCGAGCAGAGCCGGGTGCAAGGCGAACCCAACAACAACGGTAACGACGGAACCATCGCCCGATTTGGCTGGAAAGCTCAGAACAAATCCCTGCTGCTGTTTGCCGGCGAAGCCTACAACGTGGAACTGGGCATCTCCAACGAGTTGTTCCAAACGGAGAGGGAAGAGGCGTGCCCGAACACGGCCGTGTTGATGCCCAACGATGGCACCAATACGAATCCCAATCAAATCGGTACACCCAACCCGCCGTTCGACGTGCTCAGCGACATCGAACATTTCGCCGCCTTCATGCGCTTTCTGGCACCGCCGAAACCTTCCGATACGGAACCGGGCGGATCGGCATCCATCGCGAAAGGTAAGGCGCTCTTCACTCAGGTCGGATGCCACCTTTGCCACACTCCGGCACTCCCCACCGATCCGAACTCCCGCGTTGCCGCTCTGTCCGGAAAGACGGCTAACCTCTATTCGGATTTGGCGCTTCACGAAATGGGCAAGAACCTGGAGGATGGGATATCGCAGGGTGAGGCGGTAGGAGACGAGTTCCGTACCGCGCCGTTATGGGGCGTCGGACAACGCCTCTTCTTCCTGCACGATGGGCGCACCAGCGACTTACTTGTGGCTATCCAGGAGCATCGCGGCGTGAAGTCGGAAGCCAACGGAGTGATCAGGCAGTTCGATCGCCTGAGCGAGAGTGACAAACAGGATGTTCTCAACTTCCTGCGCTCCCTCTGACTTTCGCTCGTCTAAGCTACAGTAGAGATTGGCCCACCTCCTGATCGTCGACGACGACGCCAACACCCTGGCGTCGCTCTCGCGCGCCTTTCGACTCGCCGGCCACCAGGCCACCGTTTGCGACAACGCCGCGCGCGCCCTCGACCTGATCAAGACCGAGCGCTTCGACATGGTGCTCTCCGACGTAGTCATGCCCGGCAAGGACGGCCTGGCGCTGCTGGAAGATCTGAAAGCGCTGGGCGGGCCGGTGCCGGTGGTCATGATCTCCGGCCAGGCCAACATCGAAATGGCCGTGCGCGCCACGCGCCTGGGCGCAATCGACTTTTTGGAAAAGCCGCTCTCCACCGAAAAGCTGCTGCTTACCATCGACAACGTCCTGCGCATGCGGCGTCTTGAAGACGAGAACCGGCAACTGCGCCAGCGCGTCGGCAAGCACGAGATCGTACACTGCGGCGAAGCGATGCGGCGGGTCATGGCGCAGGTGGATCGGGTGGCCGCCAGTGAGACGCGCGTTTGCATTCTGGGCGAGACCGGCACGGGCAAGGAACTGATCGCCCGTGCGCTGCACGATCGCAGCCCGCGCCGGGAAGGGCCTTTCGTCACGTTGAACTGCGCCGCAGTGCCCGCCGAGCTGATCGAATCGGAGCTCTTCGGCCACGAAAAAGGCTCCTTCACCGGCGCCGCCTCGCGGCATCTGGGGAAGTTCGAACAGGCGCACCGCGGCACATTGTTTCTGGACGAAATCGGCGACATGCCCGCCGTGATGCAAGCCAAGCTGCTGCGCGTGTTGGAAGAGAAACAGGTGGAGCGCATCGGCGGCGACCGCTCCATTCCGGTGGACGTGCGCGTGGTGGTGGCCACCCATCGCAACCTGGATGAAATGGCCGAGCGCGGCGCCTTTCGCCAGGACCTCTATCACCGCATCTATGTTTACCCGCTGGCGCTGCCGCCATTGCGCGAGCGCCAGGAGGACATTCCCGCACTGGTGGATCACTTCGCGCGGCAGGTTTCGGAGATCAACGGCTGGAAACCCAAGCCAGTGTCGGCCGAAGCCATCGCCGAACTGACCCGGTATGGCTGGCCCGGCAATGTCCGTGAATTGCGCAACGTAGTGGAGCGCCTGCTGCTGCTGGCCGACGCCGAAGTGGATGCGGCCGCCGTGCGCCTTGCGCTGCCCCACGCCGCCACGAATTCCGGCGCGCCGCTGGGTGGCGGCACACTCGCCGCGCGCACCGAGACGTATGAACGCGAAGTAATCCTCGCCGAGCTAAAGCGCCACCAGCGCATGACCGATACCGCCAAAGCGTTGGGCCTGGAGCGCAGCCATCTATACAAGAAGTGCCAGCAGCTGGGCATCGATTTGCGCGCGATGCGCACCGAGCCGCGCCCGTAAACCGGCGCAGTCACTTTCTCTACGGCCCCACTACGATGGTAACGGTGTTGGAAGCGGCTCCGCCGATGGAGATCGCGACCGGCACGGCACTGCCCGCGGTCACTGAGGCGGGCACCAATGCATTCACTTGATACTCACCCACGAAGCCAGGCGCCAAGCCGGAGAAACTGACTGTCGCCGGGACGTTGCCGATAGTCACGACCGGGGTCGCGGCGGTTCTAGCCAGCGGACTGGAAGGCGATGCCGCGCCGTCGGAAGGCTGATTGCTGACCGCGCCCAGGCCCATGCAGTAAATCTGGATGTAAGTGCTGCCCGGCGTGGCCGGATGCGAGGCGTCGACTAATTGATAAGAAGTGTTCAGGATAGCGCCTTGACCGGTACCTTGCGCGTTGGTAGTGAAGATCGCCGGAGCCGCCGCAGCAGCGACGAAGTTGTTGTAGAAGGCGCTCTCCTGGTTATTCTCGACCCGGAGGGTCGAAGTCGAGCCGAGGGACACTTCATAGGGAATCTGAATGTTCAACTGTGTCGGCGAAACATAATATAGCGAAGCCGTGACTCCGCCAATGCTCACCGAGGTGCCGGCCAGCATGGTAGGCAAAGGTACAGTCTCGGCACTTGCGGTGGCGGGTGCCAGGTTGAGACCGAAGATGCTTAGAATCCCACCCGGAGCAAAACTCTGCGTGTAGGAAGCGGCGTTCGACACTCCTCCGACCGTGGGCGGGCCATTTGCCGAGGATGTCACAGTCACACTGGCCGTGGCCGTGGCGCCATCATAAGAAGTATCGCCGTTGTATTGCGCCGTGATGGTATTCGCGCCGACGGCCAACTGCACAGCGTTCAGCGTCAGAGTGGCCGCCGGGTTGGCTCCGGATCCCGACAAGGTTGCCGTACCCAGCAAATAATCCCCTGTCGTAAAGGTGACAGTGCCCGTCGGCGTTCCGCTGTTGGCGCTGGTTACGGTCGCGGTCAGCACTGTCGTGCCGCCGAACACCACACTGGCCGCACTCGCCGCCAAGTTGAGCGTGACAGTACCTCTGGCCACCACACTGCCGCCGTGCCACGCTGTAATCAGATTGTATACATCCGGGGTGCCGACGCCGGTAACCTCATCGTAGCCCACGGTCGTGTCGTACCCGATCGGCGCCAATGTGCATGCGCCGTCGCACGGGACGACGATGTTGTTTCCAACGGTAATGTCGTGAAAGACGCCCGTGACAGGCTGCAGAGCATAGAGCGACGGATTGATGTTGCCCAAGCCCGGAGTCGCCTGGTAGCCGTTGGCAACCAGGTACTCGCCCAGCAATAACGTAATTCCGGCAAATTGCGGGGGACCCACCGACGTCCCTCCGTAGACTTGAAAACTCCCGCCCGAATAGATCTGGTAGCCATCGTGATCGGGGGAAGCCGCCAGCGACACATCCGGAACGAATCTGAAGGCGCCGGCCGGAACGCCGGTGCCTGTCTGCCAGGAGGGTTTCGAGAAATAGACACTCACGCCGCCGCCCGTGGCCGCCGGCTGCCCCTCGGAGGTGCTGTCGTTCCAGGCCATCTCGGGAATGTACGACCGCGCCGAAGCCTGGCCGCTGCTGTTGGTCGAATTCCAATAGCTTTCGCTTCCCTCGTTGAACTCTGTGCCTCCCACACTGGTCACTTCCGGTACCGAGCCGGGCGCATCCACCGAGATGCTGGTGTTGTGGTCAGTGGCGGCATCCGGGTCGTCTGGGACGAAGCAGTCCGCCGCGCCGGCATCTCCCGAGGCGGCGAAGATGGTCTGGCCCTGGGCGTTGGCTTGCTGGGCCCAGGATTGAAACATCTGCGCGTCGGAGAGCGCGGTCTGCAATTCGCAGTCGCCGTAGCTAATACTCAGCACGGGAGCCAAGTTGTTATCGACGGCATAGTCGAGCGATACCATCACGTCGGTTGAGTTCACGAAGAGAATGGCTGCGTCCCGCGCCACCGCCTCGGAGAGTTCCAGATCGAGGTCGGCTTCCGGCAGATCGCTCTGGCTGATTCCGGGATCCTGACTACCGGGCACCAATACCGTGGTTGGGTCGTTTACCGGCAGGCCGTAGTAATTGCGAAAGTTTTCAATATCCGACAGGTTGACGTCGGTCTGCCCGGCGACGACCAATTTCTGCCCCGTTCCGTTGATGCCGGCATTGTAGAGAGGCGTGATGTCGTAAATTGTGGCGATGTCGGTTGGGCCGAGATAATGAACGCCACCGATGGTATCGCGCGGCCATGCAGCCGGCCGGAGCATGGGCCTGAGCCGGAAGTCGGTGAGGCCGTGAATGGCCAGCACGACCCCTTGCAATGCTAAGGGTATCGTCGGATCGGCGGCATTGGCGTAGTGCGATTCGCCGCCCGCCTGGTAGCGATGAATCTCGACGCCAAAGGCACTCTCGATCTGGCTGGCGGCGCCGCCGACGGCGATCGCATTGCGCGCGCGCGCGATGGACTTCACGGTAAGGCCATACTGCCCAAGCCAGGCAACCATCTTGCTTATATCAGCCGGGCTCACGCCGAAGCGGTCCGCGTATTGGTCTGGAGTCAGCCAACTATGGTAGTTTGGCGACGTGGGATCCTGCTGTTGCGCGAGTAACTGGTTGAGATCGGCCTGCTGGCCGGCCGATGGCTTGAGTGCAACAGTGACATACGGCAGATCCATGGATGGATCGACGGGGCCGCGATCCACGCCGGATTTCGCCCGCGGACTGACATGGCCGGGCAGCGCCACGCGCTGGCTGGCGTCGATCGCCAAGGTGATCCGGTCGGCGGCGCGCAACGCATGCGCCAGGCAGAGACACCCGAGCAGCAGATAACTGGAAAGCAGGCGAAGAAGTGGTCCGGTTACACCTCCACCTTGGATGCCGCGAGGGATCATGCCACTTGAGACGAAAGGCACGGCTGCGTGGTTTCCCTGGATTGGGATTCAGGTACCAGGTCCATTTTCCGGTAGTGGGTCAGTTTGGTTTTGGAGGGCGGCCAATCTTGGCCGCAGCCGCCTTTTTTGGGCGGCCAGAGCCGGCTGCGGGCAGAATTGCCCGCCCTCCAGAACCAAACTGACCCACTACCTTTTTTTCGGACGGCCCGACGGCTGAAACAAATGAGTTTAAGGACCAACCGATATCGTGACGGTGTTGGAAACCGCGCCGGCTATGGTGATCGTGACCGGCACGGCAATGCCCGCTGCCACCGTGGCCGGCACCAGCGCATTCACTTGATACTCGCCCACGAATCCCGGCGCCAAGCCGGAGAAACTCACGTTCGCCGCGAAGCCGCCGATGCTCACCTGCGGCAGTGGGGTTTGAGCCAAAGGACTGGAAGGCGAGGCGGCGCCATCCGCCGGCTGATTGGTGACCGCGCCCAAGCCCATGCAGTAGATCTGGATATAAGTGGTACCGGGCTTGGCCGGATGCGATGTGTCCACTAATTGAGAAGAAGTGTTCAGGATGGAGCCTTGACCCGTGCCTTGCGCGTTGGTGGTAAAGATCGCCGGAGCGGTAGCGGCTAAGTTGAGATTGTAGACGACGCTCTGGCCGTTATTGTAGACCTCCAGGACGGCGGTCGAGTTGGCAGGCACTTCGAAGGGAATCTGGATGTTCGCTTGCGTGTCCGACACGTAATAGAGCGGCGCGGGGATGCCGTTGATGGCCGCCCATGTGCCGGCCAGCATGATAGGCAGGGGCACGCCCGGGGCGCTCACCTGGACGCCCGGGGGGGCCAGTTGCGTGCCGAAGACGCTCAGAATGCCGCCTGGCGCAGAGGCCGGCGTGTAGGAACCTGCGTTCAACAGTCCTCCGATCGCCGGCGGGCCGTTACCGGGCGACGTGACCGTGAGACTGGCGGAAGCGGTTGCGCCGTAATAGGAAGTGTCGCCATCGTATTGCGCCGCGATGCCATTGGCGCCCACGGCCAACTGCGCGCCGCTCAGCGTCAGAGTGGCCGCCGCGCTGCCGTTGAGGGCAGCCGTACCCAGCGCATAATCCCCCGCCGAAAAGGCCACGGTACCGGTGGGGATCGCGCCGCTCGTTCCCGCGACGGTGGCTGTCAGTACCGTCGTGCCGCTGAAGGTCACGCTATCCGCGCTGGCCGCGAGCGTCATGGTAACGCTGTTCTTGAGGGTCGCGCTTTCACCGTGCCACGCCGTAACCAAAGCGTAGACATCCGGGGAACCCAGGCCGGTGACCCGATCATAGCCCACGCCGGCGCTATACCCGATGGCCGTCCCACCGGGAGTCACAATATTATTTCCCATGGTGATGTCATGAAACAAAGCCGGGTTCTGCGCCAGAGTATAGAGTGCCGGATTGATATTGCCCAAGCCGGGGCTGGACTGAAAGCCCTTGGCGACCAGGTACTGGCCCAGCAAAACGGCGATTCCAGCAAATTCGGGAGACGTACACGAGGTGCCTCCGTAAGCCTGAAAGGTGCCCGAGGTGTAGATCTGGTAGGCATCGTGACGGGAGGAAGCCGAGAGCGCCACATCCGGAACATCTCTGGCGCCGTCGGCTGGGACGCCGGCGCCGGTCTGCCACGATGGCTTGGAGAAATACACACTCGCACCGCCGCCGCTGGCATTCGGATATCCTTGGAGAGCGCTGTCGTTCCAGGCGATTTCGGGAATGTAAGACAGCGCCGAGGCGTGGTTACTGGAATCGATGAGATTCCAATAGCTTCCGCTTCCTTCAACGAATTCCGTGCCGCCCACGCCAGTCACCTGCGGAAGGGAGGCTGGAGTATCCACCGACAGGGAGTTATTAGTGGCGGCGACGTCTCCGCCGAAACAATCCGCCGCGCCTTCGTCGCCCGAGGCGGCGATCACGGTCTGACCCTGCGCGTTGGCTTGCGTCGCCCAAGTTTGGAGAGTCGTCGCGAACGCCGATTCCGTCTGCAATTCGCAGTTGCCGTAGCTGATACCGACCACCGGCGCCAGGACCTGATCGATGGCGTATTGCAGCGCATCAGTGACGTTGGTCGAGTAGACAAAGAGAATGCTGGCGTTGCGCGCCACCGCCCCGGAGAGTTCCAGATCGATGTCGGCTTCCGGCAGGTAGTCCTGGACAATCCCGGGATCCTGAGTGTTGGGAACCAGCAGCACGGTGGGGTTGTTCACCGGCAGATTGAAAAAACTGCGGTATTGCTGGATATCCGATAGATTAATCTGAGTCTGCCCGGTAATTACCAGCTTCTGCCCCGTTCCGTCGATGCCGGCGCTGTACAGGGGAGCGATGTCGTAAATAGTGGCTATGTCGCCGGGAGCGAGCGAGTAGGCGGAACCCTGGGTATCTCGCGGCTGCGCGCCCGGCCGTAGCGCGGGCTTCAAGCGGAAGTCATGCAGCCCATGAATGGCTACAACGACGCCCTGGAAAGCCGCCGGTATGGACGGGTCGGCGCTATTCGCGTAGTGCGATTCGCCGCCCACCAGATAGCGATGAATCTCGATGCGGAAGGCAGCGCCGATTTGGCCCGCGGTTCCACCGAAAGCGACCGCATTGCGCGCACGCGCGACGGACTTCAAGGTAAGCGCATGTTGACGCAGCCACGTAACCATTTTTTCTATGTCGGCCCGACTTACTCCGAACCGGTCCGCGTATTGCTCCGGAGTGAGCCAACGATGGTAGTCCGGCGACGAGGGATCCTGCTGCTGCGCAGATAACCGGTCGAGATCGGCCTGTTGGCCGGCCGAGGGACCGAGTACCAGAGTGACATACGGAAGATCCATGGATTGGGCGGCGGGTCCCTGGTCCAGGGCGGCGTTGATTCGCGGGCTCACATGGCCGGGCAGTGCCACGCTGCGGCTATCGTCGATAGGAAGAGTAATGCGGTCCGCGGCGCGCAGTGTGGGCGCGAGGGAGATAACTAGGACCGGTAGACATTTGGAAATGATGCGGCGGCGCCAGGAGTGAGAGATCGCGGATCGAGCAGTTATCCTGAACATAGAATCGGATTCCTTTTCTCTCGACCGCGATCATTTATCCGCCGGGATTTCCGCTTAATTGGAAGTAGTTTCGCTTAATTTTACATCGGATTCGATCTATTGACTGATTATTTCGGCGGATGAGTGTACTTAAAAGCCCTGAAAGTGGCTTATCGGCTGGCTCGAACACCCGCAGGCCACAAGCAACGATGGCCTGCCCCACGGCTACGCTAGCGGGCGCTTTCGAGCGTCATCACTACCAACGCTACCCACAGTAAGTCGGCCAGCATCAGGTGCAGGATCTGCATCCAGACCGGCGCGAGCAGGACGATGTTCAGCCCTCCAGCCGCCAGTTGCAAGAACACCAGTGCAGCAACGACCGCGCCCATGCGGCTGCGTCCGGATCGTATGGCTGCGACCGCCGCCGCCAACAGCAAAGCTCCGCCCGCGACTGCCAGCACCGGGTGCACGACGCGCAGGCGCTGCAGCGTGCTGGCCGTTTGCGAGAACTCCTGGCGCATTCCGGAGGCCACCGAAGCGGCTGGAAATAGCGTGTCGCCCAGCGCCGCGATCGCGCCGCTGACGGCTACCACAAGGGCAGCGGGCAGTGCGGCCATTACCAGTTTCGGCGCGGAGCGCCAGGGGCGCAAAACGGGATCGGCACCGAACCACGCCGTGAGGGTCAGCATGGCGAGCAGTATCTGCGTGTTCACCAGGTGCGCCGAGAGGTATGCGGCGCGGCCCGCCGAGGCGTTGTGCTCCACGTATTGAAACACAACCAGGCCGGCGCCCAGCAAGGCTTCTGCAAACAGGAACACGACGGAGAGTACCGCATAGGTACGTGCGCGGTGACCGCGCGGGAACAGGCGGAAAGCCCAGACGCAAAGCGCGGCGACGCTCAGCAGCGCCAGTCCGCTGGTGGCGCGGTGGGTGAACTCGATGATGGTTTCGATGCGCGGGGCGCGCGGCACCATCACCCCGTTGCACAGCGGCCAACGGTTTCCGCAGCCGGCGCCGGAGCCGGTAGCGCGCACGAATGCGCCCCAGAGGACGACCAACATGTTGTACGCCAGCACGGCCCAGGCGACCCGGCTGAATCGCCGGTAGTCCGTCGGACGAGGTTCGTGCGCGAGGCGGTGTACCACTATGTGAGACATTTATCCCAATGTACCTTGGGGCTCGGTCGGGCGGGTCTGGCGACCCGCCGCAGGCGTGGACGCCCGCCCCACAAAAGGCTGGCAGGGGTTGCATTTCGTTGCATTTCGTCGCCTTTTGTCGCCTTTGCTGAAATCAAATGGTCGGATTGGGTTCGTTCGGTTTTTTGGTTTGGCTTCGACCGAGCTCGGCGCATTTTTAGCGGGGCCGGTTTTTATTTGATTCTTTTTAACATTCCGTTACAGTACATTGCGCTGGTGAAATAACCTACCCCGGACTGAGCGTAACATGCCGGCGGCAGGAGTTCGGCATGCGGATTGGAGTTGGACGTTTGTTCTCAAGTTCATGGGCGGCGGAGCTCGGCGTGTGACTGCCGGCGCGCGTTGGCGGCCTGCGAGGCCGCTGCAGGCTTTGAGCCTGCCCCACTCAGTCATCACGCAGCGCCACGCTGGCTCGCTCGGGCGGGTCTGGAGACCCTCAGCAGGCGTGGACGCCTGCCCACAAAAGGCTGGCAGGGTTGCATTTCGTCGCCTTTTGTCGCGTTTGCTGAAAACAAATGGTCGAATTGGGTTCGTTCGGTTCTTTCATTTTGGCTTCGACGAGATCCGCGCCTTTGTAACGGGGCCGGATTCTTTGTAACATTCCGTGACATCATGGCGGGGAAATAATCTACCCGGACAGAGCATGGCATGCCGGCGGCAGGAGTTCGCTTGGGCGGCGGAGCTCGGTGCGGCGCTGGCTCGGTCGGGTCTGGAGACACTCAGCAGGCGTGGACGCCTGCCCCACGGAGCGCGGGTTTATTGAAAACAAATGGTCGGATTGGGTTCGTTCGGTTTTTTTCGGTTTGGCTTCGACGGAGATCCGCGCCTTCGTACTGGGGCCGGAATATCTTGGTTCTTTGTAGCATTTCGTAACATTACGGCACGATGGCGAATACGGTGCCTTTGCCTGCCGTGCCGCCGGCGGAGGTAGTGCCATAGAGCACTCCGTCCGAGCTCAGGGCCAGACCTGCCACGGGCATGGAACCGTCGCCGTTCGCGCCAGAGAAGCTGTGCAGCACTTTCTCAGTCCAGGTACCGCCCGGCGTGGCTGGCGGCGTTAGCCCGAATACCGTGCCGCAACCAGGAAGCACGTAGTATGAAGGCGGACAAGCCGACGTGGCGCTCCCGCCATATTGCGTCGTACCGTAGAGTGCTCCGTTCTTACCCACCACCACGCCTGCGCTAGGAGCCTCTCCATCGCCGTTGGTCGCCGTGAAGTTATAAATTACTGAATATGTCCAGGTCCCGCCCGACACTGTCGGCGGTGCCAATTGGAAAACGGTGCCACACGGGTTGCCGACGCCATCGGCGGTCGGGCAGAACTCGGTGCCGCCG
Source organism: Bryobacteraceae bacterium (assembly GCA_035511215.1). Taxonomy (GTDB): domain Bacteria; phylum Acidobacteriota; class Terriglobia; order Bryobacterales; family Bryobacteraceae; genus Bog-159. Next base: position 6,477 of record DATKFU010000373.1, on the reverse strand, counting down.
GACTGGGTCGTGCCGTAGAGCACTCCGCCCGGACCCACTGTTAGTGCCTCTGGGTCAGCGCCGTCGTTGGGCACTGATCCGAAGGTGTGAATCGTCGTTTGCGTCCAAGGGTTACCCTGGATTGCCGGTGGCGTCAACTCGTAGACCGTGCCGCAACCTTCTGGTCCATCGCAATATTCGTCGCCACCGTAGGCTGCTGTCCCGAACAGCGACCCACCTTCGGAAACTACGCCCGCGAATGGCCACTCCCCCTCGGGAGGTCCCCCGAAAGGAGATATTTCGTACTCCGCCCAATCGTCGCCCGGCGCTGCCGGGGGCACTAAAGCTATTACCGCACCGAAACGCAAGCCGAGCGGCACATCGGGCGCACCCTCCGTCGTAGTGAACATCGTTCCACCTGGGGCTATCAGTAGCGGCCCAATCGGGGCTACGTTCTGGCTGTCTTTGCTATAGACGAAGCTGTACAAGAGGGTTTCGGTCCAGGCGCCTCCCGCATTGGCCGGCGGCGCCAGTTCGAAGATGGTCCCCGCGCCAGTCCCACCAAATTTCGTGGCGCCATAAAACGATCCTCCATCGGAGACCAAGGCAGCGGTGGGGTATTGTCCGTCGGGCCCAGTGAAATTGTGGATCACGGTCTCCGTCCAGGGAACACCGGTCGCCGGCGACAGTCTGAAGACTGTGCCGAGCTCGGAAGAGCCGCCGACATTGGTGGTACCGTAAAGCGCGCCATCCTTACCGATTACCAAAGCTGCATCGGGCTGAGCACCGTCGGGGTTGCCCGTGAAACTGTACAGTACCTCGTAGGTGGTGGCCTGCGCGGCGCCGATGCAGGGTATGAGAAGCGCCAGCGCGGCTAGATGCAAAAAAGGGAGATATTTGGTGCCCCCCCCGGGCCTCTACGACCGATTTTTTCGTTGTAATTCGTCATCATGTTCCTCCTTGGGAAGCAGCGCTCCGATGGTCTACTATACCTTAAACACCGCGCAACGCCGAAAGTTTCGGTTTGCCGGAGATAAAGTCGGCTATTTGACCTACCCCGGACTGAGCGTAGCATGCCGGCGGCGGGAGTTCGGCATGCGGATTGGCGTTTGGGCGTTTGTTTTCAGGGTTATGGGCGGCGGAGCTCGGCTTGTGACTGCCGGCGCAGTTTAGCGGCCTGCGAGGCCGCTGCAGGCTGCGAGCCAGGCTGCGAGCCTGCCCCACTTTCATTCATCACGGAGGGCGGCCATTGGCTCTATACGGGACGCTCTCCACGCTGGTCCGTAGCTGGCGAACAACGCCACCACCGCCAACAACGCGATGGCCCCGCCCAACGTTAGCGGGTCCCGCGGCTTCAAACCATAGAGCAGCGCCGCGGCCGCTTCGCCAGCCCACGCGGCCAGTGCGGTTCCTACCACAAGATCGATCGCCAGTAGCAGAACGCCGGAGCCAACCGCGTGGCGCGCAATGCGGGCGCCCAGTCCGAAGAGCAGGCAGGTAGCCAGGGCTATGCCCACGGTGAATCCGAGCACCCGCCAGCCGGTCCCCAATGCCACAAACATCTGGTTACCCTGCGTCGAGAGGAATGCAATCAACCCCCGGCTCAGAAGACTCCCGAGCGGCGCGCCCAGTGACGCACCGAGCATCGCGAGCAGCAGGCTTTCGGATAGCAATTGCGCAATCAGCCGTCCGCGGGACGCGCCCAGCGCGTGCCGCACCGCGATCTCACGCTCGCGCACGCTGGCCCGTGCCAGCAACAGGTTTGCTAGATTGGCGCAGGCGATGAGCAGAACAAGCCCCGTGGTGGCGAGCAGTATCCAAAGCGGGTCTTCATATTGCCGCCCCAATTGGGACACACACGTCGCGCCCGGCGAGGCACTGAGCTCGTTTGCGAGATACTTCTTGGCATTGTCCGCCCGGTAAAAGGGCGGGAGGGTTTCCTCCATGATCGCCGGGGAAATGGCCTGCAACTGGGCATTCGCGCGCTCGATCGTCCAGCCGGGCTTCAGCGGCCCATGGCCGAAAGCCACCAGGCGGTGCGCAGGGGAATCCTGTTCTTGCCTGGCTCGTAAGCCCTCGTAAAAGATTGGATCGGCGCACACCGGCACGGCGATGTCGAAACGGTGGCCGATTTCCACGCCGAAGAACCCAGGCGGAGTTACGCCGAGAACGGGGAAAGGCCTGCCGTCGAGTCTTACAGTGCGGCTGGTGACGGCCGGGTCCCCGCCGAACTCGCTCTGCCAGAATCCATGACTGATGATGGCTCCAGGCGATCCGCAGCCGGGTTGATCGTCCTGCGCGCTGAATGTTCTCCCTATCTCCGGAGGAATGCCCAGCATGTGGAAGAAATTCCCGCTGACGAAGAGGCCCTCGGCGAATCGCACCTGGCCGCCTTGGGCCAGGTTGAAGCGCGCGGCACCCCACGCCAGCGTTCCGGAAAAGCCTTGCTGCCGGGTGCGAAGGCTCTCCCAAAGTGCGTAGGTCAAGCGCGCGCTGCGGGTCGACTGCCATCCCGATCGCCAAGAGCCGTCGGCTAAATCGAGGTATGCGAGCTCCCGCGGTTTTTGGACCGGGAGCGTCCGCAGGCGGATGGCGTCGATGAGCTGAAAAATGGCTGTATTTGCGCCGATCCCAAGGGCCAGCGACAGGACGGCCGCCGCCGTGAATGCCGGATTCAGCGGAGCTGGCGGAGCCCGAAACGCAAATCGCTGGTAATTCTGTCCGTTATTGTGGCCATGTGGTCCCCCTTCCCGAATACTCCTCGAAGGCGATTTGGTTACAATGACCGTGGGGAACGGAGGGAGACGTGGTTGATGATTACTCAGGCGGCCCTTTGGGACTGCAACCGTTATCGTCCGTCCCGTTCCGGTTTAAAAATTGCCCCCGGTGTGTTCTCCGGACAGAACAATGCCCTTACTCGGAGACCTCGCGCCGATGAGCGATCCGCGTCACGTCTACCGTCTTGGCCGTGTCGTCAATCTCGTATACGACCCGGTAATCGCCGATGCGAATCCGCCACTCGCTATCGCCGCCCTTGAGTTTTTTACAGCCCGGAGGCCGGGGAGCCGCCGCGAGGCGTTCCAAACGGGGCACGATGCGGGCGATCATTTGGGCGGGCAGCCATACAGTTCTTTTTCCGCGCTTGCGGTTAAGACGACGCGATAGCTAGGCACGCGAGAGCTTGCCGCTCTTGATCAGACCCGCTTTTACTTTGTCCAGCGGAATGCGCTTCTCGTGACGCCGCGACCGCGACACAAGCACATCCTGGATGTCTTCCCAGAGGTCCCGATATTTTCACAGATCGATTTGAACGGCCACCTTGCGGCCCTTCTGGTCGGTCACGTACTGGATTCCGGTCATGGGTTCATTATCCTTCAGTTGGCGGCCTGCGAGGCCGCAGCAGGCTACGAGCCTGGCTACGAGCCTGCCCCACTAATAGGCGGTTTGGGCAGTGGGCGTGGTGGTATCCTCCTGGTCGTCGTCGTCGGGGGGCGGCTCGTTGAGGTGGTAGTAGTAAGTGACCAGGCCGCAGACGAGCGCCAGTGCAAGCACGACGGAGATCCAGCGCAGCGTACGGGCATTCCAGGCGCGCTCGCCCTTCACCGCGGCGGCCGTGGCTCTCACCGCCGCGAACGCGATACCGGCGCCCAAGCACAGCTTCCAATACCACGCCATCAGGTCGAGATGGTACTGCCCGCCGACCTGGCTCCAGACGGTGTACGTGGCAATGAGGGCGATCAGGAATTCGATCGCGTAGAAGAGGCGGAACACCTTACTAGGGTATCCTGAAACAGATGCCCGCGCCGCTACTCTCCGTGATGGGCGCCGGCAAGTCGTTCGGCGCAGCGCCGCTGTTTTCCAACATCTCCATACACATTTCCGAAGGCGAGCGGCTGGGGTTGATCGGCCCGAATGGCTCGGGCAAATCCACGCTGCTGAAGATCATGGCGGGCTTGCTCGAGCCGGACACGGGCATGCGCACGGTGCGCAAGCTGACGCGCATCGCCTACGTTCCGCAGGAGCCGGAGTTCGCGGCCGGCATGACCGTGGGCCAAGTGCTGGAAGAGGCGCTGCCGGGGCGCGGGATCGAGCGCTCGACGCTGCATGAGATGGACGAGGCGGAGCGCACGGCGGCGGTCAGCGTGACATTGGGAAAGGCGGGCTTCGCGGACGGGAGCGCCGCGGTGGAGTCGCTTTCCGGTGGGTGGAAGCGGCGGCTTTCGATCGCGCGCGAGCTGATTCGGAATCCGGACGTGCTGTTGCTCGACGAGCCCACCAACCATCTGGACCTGGAAGGGATTTTGTGGCTGGAGAGGCTGCTGGAGGGCGCGTCGTTCGCGGCGGTGGTGGTCAGCCACGACCGCTATTTCCTGGAAAACGCCGCGACGGAAGTGGCGGAGATCAATCGCGCCTATCCGGACGGCATGTTTCGCGCGGAGGGGGCGTACGCGGATTTTCTGGAGAAGCGCGAGGCTTTTCTGGAGGCGCAAACGGAGCAGCAGGCGGCGCTGGCCAACCGTGTGCGGCGCGAAGTGGAATGGCTACGGCGCGGTCCGAAGGCGCGCACCGGCAAGTCGCGGGCACGCATTGACGCAGCGCATGCGCTGATGGGCGAGCTGGCGGAAGTTTCGGCGCGCAATGCGAAGGCTACGACGCGCATCGACTTCACGGCTTCCGGGCGGCAGACCAGGAAGCTGATCCGCGCGGACGTTATCTCGAAGCAGCTGGGCGGGCGGCAGTTGTTTCGCGACCTGAGCTTCTCGCTTTCGCCGGGGATGCGGCTGGGCCTCGCCGGGCCGAACGGCAGCGGCAAGACCACGCTGTTGCGGGTGATGAAAGGCGAGATGCAGGCCGACGCGGGCACTGTCGAACGCGCCGACGGGCTGCGCGTGGTGTATTTCGACCAGGGCCGCGAACAGCTCGATCCGGCCGCGCCGCTGCGGGAGGGGCTGGGAGCGCACGGCGATAGCGTGATATACCGCGATCGCCCGATACACATCGCGGGTTGGGCGAAACGCTTCCTGTTCAGTCCGGAGCAACTGGATACTCCGGTGGGCCGGTTTTCGGGTGGGGAGCGGGCGCGCATCGTGATTGCGCGGCTGATGCTGCAGCCGGCGGACGTGCTGCTGCTGGACGAGCCGACCAACGATCTGGATATCCCGACGCTGGAAGTGCTGGAGGAGAGCCTGACCGATTTTCCCGGCGCGCTGGTGCTGGTGACGCACGACCGGTACATGCTGGATCGGGTGTCGACGGTGGTACTGGGCCTCAATGGCGAGGGCGGCGCGGAGGTTTTCGCGGACTACTCGCAATGGGAACAGGCGCGCGCGGTGAAGCCGGCGCGGGCGAAGGAGGACCGGCCGGAGGGCTACGCCGCACGGGCTGCCGAGACCGCGGCGCCGCGGAAGAAGCTGGCGTATCTGGAGGCGCGCGAGTGGGAGCGGATGGAGGAAAGGATACTTGAAGCCGAGCAATCGCTGGAGGCGGCGCGCGCGGCGATGCAGGCGCCCGCGGTGGTTTCCGATCCGGTCGCGCTACAGCAGCGATACGCGGAAATGCAGGCGGCGGAAGCCGCGGTGGAGAAGTTGTATGCGCGGTGGGCGGAGCTGGAGTTGAGGACGGAAGACCGGGGCCCGGTTAGACCCTAATATTGGACAATTACTTCCACTTATTCCTCAGGTTGGACTGGCCTTCATCCGCGTGCTCGATGACATAGATAATATCGTCCCGGCCGTTTCCAGTGTTATCCGCCCATTGAGCCACCTGTATCGCGCAGGTGACGCTGGCCAGAGTGGACGGCATCATGAATTCCGAAGGAAAATACATCTTATCTACTTTACAGTGGTACCGCTCGACTACGGATACGTTCTCGCATTGCAACTGCTCCACTTAAGCTGTCGGGCGGACACGATATTGTCACGACACAACCCCGGAGCAGACCATGCGGGTGTTGAGCGGCTTAGCGCTCGGCCGCGCCACGCGCCAAAAAGTCAGCCCGTGCGAAATCGCTTAGTGGGACGCGGACGCCGCTGGGCCAATCAAAACCAGCCCCCGGACGGCACGAGGCCATTGAGGCGCAGATACGTGGCGAGATTGCCGTAATGCAAGGCGTCATGATTTCCGACTTGCGTTAAGACGAACATCTTGTTCGTCTTGGCGCCAAAGAAGTCCGCCGGGTCATTGAGGTGCGCATCGGTGAACCCGGAGTACACGCCATCGCAGTAATTGAACGCGCCTTTGAGGTGGGCCATGATCTGGGTCTTCGAATCCTTCGCGGTAGCCGTGGCGGGGTTCGCTTCAGCCTTGACGTCTGAACACAATTTGTAGGATATATCCGCCACATGATTCAGGATCTCTGCAAACGAGCGAACGTCCTTCGTCGGCCGGTAGCTGTACTTGGACTCTGGCATCGCGTCCGCCGACTTCATGATCTTGTCCTGCATGTTGCTACGAAAAATGGATATCGTCGCCGTCAGCGGATTCGGCGCCATAATCGGA